>JAFTSG010000006.1 GCA_017467445.1 Clostridia bacterium | reverse complement strand
GTTGAAACACTTGTCATCATAACAGCTGCCATCACACACATACGAATATCTTTCATCCTGTATTTTCTTTTTTCTTTTTTCTTTTCTGTTACCGTTTCAGTATAAAAATGCATGGCAGTATTTTCATCGTTGCTGTTTTCGTCATACCATTTATAATCGTTATATTCAGACATATTTGTACCTCCGATTTTATCTTCTCGCATTTATTATACTATTTAAATTTGACTAAATTATGAACAAGCTGTTAAAAATCATTCATATTTCAGTACAAATTCGTCATTCGAAGCATCTACTGTTATTTTATCCGCATCAGCAAGCGCCCCGCTTATGATAATCTTTGCAATTTCGTCCTCAATATACTTCATAATAATTCTGCGCATAGGACGGGCACCGAACTTACGTTTATATCCTTTTTCCACAACAAGTGCTTTTGCCGCATCTGTTATATCTGCTGTTATACCTTTTTCCGCAAGTCCTTTTACAAGGTCGTAAAGCATAAGCGAAACAATCTGTAAAAGCTCATCTTTTTCAAGATATTCAAATTCCACAATTTCATCAATTCTGTTGATGAATTCCGGACGAAACATCTGACTTAAAACTTTTTCGTAGCGACTTTATCCTCCTTCGGATTCAAAGCCCATACTACCTGCTGAAAGCTGCGAGCCTGCATTTGTTGTCATTACAATAATTGTATTTTCAAAATTGATTACTCTTCCCTGCGAATCGGTAATTCTGCCGTCGTCAAGCACCTGCAGGAATATGTTGAACACATCCTCATGCGCTTTTTCAATTTCATCAAGTAGGATTACAGAATACGGATTTCTGCGCACACGTTCGGTAAGCTGACCTGCTTCGTCATAGCCTACATATCCCGGAGGTGAGCCGATAAGCTTTGAAACTGAATGTTTTTCCATATATTCCGACATATCTACGCGGATAAGAGCCTCTTCAGAGCCAAACACACATTCGGCAAGAGCTTTTACAAGCTCGGTTTTTCCAACTCCTGTAGGACCTGCAAATATGAACGAAACAGGTTTACGTTTAACCTCAATGCCGGCACGTTTGCGGCGCACCGCACGTGCAACCTCTTCAACTGCTTTATTCTGTCCTATAACGCGTTTATGCAGATTTTCTTCCAGTTCGGAAAGCTTTTTGGAATCCACTTCAGTAAGCTTATGAACAGGAATTTTCGTCCACAACTCAATTACTTCTGCAACATCGTCAACTGTTACGGGTTTAATTTTTTCACCGCCATTCAGTCGTACTAATTCATCGTTATACTGACATTCAAGTTTTTTAAGTTCTGCCGCTTTTTCATAATCCTCGGCATCTATTTCCTGACGCTGAAGTTCAAGTGCTTTTAATTTTTCATCAATTAGCTTTATGTCAATAAGCACACGGTTTTCAAGATTTACTTTTGATGACGCTTCGTCAATTACGTCAATTGCTTTGTCGGGCAAAAATCTGTCCTGAATATATCTTTCGGAAAGAAGTACGGAGGATTTTATTACTTCATCGCTTATACTTACCTGATGATAATCCTCGTAATAATCTTTAATTCCTTTTAAAATTTCAATACTGTCCATAACCGACGGTTCGTCAACAAATACCGGCTGGAACCTGCGTTCGAGTGCAGGGTCTTTTTCAATTTTTCTGCGGTATTCGTCAAGCGTTGTTGCGCCGATTACCTGAATGTCTCCTCTTGCAAGAGCAGGCTTCAGTATATTTGCCGCACTCATTGCGCCGCCTTCGGTGTCGCCTGCGCCTACAATATTATGAATTTCGTCAATAAAGAGTATGGCGTTACCGCGTGATTTCACCTCTTCAATCAGTTTTTTAAGTCTTGCCTCAAACTGACCTCGGAACTGTGTTCCTGCAACAAGCGCCGCAAAGTCAACAAGAAATACCTCATATCCGAAAAGCTTTGCGGGCACATCTTTTTCTTCTATACGAAGAGCAAGCCCTTCTGCAATGGCAGTTTTGCCGACACCCGGTTCACCAATTAAAACAGGGTTGTTTTTGTTACGTCTGTTAAGCACACGGATTACTCTTGCAATCTCGGTGTTTCTGCCAATAACCCTGTCAATCTCACCATTACGCGCTTTTTTTGTAAGGTTTACGCTGTATTCTTCCAAGAACTTCGGTTTCTCTTTATTTTTCTTTTTTGAATCCTTTTTATCTTCCTTCTCTGGCTGAGCCGCCGGGCCATCGCCCGCACCGGTTTCGCCAAGCAGTTTTTCCATCATTTCCATAGGGTTCATATTTTCAAGCTCGCCCATATCAATATCGTCCATATTTTCCATAAGGGCGCTCATTTCTTTTTCTATTTCTTCCGGGTCAAGACCCAGCTGTTGTATCATTTTATCGACCTGCGGAATTCCCAGCTCTCTTGCACAGGTTACACAAAGTGCCTGCGCAGGTGCCGATGGGTTGTTTCCGTCGCCTAAAAATACTACTGCTATATTTTTTCCGCATCGTGAACAAAGCATACTTTTCCTCCAAATTTTTATATAAAATAGTATACCCTATTCACCCCAAAAAGTCAATAACGGTTATTTTTTAAGTGCTTTTTCAATTTCAATTGTTATAAGCGGCAGCAACGCAAGTCCCAATACCAGAACCCACTCTATCATATTAAGCGGAACAACCCCGAATATAGCGGCAATCGGTGCTATAGCAATAACAAGCACCTGCATGAGCCCGCAGATAATGAATGACCCTACCATATATTTATTGCTGAAAAGCCCGATTTTAAATACCGAGCGGTCACTTCGTTCATTAAACGCATGAATAAGCTGTGAAAGTCCAAGCGTTGCAAACGCCATTGTTCTGCCGGTTTCAAGACTTCCCATAATTCTTGTGCCTATAAAAAATGCCAGGAGTGCAAGTCCGCCAATCATTATACCTTCTACAAAGATACTGAATCCGGCGCCATCTGCAAACAGACTTTTTCGTCTGTTTATGGGTTTATTTTCCATTATTCCCTTATCAGGATTTTCAACCGCAAGCGAAATTGCCGGAAGTGAGTCTGTTACAAGGTTAATCCATAAAAGCTGAACTGCAATAAGCGGGGTTTCCCAACCAAAAAGCATTGCCACAAATATGGTTATTATCTCGCCTACATTGCTGGAAAGCAGAAAATGCGTGGCACGTTTTATATTGGAATATATTCCCCTGCCCTCGCGCACTGCTTCAACAATGGTACTGAAATTATCGTCAGTAAGCACCATATCAGCCGCGCCGCGTGCAACATCTGTTCCGGTTTTTCCCATAGCACAGCCGATATCCGCACTTTTAAGCGCAGGCGCATCATTTACGCCGTCGCCCGTCATTGCAACAACCTCGCCCTTTGCCTGAAATGCCTTTACAATACGCACCTTATGCTCCGGCGTTACCCTTGCAAAAACGCTGTATTTATGTATATTCGCTGCAAGCTCATCGTCGGACATCTGATTTAATATTTTCCCTGTAACCGATAAATCTCCCTGTTTAAAAATACCTGCCTTTTGCGCAATTGCAATAGCTGTCTGTTCATGGTCACCTGTTATCATAACCACCTTAATTCCTGCACGTCTGCATATTTTTACCGCTTCGGCGGCATCGGGACGAAGCGGGTCAATCATTCCGCAAAGCCCAACAAACGTTAAGTTTTTCTCCGGGTTTTGCGGCATATCAGTAAAATCCGCATATGCACACGCAATAACGCGCAGTGCCTTTTTTGCCATTTCTTCTGCTGCGACAACAACAGTTTCTTTTTCGAATTCGGAAATACTGCATGCATCAAGCACCGCAAATGGTGCACCCTTTGTAATAACTCTGTATCCGCCACCGATTTTATGTACAGTAGTCATAAGCTTTCTCTCTGAAGAAAACGGAATTTCCGTAATTCTCGGAAACACCATATCAAGTCCCTCTTTATTAAGCCCGTATTCCGCAGCCGATTTAAGAAGTGCCGTTTCTGTAGGTCCCGAACTGTTATTGCAAAGCGCACAAAGCTCTGCCACCTTTTTTCTGTCGCCAAAAATTTCAGTAACCGTCATTTTATTCTGTGTAAGTGTCCCTGTTTTATCACTGCATATCACACTTGCGCTGCCAAGGGTTTCAACTGCCGGAAGCTTGCGGATAATGGCATTTTTCTTTGCCATTTTCTGCACACCCAGCGAAAGCATTACAGTAACAATGGCAGGAAGTCCCTCGGGAATTGCCGCTACTGCAAGGCTTACTGAAGTCATAAACATATCAAAAGCAGGAATTCGTTTCAGAATTCCCATTAAAAATATAATGCCGCATATTATAAGTGCGCCTATACCAAGGGTTTTACCTGTTTTTGCAAGGCGCTGCTGAAGCGGAGTTGCGGGCGTATCTCCCTCAATAAGCATACCTGCAATCTTACCGGTTTCTGTATTCATGCCGGTTTCTGTAACAACCGCTATCCCTCTTCCGCCGGTTACAACGGTATTTGCAAAAACCATATTTCTCATATCGCCGAGTGCAGGGGTTTTATCATATATTACAGACGACGATTTTTCCACATCCATTGATTCCCCCGTAAGGGAAGATTCGTCGGTTTTAAGTCCGTTTGAAGAAATAATTCTTGCATCCGCGGGAACAAAGTCGCCCGCTTCAAGATAAACTATATCCCCCGGAACAACGAGGCTGCTTTCCACTGTTTGCTGCTCGCCGCCGCGCAGTACCTTTACAGTAGGTGCCGATAGCTTTTTAAGCGCTTCAAGAGCATGTTCGGATTTACTTTCCTGAACAACGCCTATGGTTGCATTCAAAACAACAATCAGAAGAATCATTGCCGGTTCAAAAAAATCGGCTTCGCCGGAAATTATTGAAAGAGCAAGCGAAACCATTGCCGCAATTATAAGAATTATTACCATATAATCGCATAGCTGTGCCAAAAATCGTTTAAAAACACTGACCCGCCTTGAGCTTTCAAGAACATTTTTTCCATATTCCAAAAGTCTATCTTGTGCTTCTTTTCTTGTAAGACCCACAGCACTCTGAGTACCCAGTTTTTCGATTATTTCGTTTGCGGACATATTATGCCACACAGTTCATCTCTCCTTTGCTTATAAATATTTAGTATATTATATTTACAGGCAAAAAGAAAAAGACCATTTTGCAATGGTCTTTATTTATTGATTTTACTGAATCCCGCGCCTTTTTCTGGGTTCTTTTGTAAGCTTAAGGCTGCTGATTTTTTTATCGCTTTCCTGTTTAAATTTTGAAAGCATATCTTCAAAAGACATGTTTGTCTTATTGGAATTTGCCGACCAGTCAACCTCTGCGGGTCTGCAGGATTTTTTTCTTTCCTCTTCAAGAACTTTCTTGATTGAAAGGTTTATTTTACCTTTTTCTTCAAGAGACATAACTTTAACCTTTACGCTGTCCCCTACTTTAACGTAATCGTTAATGTCCTGAACATAATCAATTGAAATTTCCGAAATATGTACAAGCCCTGTTTCTCCATTAACCTCTACAAATGCTCCAAATGGCGCAACCCTTTTTACTTTGCCTTCTACAATTTCTCCCTGCTTAAGCGGCATACCCCAAATGCTCCTCCTTCAAGTACTATTCTTTAGTGTCTACAAAAATTTTTTCGTTGGTTTTACAAAGCCCCAAGGTATCACGCGCAATTGATTCAACATATTCGTCTGTTCCTACAAGACTTTCTTCTTCGTTAATTTCCTGTTCAACAGCCTGTTGCTGGGCAAGGCTTTCGTTATAATGGTCAAGCACCGCCTTATTGGCATCAATAGTTTTACTCTGACCTATCATTGTTACAGTGAAATATATTAAAAACACGAAACTCAGTACAATAAGCACAAACTTGTTGCTTAATATGTTAAGAATTTTCATAAATAATACTCCATTTTAATGTTAATTATATCTTCTTTAATAATATACCAAGTCTCTTTATTTTTTCAACGTTATTTTTAACAAAATTAGATGTTTTTTTTCGTGTATTTTGTGCAAGTTTTTTCACAGGTTTAAAAAGCTTTGAAAGCACTTTAAATATTTTATAAAACGGCATAATAAAAATCTTCATACAAAACTTTAAAAGCTTCTTTATCAATTTTACAAGCCCGAGCAAAACGGGGTATACAATTCTGCTTGCCGACGCAAGATAAAGTACCATCCCCAGAATGACGCCGAGAAGTCCGTACCACGTAATTTCTCCACTGCAGGAAATATGCAAAATACAAAAGAAAACTACAGTTCCCGCAACCCAGAAAAATCCATCTGCAAAAAAAGTGGCAATCCGTCCAAACGAAAATCCGCGGCGGATTGCGGCAAATAAGTTATATAAAACCCCTATTGCTCCGCCCGACAGCGCGCATGAAAAAAACTGAATTGTCTGGGCGTTTACATCTACAGGCATTATTCATTCCCCATCAATTTTGCAAAAAATCCTTTTTTCTTTGATGCAGTTTCATCAACATATGCTAAAGAATCAAATTCACCCTCAAGTATAACTTCTTCCGCTTCGAGGTCAAGCTTATTAAGGTGAATATTCGCCCCCTTAACCTCCAGAATTCCCATATTGGTATAAACAATAGCCCCTCGCTCATCAAAACTGTCAAGGTCTTCTACTCCAAGCACCGAAAGCTTTCTTCTGCTCTCAAGAATAATATTGTTTATTCCGCCATTTTTGTCTGCCATTTTTTGTCCCTCTTTCATTTTTCTTTTTAGTAATATATATTCGTATCAATTTGATTTATTCTATCGAAATACTGGTTTTTGAATAAAAAGAAGCTTTTATGCCAATACTACTTCTACCAAATTCAAGGAGGATGTTAACGTGAAAAATCACGTTAAGCCTCCGGCGGGATTTAAGCCCGTGCGTTTAAAACGCACATGGGCATAATTCCCATTACACGCCTTGTCTGCCCGCTATAAGGTAGTGTCTTTATTAATCTTTGCGGGCAGAAAGGCTATGGGAATTATTATGGCACTTACTTCAAAAGAGCTTACCGGTCTTGAAGACCTTTTAACTCAGGAAGATATAATAATCAAAAAATATCAGAGCTATGCCTCTTTATGCACTGACAACGCAATCAAAGAAAAGTTTGATTTTCTTGTATCAAAGCACTCACAGGCTTATGCCTGTCTGTTAACACAGTTGCAATAGGAGGTATATATGAATTTGAAAATGGATGAACAATATTTTTTAACCGATGCACTTACATCAGAAAAAAATATTTCCGGACTTTACAACACATTCGCAAGCGAATGCGTTAATACAAATCTTAAAAAGACATTTCTTGATATTTTAAAAGATAATCACGCTATGCAGACTTATATTTTCAACGAGCTTACAAGCCGAGGATGGTATTCCGTAACGCAGGCTGAAGATAACAAAATATCACAGACAAGAACAAAGTTTGAAAATAAGATTAATTAAACAAATCGGGCATTGCCCGATTTTTTATTTATCTGAGTATAATTATTACCACACTGTCACAAAACCACTTGCAAAAATATGCCGGATATGATACTATATATTTATACGAAAGGCGGGATTTTAATGGACATTCTTATAATAAACGGTCCCAATCTCAATATGCTCGGACGTCGCGACCCGAAATATTACGGCACTGAGACTCTTGATGATGTAAATGAATATATAAAAGCATCTTTTCCTGAAATAAACTTTTCATTTTTTCAGTCAAACCACGAGGGTGCAATAATTGACGCACTTCACGAATCAATCGGAAAATATGACGGAATTGTAATGAATGCAGGCGCATACACGCATTATTCCTATGCAATTGCAGATGCTATTGACTGTATTGACATCCCTGTAGCAGAAGTTCATCTTTCAAACATTCACGAGAGAGAGGATTTCCGCAAAATAAGCGTTATCGCACCAAACTGTATTGGTCAGATTGCAGGACTCGGTAGGGATAGCTATATTGAGGGCGTTAAACTGATTATTGAAAGGGTGGCAAAAAATGATAAGTAACAGACTTTCCGCACTGCGAAGAAAAATGGTGCAGGAAAACCTTAATGGCATCATCATTTCCGATCGTACAAATGTCTTTTATTTAAGCGGATTTTCAGGTTCGGAGGGTGATCTCCTTATTACGCTTGATGCGGCATATATAATCTGTGACTTCCGCTATCTTCAGCAGGCGGCAGAAGAGTGTCCCTTTTATACAATCAGGGACATAAAAGAAGGAATTTATAATATAATAAACGATATAATAATAAAACATGGCATAGCCCGCCTCGGCATTGAAGACAGGGTTATTTCAAATGCGGTATATTCCGCTATGAAACGCAATATCCGCGGAGCCGAGCTTGTTAGCACGGCAGGGCTTGTAGCATCTCTTAAAATCATCAAGGATGATACAGAAATTGCAAATCTTACAAAAGCTGCGGAACTTGCCGTAGGCGCATTTCATAACGTGCTTGACAAAATCCGTCCCGGCGTGGCGGAATGTGAAATTGCCGCCGAGCTTGAATATTATATGCGTAAAAACGGCGCAAGCGGCACATCGTTTGAATCGGTTGTTGCTTCGGGTGCAAACTCTGCAAAACCGCACGGCACCGCTTCCGAAAAGAAAATTGAAATCGGCGATTTTGTTGTTATGGATTTCGGATGTCTTTATAACGGATATTGCAGCGATATAACAAGAACTGTTGCCGTAGGCAATATTACAAGCGAGCAGCGCCGCGTGTATGATGCAGTGCATTTCACACAGCTTAAAATGCTTTCGCTTGTTGCCCCCGGTAAAATATGCAGCGAAATTGACGGTATATCAAGAAACCTTCTTGATATGTTCGGGTATAAAGAATTTTTCGGTCATTCCCTCGGTCACGGTGTAGGTACAGAAGTACACGAAGCGCCCACTCTCGGTCCGAAAGGAACGGACACCTTACAAAAAGGTATGATTGTTACGGTTGAACCCGGCGTTTATTTTGACAACTGTTTCGGAGTGCGCATTGAAGATACTGTTCTCGTAACGGAAAACGGAGTAAAAATCCTTTGCGAAGCATCAAAAGAGCTAATAATTTTATAAATATATAAAAAATACTTGAACTTTATGGAAAAATAGTGTAAAATATAAAGTAATAATAACTTACGGAGGTTACTTAAGATGATATCAGCAGGTGATTTTAGAAACGGCATTACATTTGAACTGGACGGAAACGTGTTCCAGATTATTCAGTTCCAGCACGTTAAACCGGGTAAAGGTGCAGCGTTTGTAAGAACAAAAATTAAAAACGTTATAACAGGCGGGGTTATTGAAAAAACTTTCAACCCCACAGATAAAATGCCGAAAGCGCATATCGAACGTAAAGATATGGAATACTTATATAACGATGGTGAACTTTACTACTTTATGGATACAGAAACATACGAACAGCTTCCGCTTGACACAAACATTCTTGAAGCTGCGTTGCCGTTCCTTAAAGAAAATATGACAGTTAAAGTTCTTTCTTACAAAGGCAGTGTATTCGGTGTTGAACCGCCGAACTTTGTTGAACTTGAAGTTACAGAAACAGAACCTGGTTTTAAAGGCGATACAGCTACAGGCGCAACAAAACCGGCTACTGTTGAAACAGGTGCAACTGTTTATGTTCCCCTTTTCGTTGAAATCGGTAACAAAATCAGAATTGACACACGTACAGGCGAATACATGGAAAGAGTATAATTTAATAAAGGAGTGTTTTATATGTCTTACCTTACTGAAAGAGCTTCTTATCTTCAGGGTCTTGCAGACGGACTGAAGATTAACGAAGATACAAACGAAGGAAAACTTCTTCTTGCAATGCTTGACCTTATTGATGAAATGGCATCAGAACTTGATGACCTTGATGAAAGACAGACAGACGTGGAAGAGCTTCTTGACGACCTCACAGAAGATTTCGATGATGAAGATGATGATATGGAATATTACGAAATCACATGTGAAAAATGCGGCAACAAAATCTATCTTGACGAAGATTTGCTCGACAGCGATGAAGATATTTATTGCCAGGTTTGCGGCGAAAAAATCGAAATTGAATTTGATTGCGAATGCGATTGCGGTTGCCACGACCACGAATAATTTAAAGTTAAAAAAGAGGCGTATGCCTCTTTTTTTATAGGAGAATTGCTATGACCGAAAAAATACAAAAAGTTCTTTCTGCCCTCGAAAAAAATAATATGCAGGGCATATATGTAGACAAAATATCGGACGTTGTGCCAAAAATAAAAGAGCTTATCTCCCCCGGCGAAACAGTTGCAGTCGGCGGGTCAATGAGTCTTTTTGAAAGCGGCGTTATCGACCTTCTCCGTAGCGGCGATTATAATTTCCTTGACCGTTACTCAGACGGACTTACTCCCGAAGATATAAGAGAAATCTATATAAACTCTTTTTCCGCAGATACATATTTTTTAAGTGCTAACGCCATCACCGAAAACGGTGAGCTTTATAATGTAGACGGCAACAGCAACAGGGTTGCGGCACTTGTTTTTGGACCAAAATCCGTTATTGTCGTTGCAGGCATAAATAAAATTGTAAAAGATATCGACGCGGCAATTACAAGAGTTAAAACCATCACAGCACCAAAAAACTGCATGCGCCTTAACTGCGATACATATTGCAGTAAAACAGGCAAATGCGTAGCGGCAGAAAACGCAGACTTTTCAGGATGCCCGTCTGACGCACGTATCTGCTGCAGTTATGTCGTTTCATCACACCAGCGCATCAAAAACCGAATTAAAGTAATCCTCGTTGGCGAGGAATTAGGATATTAAAAAAGGCAGCGAAAGCTGCCTTTTTTAATTATTTAGTTATCACTAATTAATTATAAGTTTTCTTTAATCTTCTGGATAAGTTCGGCATATTCAGAATCAGAAAGAGTCACTCTCTGCGGATTCATTGCAAATACTCCGCCCCATTCAAACTCATCCTCATACTTCGGAACAAGATGAAAATGCAGATGGCATCCGGTATCCCCGTATGCACCATAGTTAACCTTTTTCGGTGCAAATGCTTTATGAATAGCATTTGATACTTTTGCAATATCTTCAATAAATTCTTCTCTTTCTTCTTTTGTAAGGTCAACGATTTCGCTCACATGCTTTTTATGAGCAACAATAACGCGTCCCTTGTGGCTCTGTTCCTTGAACAAGTAAACCTTGCTCTGGGATAATTCGCAGATTTTAATCCCAAACGCGTCCAGAAGTTCATTTTCCATACAATAAGCACAATTTTTGTCCATATCAATTCTCATTTAAATTTATTATAGTTTTTGTATATTTGTAAATGGCAGGACTAAAATGTATTACTGTCCTACTCCATATTTTTTCTTCCACCTATCTAATTCCGTTTCCCCTGGATTACATTTAGAACACGCATAGTATCCCTCTTGTTCTGCTGCATTATAGTTGTATATCCAAAAAGAAGACGTATCTAAATCATCACAGCCATATATATGATACTTTTTAGAACCGTCATCAGGAACTATGACTGCATATTTTTCATAAAAATTTAATTTATTATTTTTATCTTTTATTTCTTTTCTTAAATCAGCTATCTCTGATTGATAATGTAATCCTCTTTCCATATAGTATTGTTTATAGCCATTAAGGGAATCTATTTTTACAAATTGCACAATATTTAGAATTATAGATACCAATAACGCAACAACCAAAATCAACACTGCGGTCAAAAACTTATTGAATTTTATTCCCTTAAAATATTGTTTCCCGCAACCAGTACATTTTTTGGTTTGTGAATCAATTTGACCACCACAAAATTTGCAAAATCTGATTTTTACTTTTTTGTTTTCTTTCAATTTCTTAGCAGTTTCTTCTGTTTGAATTTTAATAATAGATTTTACCGGTTTTTCCGGTGTTGTATCTTCTAAATTATGTAAAACAGGCTTTACAGTTTCAATTACCTCATCAGTAACAATAACTTCTTCTGCATTTTCAACAACTGAATTTTCCTGAATTGATACGTGTTTTTCTAATCTTTTGCCACAATATTGGCAGAACTCGCTATCGTCTGGTAAAAGTTGTCCACAATTATAGCACTTCATTTTGTATCATCTCCACACTTTTAATTATTTTTGTGCCGCACTGGCTACAAAAATCACTGTCATCAGGTAATTTATGATTACATTTATTACAAATCATTTTCTTTCACCTTTGCCCCATGCTTTGATATACATTCACCACATATATTACGATATCTCGTTCCACATTCATCTTTTATTTCGCAGTAATATAGTTGTGTTGTTTCTTTATTACACAGTTCACACTTCTTGATTGTAGTTGGTTCCATTATTACAATTTCTGTTCCGCACTGACTGCAAAACTCACTATCATCAATCAATTCAAATCCGCATTTTCTGCAAAATTTAATTTTTGATTTTTTAATATCCTGATTATCGGTTGTAGAGTATTCATTTTGCGTTTCTTTACTCATATTACATTGAATAGAAAAAGCTAAACAAATCAAGCAACAAACTATAATAGCCATGCCTATTTCGTTAAAACCCGTAACAAACATTCTATCTGCCACTTCTAAAGGAATTTCTGGAAAATCACCGCTATAAATTAAATCGTAATTATTAAACCATTTACAGATAGTTGAAATTTGTATAAGAATTGTAACAATAGCAGAAATAATCGTGATTGCTAAAGTAGCCTGGTTCGTTTTAGGCAAAAACAATAGGAATGCAATATAAACAGACAAAACTGTACTAATGACAACGCCTTCCATATTTGAGCCTAATAAAAAAGCTATTACGCTCAGCACCAAAACTATACAAGCAATTAGGACATAAACTCTTTTTGTTCTTTCTTTAAGATTTATAAAAAACAAAAGAATACTAATGAGTGCAAATGGAATCATGCAATCTTGGAATTACAACAGGTGTATCGGCAACCACATTTGAACCGAATACACTCCTGAATCGTGAACAGGCGGCAACAATGCTCACAAGAACATTCAAGAGAGCAACAATGAACGGCTGGACAATTCAGAATGACGCACAGTTTGCATTGACATACGATAAGCCTTCTGCTTTTGCCGATGATAAAGATATATCCGATTGGACACTACATAGAAGAAATATTCCCGTATACTGGGTTGAGATTCATTGCGATTAACGATAGCTATGACAGCAATGATTATTTTGGCGATACCGGAGGATTTGAAGTATCTATTAAAAACCTCTTTGCACAAATTCTTG
>JAFTSG010000005.1 GCA_017467445.1 Clostridia bacterium | reverse complement strand
CGAGGGTAAGTCCATCAACATTAAAAAAGAACCTGGAGTTGATTAACTCCAGGCCCAAAAAGATTTTAAATTATCAAAAACCAGTAGATTTATTTGAGTCCGAACTCAAAAAAATGTTGCACTTAGTTTGACAAATCATTTTTAGAATTAATACTCGATATAAAGTGTTCTTACACCGTCATTTGATGCAGGAACCTCTGCCGGAGCATTATCTCTTGCGTCAAAGAATTTTTTTGCAACCTGTGGGAAGAGTGCGTAGCTGAGTACGTCTTCTTCGGATTTTGCAAAATCCTTTGTTTCCTGACGGTATTTTTCAAGTTCTGGGTCGATAAGGTCTGCAGGTCTGCAGGTAATAACCTCATCGTCGCCGATAGAAAGCTTTCTCACTTCTTCGTTAACTGTTCCCGGAAGTCTGCCGTATTCACCGCGAAGAAGACCCTTTGATTCTTTTGAAATCATTTTATATCTTCCCATAAGAACGTTAAGAACTGCCTGTGTACCTACAATCTGGCTGGTAGGAGTTACAAGCGGCGGGTAACCGAAATCTTCACGTACTCTCGGTACTTCTGCAAGAACTTCGTAATATTTATCTTCAGCATTCTGCTGTTTAAGCTGTGAAATAAGGTTTGAAAGCATTCCGCCCGGTACCTGATATAAAAGTGCGTTCGGGTCAACGTTAAGCACTTTCGGGTCAAGTGTGCCTGCGGCTTTCATTTTATCTGCAACCTTGCGGAAATGAGCCGCTGCTTTACTTAATGTTACAAGATCAAGACCTGTATCACGTTCAGTTCCTTTAAGTGTAGCAACCATAGCTTCTGTTGACGGGTTTGCTGTGCCGTTTGCCATTGGTGAAAGCGCACAGTCAACAATATCAACACCTGCCTGAGCAGCCATAAGGTTTGTCATATCGCCTGTACCTGCTGTGTTATGTGTGTGCAGGTGAATCGGAACAGATATGTTTTCTTTGAGCTTTTTAACAAGACTGTATGCATCATAGGGGAGAAGAAGGTTTGCCATATCCTTGATACAGATTGTATCAGCGCCCATTTTTTCAAGCTCGGAAGCAAGCTTTACGAAATAGTCTTCGTTATGAACAGGGCTTGTTGTATAGCTGATTGCAGCTTCACACATACCGCCGTAGTGTTTAACAAATTTGATTGCGGATTCAAGGTTGCGCGGGTCATTGAGCGCGTCAAATACCCTTACAACGTCAATGCCGTTTTCGATAGATTTTTTGCAGAACTGTTCAACCACATCGTCTGCATAGTGTTTATATCCAAGGATGTTCTGACCGCGGAAAAGCATCTGCAGTTTTGTGTTCGGCATTGCTTTTTTGAGTGCGCGGAGTCTTTCCCATGGGTCTTCGTTTAAGAAACGCATACAAGCGTCAAAGGTTGCGCCGCCCCAACATTCGAGCGACCAGTACCCAACCTTGTCAAGAATTTCGCAGGCGGGAAGCATATCTTCAATACGCATACGTGTTGCCGCCTGTGACTGATGAGCGTCACGAAGAATTGTATCTGTAATTTTAAGTGCTGTAGCCATAATTTATACCTCCAATTCCACTCGGCTTAGCCGAATAATGACAACAGTGCGCCGGCTGCGATTGCGGAGCCGATAACACCGGCAACGTTTGGTCCCATAGCGTGCATAAGCAGGAAGTTTTTCGGATTTTCTTTCTGACCTACAACCTGAGAAACACGTGCTGCCATTGGAACTGCGGAAACACCTGCGCTACCGATAAGAGGATTGATTTTGTTCTTTGTAAACAGGTTCATAAACTTAGCAAGAAGTACGCCGCCTGCTGTACCCATACCGAAAGCAACAACGCCCATTACAATAATCATAAGTGTAAGCGGGTTTAAGAATGTAGAAGCAGTTGCTGTTGCACCAACCGATACACCAAGGAAAATTGTAACTATGTTCATAAGCTCGTTCTGAACTGTTTTTGAAAGTCTTTCTGCAACGCCGGATTCTTTAATAAGGTTACCAAGCATAAGACATCCTACAAGCGGAGCTGCGGAAGGAACGATAAGCCATACAACGATAGTAACAATTATCGGGAACAGAACTTTTTCTGTTCTTGTTACTTCGCGGAGAGCTTTCATTTCTATCATACGCTCTTTTTTGGTTGTAAGAGCTTTCATAATAGGCGGCTGGATAACCGGTACAAGCGCCATGTATGAATATGCCGCAACGGCAATCGGTCCGAGGAAATTAGGTGCAAGCTTTGATGTTACAAAAATTGCAGTCGGGCCGTCTGCACCGCCGATGATACCAACGGAAGCGGCAAGCTTTTCAAGGGTTGTAGGTCCAAGTAATTCGTTAAGATAAGCGCTGTTAAGAATGAGAGGGAAAAGCTCGCGTACGCCAAGGAATGTTGCGAAAATACCAAGCTGTGCAGCTGCACCGAGGAGTAAGCTTTTCGGGTTTGCAATGAGGGGACCGAAGTCTGTCATTGCGCCAACGCCTACGAATATAAGACACGGATAGATACCAAGTTTTACACCAAGATAAAGTATGTCAATAAGACCGGGCTGAACTAAAGTGCCGTCAGCAAGCGGAATACCGCTACCGAACATTTCCCAGTGAACGTGACCGCCGGCAAAAAGCTGTTCGTGATACATATCTGCACCCGGAAGGTTTGTAAGTAACATACCAAATGCAATCGGAAGAAGGAGAAGTGGTTCAAACTTCTTGACAATTGCAAGATATAAAAGCACGCAGGCAATGACAATCATAATAAGTGATGTCCAGTTGTTTGCTATAAAAGCAAAGCCTGTGCTCCCGAGAAAATTTAAAATAGCATCCATAGTGAACTCTCCTTACTTAAGCGATTGTGCAAAGAACAGTGCCGTTTTCAACACTTGCACCTTTGGAAACGCTTACACTTGAAACAGTTCCGTCGCAAGGAGCCATAATTTCGTTTTCCATTTTCATAGCTTCAAGAACAAAAAGCACGTCGCCTTTTTTAACAGCCTGACCGTTCTGAACATTAACCGCAAGGATTGTACCCGGCATAGGAGCAGATACTGTTTCGCCATTTCCTGCGGGAGCTGCCGCAGGAGCCGGAGCTGCTGCAGGAGCAGATTTTGCTTCTGTTTCGCTTATAAGCTCAATTTCAACTTCATAACTTGTTCCATTAACTTTTACATTATACTTTTTCATAATTCGAGATACCCCTTTTCTTAAATTTGTCTGATTGATTTAATGCGGATTGCCGAAACATCTTTACCAAGGTCTTCTGCTATTGCAACGCCTACTGCAGCAATAAGTTCCGGTTTATTCGGAATAACTGCAGGAGCAGCAGAAGCTTTAGCCGGAGCGGCTTTTTTGCCTGCGCCAAGCTTGAGGCAGAAGAAACTCATGATTTTACAAACGAAAATCAAAAGAATAAGTCCTGCAAATACTGTCGACAAACCAAGTGCGATTACAAATAAACTTGACATAAATCCAAAAACACCTCCATTATATATCATAATTGTACCACTTTTTTCGCCTAAATACAAGTAGAAAATGAAAAATTTCCCGAATATTTCTTTATACACCTTATATAAAAGTTCATAAAATCTATTGACAAGTTCACAAAAAATGTATACAATATTATATTAAACGGAAAGGGAGATGCATTATGAACGCAAAAATACAGGAAGCAAAAGAAAAATTCGGATTACTTCTTGAAAAACAGCTTGAACGAAACGAAAAAATAAAAGCAGAAAAAGAATTTATTGATTATTCAAAACTTGATACAATTATAATAGGTATTGTCGGCGGAGACGGAATTGGTCCGGCAATCACAGAAGAATCTGCAAGAATTCTTAAATATCTTCTTGAGGATAAGGTAAATGCAGGTAAAATTGAATTCAGAAATATAGACGGACTTACAATAGAAAACCGTGCAAAAGTAATGAAAGCTATTCCGGATGATGTGCTTGCAGAGCTTAAAGAATGTCACGTAATCCTTAAAGGACCTACAACAACACCGCGTGCAGGAGATGAATGGCCGAACATTGAAAGTGCAAACGTTGCAATGCGTAAAGAGCTTGACCTTTTTGCAAATATCCGTCCGGTAAAAGTGCCGGAACAGGGAATTGACTGGACGTTCTTCCGTGAAAATTCCGAAGGAAGCTACGCACTCGGCTCAAACGGTATTCACATTACAGACGAGGTTGCGTTTGATTTTTGTGTAACAACAACAGAAGGCAGCTACAGAATTGCAAAAGCCGCTTTTGATTATGCAAGAAAAACGGGTAAAGGCAAAGTAACAGCCGTTACAAAAGCTAACGTTGTAAAAACAACAGACGGTAAATTCCTCAACATTTGTCAGGAAGTTGCAAAAGACTATCCGGAAATCGAATTTGACGACTGGTATATTGATATTATGACAGCAAAACTTGTAGACGAAAAAAGAAGGAAAGACTTTAAAGTTCTTGTACTTCCGAACCTCTATGGCGATATTCTTACAGACGAAGCTGCTGAATTTCAGGGCGGTGTAGGTACAGCGGGAAGCTCAAACCTTGGTAAAAGATACGCAATGTTTGAAGCAATCCACGGCTCAGCTCCGCGTATGGTAAAAGAAGGCCGCGCACAGTATGCCGACCCGTGCAGTATGCTCAGGGCTTGCGTAATGCTTCTTGAACATATCGGCGAAATAGAACTTGCAGGCAAGCTTGAAAAGGCGCTTGACTACTGTATGTTTGAAAATAAAAAGGTTGTAATCACAGGCCGTGCAGACGGTGCAACAAGCCGCGAATTTGGTGATTACGTACTTGAAACAATCAAATCAATGTAAGGAGGGCAAATATATGCCCGATGAAAAAATGGTTTCCCCGGCGGTAATACGCAGACTGCCGCGTTACTACAGATATCTGGGTGAGCTTATGGCGGAAGGGATAACAAGAATTTCTTCCAAAGAACTCAGTGAAAGAATGAAAGTAACCGCATCGCAGATAAGACAGGACCTTAACTGTTTCGGCGGATTCGGTCAGCAGGGTTTTGGCTACAGCGTAGAAAATCTGTATAACGAAATTGCAAAAATAATGGGGATTGACGGTGGCAGAACGATTGTAATTGTTGGCGTCGGCAACCTCGGCAGAGCGCTTGCGGGATATGATAAATTCGAAAAACGCGGATTTGCGCTGATGGCACTTTTTGATAATAATCCGAAAGTAATCGGCACCAAAGTTAACGGGTTTCTTGTTCAGGATGCGGCGATGCTTGAAGATTATGTAAAAGAACATAAAATAGATGTATGTGCGGTAACGATACCGAAACTTCAGGCACAGGGTGTTGCAGACAGACTTGTAGCCGCAGGAATAAAAGGAATATGGAACTTCTCTCATTGCGAGCTTTCCATTCCCGATTCGGTTGCGCTTGAAAATGTGCATATGTCGGACAGTCTTATGACGCTTTCGTGCAAAATAAGCAGAATTGAAAAATGATATAAAAAACGGATGCAATCGCATCCGTTTTTTTAGTAAGCCTCCCTTGTGTAAAGGGAGGGGGACCGCGACAGCGGTGGAGGGATTGTTACAACCCCTCAGTCACTAAAGTGACAGCTTCTCGCTGCGGCTCGGTCACATCGCGGCTCTGACAGTCCACCGGACTGTCATTCACTACCGCGCTGCCCGCTTCGCTACCTTACACAGGGGAGCCTTAATTTAATACAATATATTCACATATTGTCCGTCTGTCTTAAATACACTTTCGTCCATATCGGAACAAACCCTGTACAAAAATTTGGGTTTTGATTCCCCGCTGCCAAAATCATCTTTACTTCGTACAATGATTTTTTCACATTCAAAGTTTCCTTTTGCCGCATCAAGCGGACCGATCAGTTCGTTTACTCTCATGCAATTTTTATCTTTTTCAAAGGCAAAATATCCGTTTTCTGTAAGATATATTCCGCCGCCGAGCAGCTCGTGATATTGCATCGCACGAAGAACATCCCTGCGCGAGCGAAGTACATAGCCGCTGTGCTTTTTTGCAAAAGCATTATACGTTTGCATAATATAATCAAGGTCAGCCTCAGTAGCCTTTCTGCAAGGCACTTGTACCGAATCATCGGGTAAAATTGTATTCTCATAACACGAAAACCAGAATTTATAGCCGATAGGCTCATAAAACCCGACAACCATAGGATATAAAAACACAAAATCTTTACCCCGCCTTGCTGCCTCTTCTTCGGCAAATTTCATAATTTTTGTGCCGTATCCTTTATGCCGAAACTCCTTGTCCGTACAAACTCCGGCAATATAATAAGTTTTATAAATTCTGTCGCCTATATTCACGTCATAATCAATCAGTTGAAGTGACGCGGCAACCTTTCCGGAGGTAGTGCATACCACCGTATTTTCAGGTGAAGATACATTGTCAAAATACCACGACAAATACGGGTCGCTGTCGTCAAAACTTTTGCTCCATAACTGTTTTACAGCCTCCATTTCGGCAGGATGTGCCAGCCTTACATCAGCCATAATAATGCCCCTCTCCAAAACGTTTTTATCACACTTATTATATACCGATTCACCTGCCTTGTAAAGCATAAAATATTGCTTTTTTTGTAGAATTCGGGAGAATTTTTGAGAATACAATGTGTAAAAATAAAAAAATCCACAAAAAGCAAAAGGTGCACAAATGATTATAATAATTTTTGTGCAATGTGCAGATATACAAATTTTAATAAATGTGGTAAAATATTTTCATAATCGCATAAAAGTTTTTACGATTAAAAAATAATTTAAAAAAGGAGAGGAAATGAAATGAAAAAACTTTTATCAATGGCACTTGTGCTTATGATGGTTCTTACATTATTTGCAGTGCCGACAATGGCTGCTTCAATGATTGAAGGTAATGATTTGATTATTGACGGCGGTTTTGACTCCTATGATGTAGGAGAAGCACTTCAAGTAGGCAGAAGTGTAACTGATTTTTCAGCGTATAACGACAGAGGGGAATGTACTATTGTTGAACAGGGCGACAATCAAGTTCTTCTGTTATACAACACACAACATCGCCCCAGAATTTATTCGAACAACATTAACTACACAGCAGGAAAAACATACAAAGTAGCGTTCGATGTTTACATTATTTCTACTATGACAAGTGCTCATAACAGTTCTGCTCAACCTTATACAGATTTGGGCGGATTTATTCAGCTTGAATTAGCCGGTACTGTAGATGGAAACGTTACATGGGGAGCACCTGTTGTAACAGCAGAAGGAATAGATGACATAACATATGGTACTAATAGCAGTCGCTTAAGAACTATAGACGGTCTTCCTGGCGGTAAATGGCTTCATGTAGAAGTAGATGTAACTGCAAACCAAAGTGCTGCAGACAGTGCACTGTTTTTTGAGCTGAAGGGCGGTTACAAATCAGCTACAGAAATAGCTACTCCTGACATAGCTTATATTGATAATATTTCCTTCAAAGAAATGGGAGAAGGCTACGGAATTAGTGTAACAGAAGTTAATGACTTTGGTACAGTAGTTGCAGATTCCGCTGTAATGGTTGGAAACACAGCTACAATTAAAGTAATTCCGGAAGTAGGTTACTACCTCCATTCCGCAACACTCAACGGAGAACCTGTTGAATTTACATTAGGAACTGAACAAACTGCTGATACCGGCAGACTCATTGTAGATCAGTGTTATACATATACATTAGCTGCTGCTGATTTAACAGAAGATGCAGAATTTGAAATAACATACGGTCAGTACCAGGTAGAAGAGGTATATCCGTACGGAAACGCTGAAGCAGAAGCTGAAGAAGAAGCTCGCTTTACAGGTGCTGAAAGAACAACAGCAGATAAAAACGGCGGAGAATATTCTTTCTATTATACATCAGGAAAATTAATGGGACCTACATGGGATTGGATGGAAGGCGAAAAATATGTTATAACATGGGATGCTAAAATGCCAAGTCCAGTAGGGGATGTTAAAGTATACGGTGCAAACACTAATACAGAATTTGCTCATAACGGCAGATATTATGCTACACGCCCTGGATATGCAGTTTGGACAACATATCAGGTATATATGGATATAATTGCAAGCAAAAAAGACTATATCAACTTCCAGGCAGACGCAGCTACATATTTTGATAACATTTCTGTTAAAAGACTTACACCAATCGGTGTTCCTTCAGTGGAACCTCCGGCTCCGGCAACATATAATGTAACAATCAGCGGTGAAAACGCTGTTGTAAGTGTAGAAGATGCAACAGTAACAGCTGGTGAAACAACAACATTCACAGTAGCACCGAAATTCGGTTACTACATTCAGTCCATCACAGTTGGTGGAGAACCGTTCGCAGGCTTTAAAGCTTACGAAAAAGACACATACACAACAGAAGCAATCAATGCTAATACAGAAATCGTTGTAACAACAGCAGCTCTTGCTGACAGCAACATCAGTGGCGTATCTAACGATATCGCAACACTTCCTGCAGTATTTGCTCCTACAGCAACTTCTGCAGTAACATTTGGTAAAGTACTTGACAACACAGTTGATGAATATGGTATTTACCTTACAAAAGACGGCGATGAAGTAGTAACAGCAACAGGTGCTTATGGTCCGTACTTTGCAGCAGATGCAGCATTAGGAACAGCAAATGGTCAGTTCGCAATTGAATTTATCGGTCTTGAAGCAGGCGAATACACAGCAAAAACATACGTAAAAGTTGGCGAAGATTACGCATTTGGCGTAGCTACAACATTTACAGTAGATTAATATAGGAGGGTATAAGAACATGAAAAAATATATTAAACCAATGGCAAACATGAATGAATATACTCTCATTGAGAGACTTGCAAGCCTTGATGACTGGCTTGGTCAGGAAGGTACAGCGCTTGGCGTAGATTCTGATATTGAATCTTACAAAACAAGCTACAACATGGCTTCCTAAGAAAAACAAAATACGGCGGTTGGATTTCCAACCGCCGTTTTGTTTTTAGCGAAGGATCTTACATAAGAGATTCTTCGGTTGCTTACGCTTCCTCAGAATGACAGTTTTTATCGTAGGGAACGGATTCATCCGTTCCGCAAACAAACACTCTGTCATCCTGTTTCCCTTTTTCTGTCATCCTGAGCGAAAGCGAAGGATCTTACATAAGAGATTCTTCGGTTGCTGACACTTCCTCAGAATGACAGTTTTTATCGTAGGGAACGGATTCATCCGTTCCGCAAACAAACGCTCTGTCATCCTGTTTCCCTTTTTCTGTCATCCTGAGCGAAAGCGAAGGATCTTACATAAGAGATTCTTCAGTCACTGACACTTCCTCAGAATGACAGTTTTTATCGTAGGGAACGGATTCATCCGTTCCGGAAGCCTCCCCTGTAATGAGAATTTGTCGAGCGTATGCGAGACTGAGGGATTGTAACAATCCTTCCACCGCTATCGCGGTCCCCCCTCCTTTACATAAGGAGGGCTTTTCACAACAAAAAACATAACGAATAATAAAAATTTATATAAAATATCTATTTACATTTGACCTAAATACTGATACAATATTAAATAGGATAATATGTATTTTTATACGTTACTAGATAAAGGAGTTTTGACATGATTAGGAGAATTTTTGTTGAAAAGAAAAAGGGTTATGATGTAGAGGCAAAAAAGGTTTTTGCCGACCTTACAAACAACCTTGGTATACAGGGGCTTGACGGGGTGCGTCTATTCTGCAGATATGACGTTTCAGGGCTTTCCGAAGAGCAGTACAAACAGGCAACGAATATTGTATTTTCCGAGCCGCCGGTTGATGATTGCTACCACGAAAATATGCCGAAAGTGGACGGCAAGGTTTTTGCCATCGAATTTTTACCCGGACAGTATGACCAGCGCGCCGATTCCGCAATGCAGTGTATCCAGATTCTTACCTGCGGCGACAGACCGAAAGTTAAAAGCGCAAAGGTTTTCGTGCTTGAAGGAAATATTTCGGACGATGCGTTTGACAAAATCAAAGGGTATATGATTAACCCTGTTGAAGCGCGTCAGGCAGCTCTTGAAAAACCCGAAACTCTTGACGATAAAATTGACTATCCGGAAGATGTTAAAACAATTGATAATTTCATTACCTGCACAGAAGACGAGCTTGTAGGTTTAATTAAAGAATATTCTCTTGCAATGGATGAAGCCGATATTAAATTCTGCAGAGAGTATTTCAAAACAGAAGAAAAAAGGAACCCCACACTTACAGAAATCCGTATGATTGATACATACTGGTCCGACCATTGCCGTCACACAACTTTCGGCACAGTACTTGACAGCGTTGAATTTGGTGCGGGCACAGCATTCGATAAAATTGAAAAGTCATGGAACAACTACCTTGATTCAAGAAAATTTGTGTACGGCGACAGACATAAAGATATTTGTCTTATGGACGTTGCAACCCTTGCAATGAAAAAGCTTAAAAAACAGGGGCTGCTAAAAAATCTTGACGAAAGTGAAGAAATCAATGCCTGCAGCATCGTGGTTGATGCCGATATTGACGGTAAAAAAGAGCCGTGGCTTGTTATGTTTAAAAACGAAACACACAACCACCCGACTGAAATTGAGCCATTCGGCGGTGCGGCAACCTGTCTTGGCGGTGCAATCCGTGACCCGCTTTCAGGCAGGTCTTATGTATATCAGGCAATGCGCGTAACAGGCAGTGCTGACCCAAGAAAAGCATTTGCGGATACAATACCCGGCAAACTTTCACAAAGAAAAATCACAACAGGTGCGGCATCTGGTTACAGCTCATACGGTAATCAGATTGGTCTTGCAACAGGTCTTGTAGACGAAGTTTATAACGAAGGCTATGTTGCAAAACGTCTTGAAATCGGTGCGGTAATCGGTGCATGCCCGAAAAGCGCAGTTCGCCGTGAAGTTCCGGCTGATGGCGACCTTGTAATCCTCCTTGGCGGTAAAACAGGTCGTGACGGTTGCGGCGGTGCAACAGGTTCTTCAAAGGCTCATACCGAAGAATCTCTTGAAACCTGCGGTGCGGAAGTTCAAAAAGGTAATCCGCCTATCGAAAGGAAAATTCAGAGACTGTTCAGAAACCAGGACGTTACACTTATGATTAAAAGATGTAACGACTTTGGTGCAGGCGGTGTGTCCGTTGCAATAGGCGAGCTTGCTGACGGTCTTTATATAAATCTCGACAGCGTTCCCAAAAAGTATGAAGGTCTTGACGGAACAGAACTTGCAATTTCCGAATCTCAGGAAAGAATGGCAGTTGTTGTTGAAGAAAAAAATGCAAGTGCGTTCATTGCCGAAGCAGCAAAAGAAAACCTTGAAGCTACAATAGTTGCAAGAGTTACCGAAGACCCACGTCTTGTAATGGTATGGCGTGGTAACAGCATTGTTAATGTTTCCAGAGAATTCTTATCATCCAATGGTGCGCCGAAAAACACAAAAGTTGAAGTTTCCGGTGTAAACGGAAAATATAATGGTAAAAAACACAGCGACCTCTTTGGCGCTCTTGAAGACCTCAATCAGTGCTCCAAAAAAGGTCTTATTGAAATGTTTGACTCTACAATCGGTGCAAACACCGTGCTTATGCCGTTCGGCGGTAAGCATCAGCTTACTCCTGCTGATGTTATGGCGGCAAAACTGCCTGTTCTCGGCGGTAACACCACAACAGCATCTCTTATGGCATACGGTCTTGACCCCGAGCTTGCGTCGTGGAGTCCATACCACGGAAGTATGTATTCAATTGTACACGCGGTAAGTAAAATTGTTGCGGCAGGCGGTAAATACCAGGAAACATACCTTACACTTCAAGAATATTTTGAACGTCTTGGAAACAATCCGACCCGTTGGGGTAAACCGCTTGCGGCTCTCCTTGGTGCATACGAATCACAGATGCAGCTCGGTATTGCGGCAATCGGCGGTAAGGACAGCATGTCCGGTACATTTAAAGATATTGATGTACCGCCGACACTTGCGGCATTTGCTGTAACAACAGTGAATAGCGGCAAAGTTGTATCCAACGAATTCAAAAAACAGGGCAGCAAGGTTGTATATATCAAAACCAAAGTTAACGACGACTATACAATAGATTTTGACGACCTCAAGAAAAACTACGATATTATTGCAAATCTTATCGAAAACAATAAAGTGCTTGCTGCTATGACAGTTGGCGCAGGCGGAATTGCTCCGGCAATCGCAAAAATGGCGTTTGGTAACAAAATTGGATTCAAGCTTGATGGCACATTTACTGAAGATTTGTATGCTCCAGCATACGGCAGCTTCATCCTTGAAGTAGACGGCGATGTTGACGCTGAAGTTCTTGGTGCTACATTCGGCGAAAACGAAATCGTACTTGAAAAAGCATACGATATCGACGAACTTATCGCTCACTGGAGAGCACCGCTTGAAAAGGTATTCCCGACCGACACGGCTATTGAAAAACCGGCATGCGATGATACAATCTGCGACATCAGAGTATCAATAAATCCGCACGGCATTGCAAGACCGAGAGTATTCATTCCGGTATTTCCGGGAACAAACTGCGAATATGACAGTGCCAAAGCGTTTGAAAAAGCGGGCGCAAGTGCTGAAATATTTGTTGTTAAAAACCTTTCTGGTGCAGACATTGATTATTCACTTAAACATATTGCCGAGGAAATTTCAAAATCACAGATAGTAATGCTTCCGGGTGGATTCTCCGGCGGTGACGAACCCGACGGTTCAGGTAAATTTATTGCTGCAGCGTTCAGAAATCCGTATATCAAAGATGCGGTTAACGAACTTCTCAAACATCGTGACGGTCTTATGCTCGGTATCTGTAACGGGTTCCAGGCACTTATAAAACTTGGTCTTGTACCGTATGGCGAAATTACAGATTTAACTGACGAATGTCCGACACTTACCTATAATAATATAGGTCGTCACGCATCATGTCTTGTAAATACAAAAGTTGCATCCGTAAAATCTCCATGGATGAGCTGCTGCGAGGTTGGTGATATTCACAGAATTGCAATTTCTCACGGTGAAGGTAAGTTTGTATGCAGTGAAGAGCTTTACAAAAAGCTTGCCGCAAACGGACAGATTGCTACAAGATACGTTGATGATGCGGGCAATCCAACATATGATATAAAATATAACCCGAACGGTTCAGTTCACGCGGTTGAAGGTATCTTCAGCGCAGATGGACGTGTGTTTGGTAAAATGGGACACAGCGAAAGAACAGGCGACAGCCTTTACAAAAACGTTCCCGGAAACAAAAATCAGCCTATATTTGAATCGGGCGTAAAATACTTCAAATAAGGAGAGATTGATGTGTTTGTATCCGAAAGTTTAAGCGTTGATGAGAGAGGCGTTCTTTGCATCGGCGGTGCAAATGCCATTGATATTGCAAAAGAGTTTGGCACACCGGTTTATGTAATGGACGAGGACCTCATCCGCAAAAACTGCAGAATATATAAAGACGCAATGGATAAACACTACGGAGGAAACGGGCTTGTGCTTTATGCAAGCAAAGCCTTTTCCTGCAAGCGTATGGTGAAAATCGTAAAAGAAGAGGGTCTCGGTCTTGATGTGGTATCGGGCGGGGAACTCTATACCGCAATAAAAGCGGATTTTCCAATGGAAAAAGTATATTTTCACGGAAATAACAAAACCGAAGACGAGCTTTCTCTTGCAGTTACGAGCGGTGTTGGTACCATTGTTGTTGATAATATTTTTGAACTTGAAAAATTGAACACTATTGCCGAAAATAAAGGTAAAACCGTAAACATAATGTTCAGAATCAAGCCCGGTATTGATGCTCATACACACGAGTTTGTTATGACCGGACAGATTGATTCCAAATTCGGTGTTGCGCTTGAAACAGGCGAGGCTATGGAAGCCTATAAAACCGCAAAACAGATGAAAAACTTAAATATTGTCGGTGTGCATTGCCATATCGGCTCGCAGATTTTTGACATCCAGCCGTTTGAACACGCGGCAAGTGTTATGATGGGATTTATTGCCGACCTTAAAGCTGAGGGTATAAAAATTGAGCAAATGAACCTTGGCGGCGGATACGGAATCAAATATGTTCCGGAAGATAATCCGATTGATTATGACGCATATATCGAAGCGGTTTCAAAGGTTGTAAAAAAGGTAGCGGCAGAAAAAGGAATTGAAATGCCGAAAATTCTTATGGAACCCGGAAGGTCAATTGTTGCATCCGCAGGCGCTACCTTATATAAAATAGGTGGCGTAAAGGAAATTCCGGACGTGCGTACATATGTGTCGGTTGACGGCGGTATGGCTGATAACCCGAGATTTATTATGTACGGCTCAAAATACCATGCGCTTCTGGCAAACAATCCGCTGGCACAGCCGGAAAAGGAAGTTACCATTGCGGGTAAATGCTGCGAATCGGGCGACCTTTTAATAAAGGATATAAAAATGCCGAAACTGAAAGCTGGCGATATTCTTGCTGTGCTTGCAACAGGGGCATATAACTATTCCATGGCAAGTAATTATAACAGAATCCCGCGGCCGCCGGTTGTAATGGTAAGCGGCGGAAAACCAAGCCTTGCGGTAAAACGCGAAACTTATGAAGATATTATAAAAAATGATATATAAATGCCTCGGCATACGAACAGCCCCAATTTGTGTTTTTTCACAAATTGGGGCATTTTAGTTAACTTTTGTCCAATAACTGGGTATAATAAATTAACACAAGTTAAAAGAAAGGGCAAAGTTAATGTTTTCGATAGCGGCAGAATCAAAATCGGTAAAAATGGCTGTAATAATACTAATGGCGGCAATGCTTTTTGCTTGCATTTTTGCATCGCTTTATTATAATGATAAACTACTCCTCGGCAGTTTTGAACTTTATGACGATGATGATGTAAAATATCTGCGTAGTGCCCAAACATTTATAAAAACAGGGCAGTTGACATACGGATATCCGGACAAGCCTACGGTGTTCATTATGCCGGGGATTACGCTTTTTCTCAGCCCCTTTGTGGCTTTGTTCGGCGCCCCGGGCGCAGTTATGCCGGTAAGAATTGTTTTTGCAATCTTGCAGACGTTTAATTTATATATGGTATTTTTTATTGCAAGAAAAATTTTTAATTCCAGAGTTGCTCTTATTACTATGGTGCTTTCATTTTTTTATCTGCCGAATATTTATGTTTCAACTGTAGTGCTGACGGAAGTGCCTGCATATACAGCATTTTTGCTTATGATATATTTTCTCATATGGGGCACGGAAACGAAACAAAAACGACTCCTTTTTATAGCGGGTACAATGTGGGCGATAGCTGTAATGTTCAGGGCTACAATGACAGTTTTGGGAATTGTTATTTTTATATATTGGCTCTTTAAAAAAATCGGCATTAAAGATATGGCGAAATTTGCAGTATGTGTAGCAATTCCGTTTGTGATAATTATGTCGCCGTGGGTTATAAGAAATTTTGAGGTGTTTGACAGGTTTATTCCGCTGACCTTATCTTCGGGCAATCCGAAAATGCAGGGTACAATAATAGACTATTCGGCCGAAGAACGTGAAAAGTTACTTGCAGTAGTTAATACAAATGATATTGACTACGGTGACAGCGAAATTTCGGCAGATGCGGCGGAACACGAAATTGCAAACAGGCTTTTTAAATATAATATTAAACATAATACAGTAGAGTATCTGCGCTGGTATACTGTGGGAAAAACCATAAGGAATTTCAGTTTGCCGTATATGTGGTATCCGATATATTTAGGTACTTATCTGCCTATAACGGTATATCACCGCGCCCTGCTTGTAGTTTTTGTGGCAAGTGTACTGTTTATGATAATACAAAAGCGAATAAATGCGGAAACGGGGATGATTCTTGTTACGGTGCTTTTGTTCAACTGTATCCATTTACCATATTATTGTTTTTCAAGATATATGTATATGGTAATGTGCTTTATTATAATGATTTCGGCATATGGCTTTCAGTATATGTACAAGCAATTTAGACATATATTTATAAAAATGAAAAATTTTGTTGACAAAACGGCAAAAAGTGTGTATAATGTAATAAATTAACATAAATATTGATGTTAACTTAACAAAAAAGGAGGTATAATATATGAACAATTCTAAAGATTTGCCATTGTTGTTACTTGACAACAGCAGTATGATGTCAGTTTTGAACGAGGGAGAATTCAAATGCCAGAACCTTACTTTTGAAGAAGCAAAACATCTGCTTGATATTCATAAAGAAGAAGATATTCTTCGTTGTTTCAGCAATACGGAAATTGAAACAATTATTTTTGATTATCTTGGCATTATGCGCCGTGACTTTGAATATAAGCATATTCGTAATATGCGTCCCGGTCAGGATGCAATTGTGTTCAAGCTATATGTAACTCCTTCTGAAACACAGCCGGTAATTCAGGCTGATGATGGTGTTGAGGCTAAAAAAATACAGAATGTATATGTTTACTGCCAGCACTTGATGAGACTTAAATAACCCTAAAAATAAAAAGGTGCTTTGCATTTTGCAAAGCGCCTTTTTTCTTGCAATATGGCGAAATGTGTGATAAAATATATAATACAGGTTAAATATGGAAGGTGAAAACAATGATTAAAATAACAGATATAAGAGTTAATCCCGGCGACAGTGCGTTTTTACTTGATGACGGCAAAACTGCAATAATGTACGATTCGGGATTCGGGTTTACGGGATATGCCGTAGCTGATAAAATAAAAAGCATACTTGGGGAGAGAAGCCTCGATTATATTTTCCTTACACATTCTCATTACGACCACGCATACGGTGCAGCATATGCGCTGGAATACTGGCCGGACGCAAAGGTTGTTGCAGGGGAATATGCGGCAAAAATTTTTGCCAAACCTACAGCAAAAGCCGTAATGCAGGACCTTGACAGTAAGTTTGCAAAAACCTGCGGGGTGGATAGCTATGAAGATCAAATTGACAATCTTCGTGTAGACATTCCGGTTGCTGAAGGCGATGTGGTTAAAGCAGGGGATATGGAATTTACGGTAATCAATTTGCCGGGGCATACAAAATGCTCAGTCGGATATTATTGCAAAGCGGAAAAACTTCTTTTAAGCTGTGAAACCATTGGAGTTTTCAACGGAAAAGACGATGTTGTGCCGTCGGTGCTTGTGGGATATAATATGGCGCTTGAATCCATAGATAAAGTACTGGCACTTGATACTCTCAAGGTGCTCGCGCCGCACTACGGCGTGCTTAACGAAAACGAAACCAAAATTTATCTTGGAAAAGCAAAACCGACGCTTATTGAAACAACAGAAAAAATGGTGGAAATGCTTAAAAACGGGTGTTCTAAAGAAGAGGTAGCCCAGATGTTCAAGGATAAGTTTTATCACGGATATATCGAGGAGGTTTATCCGATTGATGCAATGGAGCTTAATATCGGGATAACGGTTAATCTTATTGAACGTGAATTTGGACTTGGTGAATAATTAATCGGCAGTTTTGCTAAAGAAACGCTAATGCAAAACTGCTTTTTTATGTATTAAATTGTTGACATTTTACATAGGATTGTTGTAAAATATAGTGGTATTTGAAAATTAAGAGAAAGAAGAGAAAATTATGAGCACATTGTTATCAGTTTCGGTGGCACTGCTTGCCGGACTTCTTATGACAAGAGCGTTTAAACCGCTTAAATTGCCGTCAGTAACGGCATATCTTATTGCCGGCGTACTTATCGGTCCGTACTGCATCGGCAGACTGGGAATAGAAGGTTTTGGATTTGCATCGGGTGAAGCTGTGGAAGCACTTAAACTTGTTTCCGAAGTAGCGCTTGGCTTTATTGCATTTTCAATCGGAAGCGAATTTCATCTTGAAGAGCTTAAAAAAACGGGTAAAGCGGCAACGGTAATCGGTATACCTCAGGCACTTGTGGCTACACTTCTTGTTGATATTGCGCTTTATCTTGTGCATCTTGCAATGCCGGATAAACTTACACTTCCGCAGGTAATTGTGCTTGGTGCAATTGCAACAGCAACAGCTCCCGCAGCAACACTTATGGTTGTCCGTCAGTACAAAGCAGACGGTCCGCTTACAAGACTGCTTCTGCCTATAGTTGCTCTTGATGATGCGGTTGGTCTTGTTGTATTTGCAGTATCTTTCGGTATCGCAAAAACACTTGTTACAAACCAAATTGATTTTATCTCAATCATTGTAAATCCGCTTGTGGAAATTATAGCTTCTCTCGGACTTGGGACAATAATGGGATGGGTACTTACCCAGCTTGAAAAAATGTTCAACTCAAACACAAATCGTCTTAATATGACAATTGCGTTTGTATTTGCGACGGTTGCACTTTCTATGATTGATTTCCATATAGGACCCGTACATATAAGCTTTTCATCACTTCTTGTTTGTATGATGCTTGGTACAGTATTCTGCAATATTTGTCCGCTTTCACATGACCTTATGGAAAGAGCGGATAAATGGTCAACGCCGCTTTTGGCGCTGTTTTTCGTAATAAGCGGTGCGGAACTTGAACTTGGCGTGTTTATGGATATGGCAATCGTAATTATCGGTGCTGTATATATCATTTTCCGTTCGCTCGGTAAATATTTCGGTGCAATGGGAAGTGCAAAGCTTACAAAATGTTCGCCCAGCATCTGTAAATACCTTGGTATTACACTTTTGCCGCAGGCAGGGGTTGCGCTTGGAATGTGCGCCACAGCAATGCAACTTGGTGAGCAGGGAAGTCTTATAAGAAATATAACACTTTTTGCGGTGCTTATATATGAACTTGTAGGTCCGCTTCTTACACGTCAGGCACTTCAGGCAGCAGGCGATATTAAACCGATTCCGCACGAAGTTAAACACAGACGTCAGCATAAACTTGATGCCGCAAAAAACAAATAAAACTAATGATTTGTCAAACTAACAAAAAAGAGTTGCTTTTTAGCAACTCTTTTTTATATTAATAATCCTGTTATAAATGCAATTACTGACGAGCATACTGCAACGGTAATAAGTGAACGGTTAAAATATGCAAGAACAAGTGCGCAGGCCGCGCCTGCCGATGCGGTGATTACATTTCCTGTTGAATAGAAAATATACGGAAACGTCATTGCACCGAGAACGGCATAGGGGACATAATACAAAAAGCTTCGTATAAACACTGATTTTATTTTCTTTCGCATAAAGGTAAACGGAAGCATACGGATAAGGTATGTTACGCCTGCCATGGCGAGTAAATATATAAAAAAGTTTGTCATGCTTCTTCCTCCTCAAAGTTTTTTGGGAAAAAGTATGCCAGAACGGCAGATACCAGAACCGCGCATATTATAATTGCAAATCCTTGCGGCAACCATGAAAACCATGGCACAAAATAGAAAATACAGCTTAAAGCGGAGGATAAAATCACTGCCAGAAGGACGCCTTTTTCGGTTTTTGTATCGGGGATGATAATTGCAATAAACATACTGTAGATTGCAATACCGAGTGCGCTGCAAACGCTTTCCGGCAGGATTTGCCCTGCAAATGCGCCAAGCGTCGTGCCAAGCGCCCAGCCTATGTAAGGAAGTGTTATAAGTCCGTACATAAACCGCCGGTTTAAACTTCCTTTTTCAGCAGATGCAACGGCAAAAATTTCGTCCGTTATACCAAACGAAATAAAAAGACGGTGAAGTGTGGAGAAGCTATTATCAAGCTTTTGCGTAAGCGCAAGCCCCATAAGACAGTAACGCAGGTTGATAATAAGCTGGGTCAGCATAAGCTCAAGCACGCTGCCGCACGCGGCAATTACCGTAATTCCGGCAAGCTGACCTGCCGATGTTAAATTTGTCATTGATATAAGAATTGCCTCAAGACCCGAAAGACCTTTGCCCACGGCGGTAATACCGAATCCGAACGAAACGGAAAGGTAACCAAGCCCTATTGCAAGACCGTTCTTAAGTCCGCGAAGATATGTATTTTCTTTCATTTTTCCTCCAAAAAAGTGTCGTATTCCTAAGCAAAAATTGTATCACATAAGTAGAAGTTTGTCAAACAAAAAACCCCGCCGATGGCGGGGTTTTTTGGTTTTTATTCTTCTTCAGAAAGCTCTTTTTCGTGAGCCGACTGAATATCTTCAAATACTGAAAGCATTGGTTTTACATCAGCACCTTTTTTCTTTCTCTTTATGTAGTTGCTTGTGATTTTCATTACAAGCGGAGAAAGAACGATAACACCAATTAAGTTGGGTATCATCATAAGACCGTTGAATGTATCGGAAATGTCCCATGCAAGTGATGATGTAAGGAGCGCACCGAGCATAATGGTTACAAGGTGAAGAACCTTATACAGTTTTACTGTTTTCGTACCAAACAGATATTCCCATGCCTTTGAGCCGTAGTGGTCCCAGCCGAGAACTGTTGTAAAAGCAAACAGGAATATTGCAATAGCAATGAATTTTCCACCTATGTTCCAGAAACCGAATACGGTGTTGAATGCATCTGCAACCATTGTCGGGCTGTCGGTTACTGAACCTACCGGAGCATAAAGGTTTGGATATACACCTGATGTAAGAACTACAAGAGCTGTAAGTGTACATACAACCATTGTATCCGCAAACACTTCAAAAATACCCCACATACCCTGTTTTACAGGTTCTTTAACATTGGAGTTGGAGTGTACCATTACGGAAGAACCAAGACCTGCTTCGTTGGAGAATACACCACGTTTGAAACCCTGTACCATAACGGTTTTAATAAGTGCACCTGTTACACCGCCGGCAACCGCAACAGGTTTGAATGCTGTTGCAAATATTGCTTTGAACGCAGGGAGAATGTTGGCATAATTTACAGCAACAATTGTTACACTGCCGATGATAAAGAGTACAACCATAAACGGTACAACCTTTTCTGCAAAGTTGGCAATTCTTTTAAGACCGCCAAGAACAATAAGGCCTGCAATAATAACAAGGATTATACCAAGAATAACCGCATAAAGAGATACGCCGTCGAAAACCTGAATGTTTGCAAGTGCGTCAATACGGAATGCAGATTCGAGGTTTAAAACAATTTTGTTTACCTGACCCATTGCACCGATACCGAAGGATGCAAGGAGTGTGAAAATTGAGAAAAGAACAGCAAGTGTTTTTCCAACCCATTTACAGCCTTTTAATTTTCCAAGACCGTCGCGGAGGTAGTACATTGCACCGCCTGACCATTCGCCGTCTGCATTTCTTCTTCTATAATAAATACCGAGAACGTTTTCAGAATAGTTTGTCATCATGCCGAAAAATGCTGCAACCCACATCCAGAAAACAGCACCCGGTCCGCCGATTGCAATTGCAGATGCAACCCCGGCAATGTTACCAACACCGATTGTTGCCGCAAGTGCGGTACAAAGCGCCTGGAACGGTGAAATGGATTTTTTGTCTTTTGAATGACCGATTACATCTTTTTTAAATAAACTACCGATAGTGTTTTTCCACCACATACCAATATGTGAAATCTGGAAAAATTTTGTGAGAATGGTTGTAAGTACACCCGTTGCGAGTAAGAGCACAAGACCGAGAGTTGTCCATACAAAGGTATTGACAATACCGTTGTAGTGCTCAAGTGACTGTAAGAATGTCATAATTCTATCCCCTTTACAAAATTATATATAAATAAAAAAGAGTTGGTGCATACCAACTCTAAAAGACAAACAAACAAAACCCGATTACAGGGTTTTTACTTCCGTCCTTTTGCCTGAGAGATTTGGCTTAATTTGCCTTGCACCTTCGGCACCTGACTTATTCAGGGTTCTCCGGAGAGCTATCCGTATGCAGTCCCTGCCCCGAGTATGAGGCGCCTGAGAGTTTTACTCCTTCGGCAGCAAATTTGCTTCCCCTGCAAACTTCACATAGCTATCTATTAAATTTTAACCTTTAACATTATACAACACATATTGAGCTTTGTCAAGCTTTTCTATCAAATCTTATCATACCTATGATAACCGAGCAAAGCACAAATGTTTCTGTAAGGAAACCGCCTATGGATTTATTTATCAGGTTATACACCATCCACAGCGGCGATGCCGGAAGCATAAGAAGACGCACTTTTTTTGGGTTTGTAACCCAGAAGCATATGGTTGAAATAACCATAGATACCATGGGAAACAGGCTGATAGGACCTTCCCAGAATAAGATGCCCGTTATAATAAATATGCCGCTGAAAATATACAGCCATTTTGAACCCTCGGCCCATTTTTTATCTTTATTGTAAAAAACAATACTGCGGAGCATACCGAAAAAGTTCAGCACACCGCCGAGCGTAGCACTAATTAAAGTGAAGTGAATTGTAAAAAGTAATCCCGATAAAATCTGGAAAAACAGTATTTTCTTGTGATTATTCTGCTGAAACGAGCATACGGCACAGCAAAGTGCCGCAATTCCTATAATCTGTGCAAATATGTACAAAATTCATTACTCCTCTTCGTTTGTAAGATTAATGATATAATTGTAAAGGTCTTTATAAATCTTTTCCTTGTGCTTTTCAAGAAGCTTTGCAAGTGCCGTTGCTTCTTTTCTGCCGCCTGCACGGAACGAAAGCTCAAGTGACGGCATATTGAACTCGTCATATTTGATATGAACGTTATAGTCAAGGTCGGAAACAGGTACGGCTTCGCTTATGAATTCTTTGGTTTTGCCTTTGCACGAATAATTCTTGACAAATTCTGTAATTTCTGTGCGCAGTGAATGTATGAGCCTTTCGGACATAAACGAAAGAGCTTCGCTTCCTCGTTCGGTGATAAGATAATAAAGCTCATTTTCATAGTAATAGCTATGGATAAAAGCTTCTTTTTCAAGCTCATATTCGCATTGTTTCATTGAAAAATAGTTTGTGCCGCAAACGTTCGAGAAAACCTCCGTAATTTGCACATCGGAAGCTTTGCCGCCGAATTTGTCAATTATATATAATAAAGCAATTTTTATGTTGAAGTCTTTATTTAAAGCAGCTCGCATAATGCCACCTCCATAAATAATATTGTATCACACCCGAAGCACAAATTCAAGCATATAAACATAAAACTTGATTTCAATGTGGGTTTGTGATATAATATTTGCATTAAATTGTTTGATTTCAAATAAGTTAAGGGGGATTTTTAATATGAAATGTACAAACTGTGGACATGACCTTCCGGAAGACGGAAGATTTTGTGAAAATTGTGGAGCTAAAATTGAAGCGCCTGTGGCAGAACCGGTTGTAGAATCAGCGCCGGTAGTTCCTGCACCGGAAACACCTGTTATAAAGAAAAAACCTAACATATCGCTTATTGCGGCACTTGGTACAATTGGTGCAGTAATTCTGGCGGTAGTTTTATTCTTTGTATTGAGCGGTCCCAAAACCGTTTCTGACGGAAAAGCAAAGGGTATAATTGAAGACGTTGTTGAAATTCTTGAAGATGAGCCGGTAGATTATGCCGCGGCAGCAAAGAAAATAAACAAAATGAAGCTTGAAGAAGGCTCACAGTATACAGAAATATTTGCAGAAATCAAAGAAATTGTAGCGGCAAAACCGAGTATTATAAAAACAAATTCAGATGATTATCCTAATGTAACGGTTGAATTTGAAGTAGATGGTAATGTAGAATACAAAAAAAGTGATTTTGCGGTGGTGGACGAATATTCCGACACAGCTATGATATCGGCACTTGAAAAGAACGGCAAAACCTATAAGCTTACATATTCGGCAACATATGACGGATACGAAGATGATGTTGAAAACAAAATGGTATTCAAAAAATACAAAAACCTTGATTTCGGAATTCCTTTTGAATTTGATGCAAAAGAAATAACCTCTGCAAATCTTACTTTTGTAACATCAAACGTAGAGGCATATCCCGAAATATCACTTTTCCTAAGAGCAACAGATGAATATGGTAATCCTATTGAAAACTTAACTGCAAAATCTTTTGCAGTAAGGGAATATCTTAACATAAACGATTATCTTGAACGTGATGTTATTTATGCCGCAAAAGCAGAAGGGAATGCGGCTCTTAACGTAAGTCTTGCGCTTGACAGAAGCAGCAGTCTCACCGAAACCGATATGACAAAAATAAAAAATGCAACCAATACATTTTTGTCAAAACTTCAGTTTGCGTCGGGCGATAAAGCTGAAATTGTTTCTTTTGATACAAACGTAATGCAGATGTGTCTGTTTACAAATAATAAAGATAATCTTATGAACGGTGTTAACAGTATGCATCCATACGGTCTTACTGCCTGCTACGATGCTATTATCAGATCAATTCAGAATGCAAGCGTGCAGAACGGCGCAAGATGTGTTATTGTATTTACAGACGGTGATGATACCGCAAGTCACAATACTGTAGACAGCGTTATAAGACTTGCAAAAGAAAAAAGTGTTCCCGTATATACCATAGGTGTAGGCAGACAACTTAAAGAAAGTAGCCTTCGCCGAATTGCAAACGAAACAGGCGGAACATATCATCATATTGATGACATTTCCTCAATGAGCAGAATTTATGATGAAATATATCGTGATCAGAAAAACCTGTATCAGGTGAAATATATAAGTGATGCATCAATCCCACAGGACAGCGAAAGAAGAATTATTGCTGTGGTAAGTGGTGGCGGATATAAAGGCAGCTGCGACAGAACATATACACCTGTAACTCCTGTTTCACAGCAGCAGCACGCTTCGAGATATGAAGTAATAAAAGCTGATATCACATGGGAAGAAGCAAACAGAATTTGTATTGACAAAGGTGGACACCTTGCTACAATTGCAAGCAGGGAAGAGGAAGAAAAAATTATAGCAGTTGCGGAAAGCTCCGGCGTTGAACGTCTCTGGATTGGCGGATACACAACAAATGATGCTAATAATAAAGCTGTTGGTCACTGGGTAATGGGCGAACCGTTTGTTTACCAGAACTGGTATAATGAGGGCGAACCGTCAAGATTTGACAGCGACAATGCAGAAGAATTCTACCTTATGCTGTGGAAAATAAGCGGCAGATGGTCATGGAACGACCAGAGAAACGACCTTATCAACAGTCCTTTCAGAACCACCTATGAAGGCAAAATGGGATATGTAATTGAGTATGAAAATTGATTTTAAAAAAATACTGTTTTTTGTTATAATTATTGCGGTTATTGTTGCTGTGGCGCTTCTTATTAAACCGGAAGCGCCGCAACCCGAACCTGTAATTTCTCCGTCACCTCAGGTAACGCAAGTGCCGGATGAAAAACCGGTTTTATCCCGCGTAGATGAAATTCTTGGGAGTATGACACTTCGCGAAAAGCTGTATCAGATGTTTATTGTTGCACCGGATATGCTGGCGGGCGAAGACAATGTACAAAGTCTTACTCCTGCACTTAAAGAACGTCTGGAAACTTTTCCTGTTGGCGGACTTGTATATTTCAGCGAAAATATTTCTTCCACAAACCAGATTAAAACATTGATTGCGGAAACGGCAAAAATATCGGAAATACCAATGTTTGTTGCGGTAGACCAGGAAGGCGGCAAGGTTGCAAGGCTGAAAGAAAATGCAGGGTTTCCATTATTTGAAAATATGTATGAATATAAAGATATGGGAACGGATACGGCATATGAAAATGCTAAAACAATAGCCGAAAATATGGCGACGCTTGGGTTTAACCTTGATTTTGCTCCCGTTGCGGATGTGTGGTCAAATAAGGAAAACACCGTAATAGGAAAAAGAGCATACAGTGATGATTTTGAGCAGGCAGGGGTCCTTGTGTCAAGTGCGGTAAAAGGCTTTCACGATGGTGGTATAATATGCACGCTTAAGCATTTTCCCGGACACGGAAGCACATATCAGGATTCTCACGACACTCCTGCTTATATAACAAAAACAAAGGAAGAAATTGATAAAACGGAAATTCTTCCGTTCAAAGCGGGAATAGAAGCCGGTGCCGATATAGTAATGGTGGGTCACCTGACAGTTAGCGACATTGATGGAAATGTTCCTGCAACAGTTTCGAAAGCGTTTGTTACAGATTATCTTAAAAATGAACTCGGGTTTAATGGGCTTGTAATTACAGATGCACTTAATATGGGAGCGGTAGCGAATATGTATGAGCCCGGCGACCTTGCGGTAAAAGCCGTAAAAGCAGGGGTGGATATTCTGCTTATGCCAATGCGACTTCGCTTGGCGGCAGCGGGAATTGAAGAGGCTGTATTAAACGGCGAAATCAGTGAGCAGCGTATAAATGAAAGTGTAAGAAAAATACTTGAACTTAAATTAAAGTATGGAATAATAAAGTAAAGAGGAATAGCTATGATACTTGCGGTTGATATAGGAAATACAAATATTGTACTTGGTGGATTTGAGGGGGACGACCTTAAGTTTGTGGCAAGAATTGCAACAAATCCCGGCAAAACCGAGGATGAGTATGCAACCAAGATAAGAAGTATTCTTGCTCTTTATGAAATAAATCCGGCAGAAATAAAAGGTGCTATTGTAGCGTCGGTTGTGCCGCCGCTTAACAGTATTATCAAAAAAGCAATAAAAATGGTTTACGGCGTTGACCCGATTATGGTGAGTCCCGGAATAAAAACAGGCATAAACATCAAATGTGACGATCCGGCAACCGTTGGTGCGGACCTTATCTGTGCCTGCGTTGCGGCGCATTTTATCTACGGAAGTCCGTCACTTGTTATTGATATGGGAACGGCAACAAAAATTATGGTTGTGGATAAATCGGGCGCATTTTGCGGCGCGGCAATTGCTCCGGGTGTAAATATCGGACTTGCGGCACTTGCACGCGGAACTGCACAGCTTCCACAAATCAGCCTTGAAGCGCCAAAATCAGTAGCGGGAAAGAATACCGCCGATTGTATGCGTTCGGGCGTTGTATTCGGAAACGCGGCTATGATAGATGGTATGATAGACAGATTTAATGCCGAAATGGGCGAAGAATTACCTGTAATTGCAACAGGCGGAATTTCGGGCGCAATAGTAAAATACTGCAATCATGATATAACCCTTGATGAAGACCTTGTCCTGAAAGGACTTAATATACTTTATAATAAAAATTCGATATAACGCCTTAAGGCTTTATATAAAAATTTATGCGTTGCATCCCATAAGGGAGCGACAGCAAGGAGGAATTTTTGAAATGGAAAGAAAAATGTCAACAGAAAAAATGGTATTGGGTGCAATACTTACGGCACTTGTAATTGTGCTACAGCTTGTGGCGTCAATATGCGGAAGATTTGGTTTTTTTACAATTAATCTTTCTCTTGTGCCTATTGTAATTGGTGCAGCCCTTTGCGGAGTTGGTGTTGGTGCATGGCTTGGATTTGTCTCCGGATGCGTTGTGCTAGGAATGGATTCGGCGGCATTTCTTGCGGTTAATCCGATAGCAACAGTAGTTGTTGTTCTTGCAAAAGGAATACTTTGCGGCATTGCGGCGGCATGGGTATTCAATCTTCTTAAGAAAAAGAACATTTATGTTGCTGTAATAGCGTCAGCAATTGTATGTCCTATAGTCAATACGGGAATATTTTTCCTTGGTTGTATGGCGTTTTTTGTGCCGTTTATAGAAGCAAAGATAGCAGAAATGAGTTTTGCGGGAAATGCTGCACAATTTGTTATATTTGTGTTTATCGGAATAAACTTTATACTTGAAATGGTAGTAAATGCTGTCCTTAGTCCGATAATTGTTAGAGTTTTAAAAGCAAGAAAAGCATAAGAAAACTGCAGTTGCCCATTGCGGCAACTGCAGAATTTATATTTAAAGGAAAGACAAAAAATGAAATTCAACATACTTACTCTTTTTCCCGATATGTTCAAGGGTGTGCTTGAAGAAAGCATAATCGGCAGAGCAGAAAAAAAGGGAATACTTTCGTTCAATTATGTCAATATAAGAGATTTCACAAACGACAAACACGGCAGAGTGGATGACTATGCTTATGGCGGCGGCACAGGTCTTGTAATGGCGGTGCAGCCTATTTATGATGCGTGGAAAAGTGTTTGCGGCGAAAAAAAGAAATTTACTGTGTATATGTCACCACAGGGCAAACCGCTTAATCAGCAGCTGGTACAGCAACTATCCTCATATGACGAGCTTGTGATTATTTGCGGTCATTACGAGGGTATTGATGAAAGAGTAATTGAAGAGGTTGTTGATATGGAAGTATCAATCGGCGACTATGTTCTTACCGGCGGCGAAATTCCGGCAATGGCAATGATTGATGCGGTGTCCCGTCTTGTGCCGGGCGTCCTTCCCGGTGAGGAGGCATATTCCGAAGAATCGCATTATAACGGACTTCTTGAATATCCTAACTATACCCGTCCCGAAACTATACTTGGCAAAAAAGTGCCCGATGTTCTTCTTTCGGGGCACCATAAAAATATTGAAAAATGGAAACGCAAACAATCTCTTTTCAGAACGTGGCTTAAACGCCCTGATTTACTGCGCAAAGTAAAGCTTTCAAAGGAAGATGAAAATTTCGTTAAAAAGCTTAAATATAAACGCAGAAACAGGGTCCAAAGTGCCGTTTGGAACGAATAATTTTGTACATATTGCATAAAAAACGACAAATTGTACACAATTTTTTGATAAATTTAGTCAAAATGCTTATTTAATTTTCAAATCATTGTACATAAATGCTAAATACAACATTGTTTAAATATGTTATAATAGATATATAGCTTATGTAAAGCATTGGAAATTAGAAACGGAGATGATTTGGAATGAACATTTATGAAGGGAAAAAAATCAGAAACATAGCTTTATTATCACACAGTAAAGCAGGAACAACATCACTTGCTGAAGCAATGGCTTACAATGCGGGTGTAATTTCCAGAATTGGTAAAGTAGAAGATGGAAATACTGTATGTGACTATGATTCTGAAGAAGTGAAAAGAAACTTTTCGATTCGCTCCTCTCTTGTTGCTCTTGAGTGGTCGGGTCATAAGCTTAATATTATAGATACTCCCGGTTATTTTGATTTTGTAGGTGAAATGGACAGCGCAATTTCTGCAGCTGATTTGGGACTTATTGTTTTAAGTGGAAAATCCGGTGTTGGCGTTGGAACTGAAATTGCTTTTAAAAAGGCTGAAAAACAGAGTCTTCCTGTAATGTTCTACGTAAATAAGGTTGACCATGAAAACTCTCATTTCGATAAAGTTGTTGAAGCTATGCAGGGTGTATTCGGTCCAAAAGCTGTGCCGATACAGATACCTGTTTTTGAAGATGCTGAATACAAAGGATATGTAGACGTTGTTGAAAATAAAGCCTATATGTTTGAAGGCGACAAAAAACGTGTTACAGATATTCCGGAAGAATATTACGCTCAGGCACAGGATGTAAAAGGTGCAATTTGTGAGCTTATTGCGGAAGCGGACGAAGAACTTCTTGAAAAATTCTTCTCCGACCAGCCGTTTACATATGAAGATTTAAAAAGCGGTATTTACAAAGCAGTAATTGAAAGAAGCATATACCCGATTATGTGCGGTAGTGCAACAAGCAACAAAGGTGTTGTAGGTCTTATGGATAACCTTGTGCTCTTTGCACCGTCACCTGAAGATATGCCCGCAAAATCTGCAATGCTTGGTGAAGAAATTGCCGAAATTGAATTTGGCGATGATAAGCCACTTGCAGCACAGGTATTCAAAACAATTATTGATCCGTTTGTTGGAAAACTTTCACTTGTTCGTGTATATTCCGGCAGCGTAGGTAAAAACGCAAGTCTTTATAATGTAAATAAAGCAATGACAGAAAAAATCGGTTCGGTAATGACACTTTGCGGTAAAGAAAAAATTGAGCTTGAAAAAGTATGCGCAGGTGATATTTTTGCAGTTGCAAAACTTACAGATACCGAAACAGGCGATACATTTACAACACAGGGGAAAGCATACAAGTTTGATGAAATAGAATTCTCACCTGCTGTTTATACAATGGCAATTTCGCCGAAAGCAAGAGGTGATGAAGAAAAAATCAGCTCAGGTATGCAGAAGCTTCTTGAAGAAGATAAAACTCTTAAATTTGAAAATAATTCTGAAATCAAACAGCTTCTTGTATCAGGCCTTGGCGACCAGCATATTGATATTGTTGTAAGCAGACTTAAAGCTATGGGAACAGACGTTGAACTTTCTCAGCCGAAAGTACTTTACAGAGAAACAATAACAAAGAAAATCCAGGCCGAGGGTAAACACAAGAAACAGTCCGGCGGACACGGTCAGTATGGTCACGTTAAAATTGAGTTTGAACCCTGCGATAGCGAAGGTCTTGTATTTGCAGAAAATATCTTCGGCGGTAGCGTACCTAAAAACTTCCATCCTGCAGTAGAAAAAGGACTTCAGGAAATGATGTCGGAAGGTATTCAGGCAGGATATAAGGTTGTTGGCGTAAAAGCAACACTTTATGACGGTTCATACCACGACGTTGACTCTTCTGAAATGGCGTTTAAAATGGCGGCACACCTTGCATTTAAGGAGCTTGTAAATGCCGGCCCGATTATTCTTGAACCGATAGGACATCTTGAAGTTGAAATTCCGGATGAATTTACGGGCGACATCATGGGTAATATAAATAAAAAACGCGGCAGAGTGCTTGGTATTGAACCGGGCAGAGTAATTGCCGAAATCCCGATGAGCGAAATGTACAGATATGCCATTGACCTCAGATCAATGACACAGGGCAGAGGTAGCTATACGTTTGAATTTGAACGTTATGAACAGGCACCTCCGGCAGTTGTACAGAAGATAATAGAAGAAAACAAAGGTTAAAGATAAGTTTGGCGGCTGAAAATGTTCAGTCGCCAAATTGTTTAGGAAGAGACTATGAATATTTACGCACTTATTGTAACAACTGTATATCTTATAAACATTGTTGTTGTGGCAGGGATGGTTTTTTTCAAGGAGAAAGACGTTAAATCCACAATGGGATGGATTTTTATATTTATGCTTTTGCCGTTTGTGGGATATATATTTTATTTCCTTGTAGGAAGTACAACCAAGTTTAAAATTCTTTCAAAAAAGTACAGTCTGAAAAAGCTGGAAGAAGGATTCAATCAGGTACTCCGAAAGAATATTGAAAGCATAGAAATAGGCAATACGCAGGTTAGTCCCGATTTTGCGGATATGATAAAGTTTAATGCCAAAAATGGCGGCGGGGTATATTCGGCTGACAATGATGTAACACTTTTTACAAGCGCAAAAGAAAAGTATGAACGGATGTTTTCTGAAATAGAAAATGCAAAGGAAAGCATTAATGTACTTTATTTTATAATAAAAACAAAAGATGATATAGGCAAAAAATTCATTTCACTTCTTGCCAAAAAAGCGCGCGAGGGTGTGGAAGTGCGCCTCATATATGACAGACTGGGCATAATGAAAAACAGACGAAAGGATTTTAAAGAACTGACAGACGCCGGTGGAATGGTATATGCTTTTTTGCCTTATGTATTCAGCAGTCTTATTCAGGCAAATTACCGTATGCACAGGAAAATGGTTATTATTGACGGGATTGTAGCATATACGGGCGGAATAAACATTGGCGATGATTATCTCGGGCTTGACCCGAGAGTGCATCCGTGGCGGGATAGTGCCATACGTATAACCGGCTCGGCGGTACAATCTATTCAGCTACGGTTTTTATCTGACTGGGAATATCTTGACAAGCAGGCAGGAAAAAGGCGGGCATATTCCTCCAAAGTTGATAATCTCCCGCATATAAAAAAATATTTCAAGGTGCCCGAAACTACAGGCAATATGGGTATGCAGATTTTATCCTCCGGACCTGACTCCAATAATGCGCCCATACGTGATGCGTATCTTAAAATACTGTCTTCTGCAAAGGATTATGTATATATTGAAACTCCGTATCTTGCACCGGACGAAACACTTCTTTCGGCGTTTCGTATGGCGGCGCGGTCAGGAGTGGATGTACGGATAATTATTCCCGGTGTGCCGGATAAAAGATTTGTCTATTATGGTACAATGTCGCACATTGACGAGCTTCTTAATTACGGTATAAAAGTATATGTTCACGAAGGCTTTATTCATTCAAAAATGATAGTAGCAGATGATTTTGTGTCTGCAATAGGAAGTGCAAATTTTGATATGCGCTCGTTTTTGATAAACTTTGAAATGACGGCACTTGTTTATGATACAACATTTGCTCTTCGGTGTAAAAATGCATATTTTGAAGATTTAACGCATTCGAATGAAATAAATGTAGAGGAATTTAACGCTCGAGGGCGAATTAAAAAGATGAAGGAGGCCGCGTGGCGGCTCCTGACACCATTTATGTAGAGGCGGAAAAAGAAAAATGAAAATAGTAGAACTTGATTGCGGAATAAGGCTTGTGCATGATAAAATGCCGCATTCAAAAAGCGTGTCCGTTGGCGTATGGATTGGCAGCGGCACCATAAATGAAACAGAAAAGTTTTGGGGTATATCCCATTTTATTGAACATATGCTCTTTAAAGGAACGGCATCCCGAACGGCAAAGGATATTGCGGTTTCTATGGATAAAACAGGCGGTCAGCTTAATGCATTTACAGCGCACGACTGTACCTGCGTATATTCAAAAACCCTTGCCGAAGACCTTGATTTTGCGCTTGAACTTATTGCCGATATGATTATTAATTCAAAATTTGATAAGAAAGATATTGGGACAGAAAAAACAATAGTTGAAGAAGAAATAGATATGTACGAGGATAATCCAGAAGAGCTCTCTCACGATATTCTAGCGGGGATTTGTTTTGAAGGGCACAGCCTCGGCTGGAACATCCTCGGCTCACACGAGAGTGTAAATTCGTTTGATAAAAAGATTATCAAAGAATATATGGACCTTCGCTACTGTGCCGACGAAATTGTTATTTCGGTTGCGGGAGCATTTGATGAAAATAAACTCGCCGAAAAATGCGAAAAATATTTTGGCGGCATAAGAAAAGAAAAAAGCGTAAATCTTGTAACGGCAACACCGGAATATAACAAAGGCAGCATAATCCGGTATAAGGATATTGAACAGGCGCATATTGCAATTGGGCTGCCCGGACTTTGCTATAACGACGAAAAAATGTATGCACATACGCTTATATGTAACGTTCTTGGTGGCAGTATGAGCTCGCGTCTTTTCCAGCATATAAGGGAGGAAAAAGGTCTTGCATATTCGGTATACAGTTTCCCGAACGTATTTAAAAACGGGGGATACACATCCATTTATGCAGGATGCAATGCCGAAAATATTGTCGCAGTATCAGCTATGATTGAAGATGAGCTTTATAAAATACATAAAAGCGGTATTACAAAACGTGAATTTGAGGATATGAAACAGCACCTTAAAGCAGGGATAATTCTTGCTTCCGAAAGTGCGGGAAACAGAATGTCCACAGCGGGCAAACAGCTTATTTTAAGAAACAAAATTGTAAGTGATGACGAGGTTATAAAAATAATTGAAAATCTTTCTATGGAAGATGTGGAAAACTGTCTTTATCTGTTTAATCCGGATAATATATCAAAGGTACTTTTGCTGAATAAACAGTAAAATTTTGGGTTAATATCCATTCATTTTAACTTATATTAATTGCACAGGCGAAAATAATAAAGGTAGAATAATTTAAGGAGAATGATTATGGATACTAAGGATTTAGTCTGGGATATATTTTGCAAAACCGGAAACATAAACGATTATTTGTTTTATAAGGGTCTTTCCGGAAGTGTGGAGGAAATAAATGAATCTGATAAAAACCAGGGGACTGGTACTGAAGAGCATTTCATACGGTGAATACGATAAAATTCTGACGGTGCTTACGCAGGAGTCGGGCAAAATTTCCGTTATGGTTAAAGGCGGAAAAAGCATTAACCACGGAAAAAGCTCGCAAACTCTTTTGTTTTCATACGGGGACTATATTTTGTACGACAAAGGCGGTATGTACATACTGTCTTCGGCAGAGGTTATAGAAAGCTTTTATGACCTTACAAAAGATTTGGACAAACTGAACCTTGCATCGGAAATACTGCAGTTTATCAATTTTACGTGTGACGAGAGCGAAGACCTCGGCGACCTCCTGCGTGTAACGCTCAACACGCTGTATGCGCTTGTGCATTACAATAAATCTCTTGCGATGGTAAAAGCGGTGTTTTATACAAAAACGTGTGAGTGTCTCGGGCTTTCACCCATTGTAGGAATGTGTATGGAGTGCGGATGCACGGATTCGGGCAGGTTTTCGCCGTCGTTTGGCGGAACTATCTGTACGGAATGTGCATTGGAGTGTCCTGATGCCATTCCGATAATGCCGCAAACAGCGCAGGTAATGGAATATATTTTAAACTGTGACATAAAAAAGATGTTTTCGTTTAAAGCGGAAGAAGAAGATTTTGCAAATGTTTATATGCTAATTAAAGAATTTATAAAAATTCATCTGGATTATGAAATATAGGTGGGTATATGATAAAAGAATTTTTACTTAAAAACGGCGCTTCGGAAGTGGGCTATGCCTTGATTGACGGCCATCAGAGCGAGCTTCTTAAACATTATGAAGGCGCGGAAAAATATAAATATGCTATTTCCGTTGTTGTGCGGCTTTCGGGTGGCGCCGTTGACGGAATTACGGATAAACCCACTCATACATATTTTCAGCATTACAGAACCGTAAATGCGTTTATTGACCGTCTTATTTTAATGGCGGGAATGGAAATTCAGCGGCAGGGGTATGATTATATTCCTGTTGCCGCATCGCAAAGTATAGGCGGATATACGGGGCTTTTTCAGCATAAAACCGTAGCACGGCTTGCGGGTCTTGGTGGCATCGGCAAAAGCGGGCTTTTTATTTCAAAAAAATACGGCCCGAGAGTAAGACTCGGGTCGATACTTACAAATATGCCTCTTGAATGCGGGACACCGTTTGAAGAGGATTTATGCGGCGACTGCAATATCTGCCGCTCTCTTTGCCCGGCAATGGCAATTTCGGGTAAGTCCTTTTCACTTGACAATCCCGACGATACGCTGGACAGACACGCCTGTTCCACTTATATGAAAGAGCATTTCAAGGACATAGGCAGAGGAGTAGTGTGCGGAATTTGTGTAAAAAACTGTCCACACGGACTCAAATAAACTTTTGGTATATAGAAATTAAATATTCAAACTGTGCGGAAAATTCTTTATTTTCCGCATTTTTTGTTTTTTCAAGGTTGTTTTTGCATATGCCAAGCTGTTTTTTGATATATTCGTCAAAAATCGGGTCATCTTTTATAAACGGGGATACAATATAGTCTTCATCCGAAAACTGCTGACAGGTGCCGTATTCGCAGGCGATAACGGTGTATATTTTATCTTTTTCAGCGGCAAGACGTTCAGCGGTTATTATCATACCGTTTTCGTGGATTTTTCTTCTTACGAGCGGAATATCCGTCATAGGCTGAAGAACTATTCTTTTAATGCCAGCAGGCTTTGGTTTTTCAAGCATACGCGAAATAATTTCGCCACCCATTCCGGCAATGACGACGGTTTCGGCTTCATTATCATTTATATTGTCAAGTCCGTTGGAAAGACGAAGAGTAATTTTATCAGAAAGCCCTGCTTTTCTTATGTTTTTATCTGCCCTTTCAAGCGGACCTTCATTTATATCTGCCGCAATTGCTTTTGAAATAAGTCCTTTTTGCATAAGATAAATCGGTATATATGCGTGGTCGGTACCTATATCGGCAAGGGATGTGCATTTCCCTGCAAGGTCGGCTACGGTTTTGAGTCTAATGGTTAAATTCATAAAATATCATCTCCTGACATAAAAGCTTGAGTTCCCGGAACGCGGATAATAGTGCCTTCAAGCTCAAGAAGAGTAATATGTCCGTTAAGCTTGGGAAGCGGCAAGTGCGTTATTTCGGCAATTTCGCCTGCTGTTTTCGGACCATCTTTAAGAGCGCCTAAAATAATATCCGAAAACGGTGATTCATATGTAGGAGAATCGGGAATTTCAAAATAAGCATTACTTTGTTTAAAAGTTTTAGTCTTGAAAAACTGCGGATATGCAGATTTATATTCTTCTAAAATATCTTTAACACAGCCTACTTTTTTTGCGCCGTCGGCAATAAGGGCGCGACATCCTGCAAATGCAGGGTCGTTTTCATCACCGGGGAATGCAAACACATCCCTACCCTGGTCGGCAGCGTGTGATGCACTGCTGAGAGCACCACTTCTTGCGGGCGCTTCGACAACAATAACACCGTGACAAAGTCCGCTTAAAATACGGTTGCGTTCGGGAAAATGATAACCGAGAGGGGCGGTATCAAAAGGATATTCAGACAAAATGCAGCCGTGGTTCATTATAGAAACCATAAGCTTTTTATTTTCGGCAGGGTAAGGTCTGTTTACACCCGAGCCGAGTACGGCAATGCTGTGTCCGCCACCGGCAAAAACACCGTTATGCGCCATTGTATCAATACCCTGCGCCATTCCCGAAACAACACTTACGCCTGCAAGTGAAAGGTCACGCGCAATGTTAAACGCAACATCGTTACCCTTTTTGGAATGACGTGTACCTATAACACCAATACAAAGCTTATTCTGCACGGGATAATGCTCGCCACGTTTATAAAGAAGTAGTGGCGGGTCCCCGATATGCCGGAGCATTTCGGGATATTTTTCGGATTCTATTGTAATAAACTCTACGCCGTACTGCTGGGCAAAAAACATCTCGCGGAAAGAAGCGTCCATAGATTTATTGCAAAGCTTTGAAAGATATTCAATATCAGTAATACCTATGTTTATATAATCGGATTCGGTATAGTTATATATGGTTTCAACACTTCCGACTGCGCTAAAAAGCTTTCGTGCAAGTCGAAGCTTTTCGCGACTGCAAAGTGCAAACCATATCCAGTATTTTATGTCTGTCATAAAATCACCCTCTATAAAAAAGTATATCATAAACAAATGTGTTATACAAGCAGGAAATGTCACAAAAACGCGTAATTTGCAATATTATATAGTGTGCCTGTTTATATGGCGGGCAAGTAGCTTATTGGGAGATGTATATATGAACGAAATTCTGGTAGTATTTGCATCCGCCACAACTGCTGTAAGAGTCAAAAAACTTCTTATAAACGGGGGATGCAAGGCAAAAACCATGCAAACTCCCAAGGAATATTCAGAGGGCGGTTGCAGCTACTGTATAGTAACATCGGAAGAGTGCAGGGAAAAAGCACTTGAAATTGCAGATAGTCTTAATGTTAAAATAAAGGGAATATATAATTGGAGGCAGGAATGATATATCTTGATAATGCGGCAACCACTTTTCCAAAACCGCCGTCCGTTATCCGCGCAGCAGTGCAGTATATGACAAAAAGCGGCGCAAATTGCGGGCGGGGAGGATACAAATCCGCTCTCGGCAGTGCGGAACTTCTTTGGCAGGCGCGCGAAGCTGTGGCAAACCTTATTGGTTCGGATAATCCGCAGCAACTTGTGTTTACAAAAAATGCTACGGAAGCACTTAATCTGGCAATAAAAGGCGTTCTTAAATCAGGAGGCCGCGTTATCTGTTCCGGCACCGAACATAATTCCGTTATGCGTCCGCTTACGCAGCAGGGTGCCAAAATAACCTTTTTACCCTTACGGGCAGACGGCTGCGTGGATGTTCATATGCTTGAAACTTTAAATCCGACGGATTACGATATGGTAATTATAAACCATGCGTCAAATGTAAGCGGAATTATAAATGATGTAGCATATGTCGCCGAGTGGTGCAAAAGGGGCGGAGTGCCGTGCTTGATTGATGCATCGCAAAGCGCGGGGGTGTTACCTCTTTGTGCGGACAAATGGCAGGTTATGCTTGCCTTTGCAGGTCATAAAGGACCAATGGGACCGCAAGGCACAGGCGGACTTTTTATTCCGGGAAATATAAATCCTTTGCCGCTTATGACGGGCGGTACGGGGTCAGCCTCCGAAAATATGACCCAGCCGGAGGATTTGCCCGATAAATATGAAAGCGGTACTCTTAATATGCCGGCAATAGCAGGGCTTTATGAGGGAGCCAAGTTTATTTTAAACGAGGGACCTTCAAATATCCACGAAAAAGAGAGGTATCTTCGAAGCATTTTGTCGGATGGGCTTATGAACATACAGGGAGTAAACGTGCTTTATCCCGAAAATAACGCTACTACATCAGCACTAAGTTTTTATGTAGACAATAGGGATACTGCAACTTTGGGTGCCTTACTTGACGAGCAGTACGGTATTGCTGTTAGATGCGGACTTCACTGTGCACCGATGGCACATAAATCTTTCGGAACGTTTGAATGTGGCACTGTGCGCGTATCGCCCGGATATTTTAACACCAAAAAGGACATAGACAAATTTTTATATGCAATAAAAAAATGCACTGACTAAAACGTCAGTGCATTTTTGTTTAAATTAAATGAGCAAATCTGTAAGCCGGGTTCTGTTTTGCAGGCAATCATCTATCTAGGCCATACATTACTGTATGGCTCAAGCCATCTACCCGGGGACTGTCGGGCCAACTTAACTCCCCTTAACGATGTTGCTCCGGGTGGGGTTTACAGGACCCAATAGTTACCTAAAGGGTCGGTGAGCTCTTACCTCGCCTTTCCATCCTTACCATAATAAATATGGCGGTATATTTCTGTTGCACTTTCCTTGAAGTCGCCTTCACCGGACGTTATCCGGCACCCTGCCCTGCGGAGCCCGGACTTTCCTCGTGCCAAAAGGCACGCGACTGCCCGAAATGCTCATATTATTTATTCTACTGTATTATTATATTCAACGATAAGCGAAGAAACCCTGTTATCCTCAACCTCGTCAATGGTAACTTTAAGACCGTCATATTCAAAGGTTTCACCTTTTTCGGGGATTTTACCGAGTATTTCGGATGCCCAGCCGCCTACAGAATTGTAGATGCTTTCAATTTCATCCTCAAACCCGATTTCTTCAAGCATATCTTCAATATCCATTGTTCCGTTAACACGGTAAGTAAATTCGCCAATAGGTTCAATAAGCTGAAGCACGTCGTCGTGTTCGTCGTATATTTCGCCTACAAGCTCTTCCAGAATGTCTTCCATTGTTACAATTCCGGCTGTGCCGCCGTACTGGTCTGTAACAACTGCCATCTGTATTTTGTCTGCCTGCATTTTTGCAAGTGCCTTTGAAATTTTGAGATTATACGGCACAAAAAGTGCAGGTTTAATAAGATTTCTTACATTTGTAAATTCATCGTTTACTACCGAAATAAGAAAATCTTTTTCGTTTAATATTCCGATGATGTTATCAATATTTCCCTCGTATACAGGAAGACGGGTGTATTTTTCTTCCAAAAACACCTTTTGAATTTCCTGACGGGACATAGTAACATCAACAGCTACAACGTCAACCCTTGGCATATATACTTCGTGTACGCGGATTTCGTCAAATTCAAGAGCACTTTGTGCAAGCTCGCTTTCCTGTTCTTCAAGAACACCTTCATCCTGAATTTCTTCAATGATGTATTTAAGCTCTTCTTCCGTGATGCTCGGCTTTTTATCTTCGGGGTCTTCAGGTTTTGTAATTGCAAGTTTAAGCCCACGGAAAACCCATGAAATCGGGGTTAAAATTTTGCAAACAAAAGAAAGCGGTCCGGAAAACGCCATAATGGCATCATCAGCATTATCTTTCGCTGTGCTTTTCGGCAGAATTTCGCCGAAGGTAATTACAAGCACCGTCATAACAACAGTTGAAAGAAGTGCGCCGTATTCCTGATTAAGCTTTAAAAATAAAGCGGTTGCAAGAGAGGTTGATGCAATATTAACTATATTGTTACCAACCAGAATAGAAGACAGCGTTTTATCAAAGTTTTCAATAAGTGATAAAGAACGCTTTGCGCGTTTATCGCCGTCGTCGGCATAGGATTTCATTCTTACTCTGCTTGCGGAGGATGCTGCAGTTTCGCTTGCCGAGAAGAAAGCGGAAAGTCCGATAAGAATAAGAATAACTATAATACTTAAGACATCACTACTGTCCAAAATATAACCACACTCCTATAATAAAGTATATATATTGTATACGAAATTATACATTTTGTCAAGTAATGGCATTTAAGGATCTGTCAAGGATGCCGTTTATGTGGGCAATTACAGTGCCGTAATTCGTAAACGGCACACCATTTTCTTCGGCGCTTTGGCGCCTTGTTTCAATTTCGCGTTCGTTAAGCATACATCCGCCACAATGAATTATAAGGGAAATTCCACTTAAATCGTGGGGGAAATCATTTCCGCTTACAGTTTTGAAATTAAGGTTTTTTCCTGTATGTTTTAAAAGCCAGTTCGGGATTTTGACAGTGCCGATATCGTTACATTGACGGTGGTGAGTACATCCTTCGGCTATTAAAATGGTGTCGCCGTCTTTAAGGGTATCAATTGCCTTTATTCCGTCTACCGCGGTTTCAAGAAAACCTTTATATCTTGCCATAAGGATTGAAAAAGACACAAGCGGCATATCAGGGGGAAGGATTTCTTTTACAATGCCAAACACCTGAGAGTCCGTAACAACCATTTTCGGTGGATTTTTAAGTGAGGACAGAGTCGCTTCAAGTTCGGTTTCCTTGGTAACAATCGCAATAGCACCGCTGTCTAAAATATCACGTATGGTCTGTTGCTGTGGCAGGATAAGTCTGCCTTTGGGGGCGGACTCATCGATAGGTGTAACAAGAACAACGATATCGCCTGCACTTATAAGGTCGCCGATTATGCGCTTTTCATTACCCAGCGGACGAAGAGCGGCAATTTTTTCTTTAAGAGTATCCACGTTTTCGCCCGTTTTTGCACTTACAAAAATGCCGTCTTCGAAAGTCGGTTCTGCCATATCGCATTTGTTATATGCTATAATGTGCGGAATATTTTTTTCTTTGAAAATATCTATAAGCTCCATATCGGCAGGGGAGAGTCCCTTTTTGCTATCAACCACAAGAACGGCAATATCGGTTTTAGAAAGTATCTGCCTTGTCTTTTCTATTCGCTTTTCACCTAAGTTTCCCTCGTCATCAATACCGGGTGTATCGATAATAAGCACGGGTCCCAGGGGAAGTAGCTCCATTGATTTTGTAACGGGGTCGGTGGTTGTGCCGAGAACATCGGAAACAACTGCCAGTTCCTGACCGGTAACGGCATTGACTAAACTGGATTTTCCGGCGTTTCTGCACCCGAAAAACCCTATATGAAGTCTGTTTGCCGACGGTGTATCGTTAAGTCCCATAGTTCCTCCTAAAATCTGAAATTGCGGCGGTTTGAGGTTTTTATATCCTCAATATTTTTCTTTGCAATTTCGCGTGCCTTTTCGTTAGGCACCTTTTCTATTTCACGCTCAATCATTTCAAACCCGACTTTTTTGGTTTCCTCTGTAGCATAGTCCATAAGAAACTCGGTCAGTGTCATAAGTGCGTTCGGGTGACAACAGTTAAGAATCTGTCCTGATTTGCAAAGGCTCATAAATCTGTCGCCTGTTCTGCCTTCGCAGTAGCATGCCGTACAGAATGACGGAAGATGGTCCATTTCCATAAGCCATTTTACCACTTCGTCAAGTGTGCGCTGGTCGGATACGTCAAACTGCTCGGAATCGTGCGGACGCTCTTCTTCCGTATATCCGCCAACGGATGTGCGTGATGCGCCGCTTATCTGTGAAATGCCGACTTTAAGCGCTTTTTCACGAACTTCCTGCGTTTCACGGGTGGAAATAATCATTCCCGTATACGGCACTGCAAGACGGATACAAGCAATAATTTTAAGGAATGTTTCGTCATCAATACCATTGTCAAACTGGTCGGGGTCAATATCATCGGCACGTTTAAGTCGTGGCACACTGATTGTATGCGGACCGACACCGAATTTTGATTCAAGGTGTTCGGCGTGCATAAGAAGTCCCGCAAATTCATATTTGTAAAGCTCAAGCCCGAAAAGAACGCCGAGACCAACATCATCAATGCCGCCCTCCATAGCGCGGTCCATTGCTTCGGTATGATATTCGTAGTTGTGTTTCGGTCCTGTCGGGTGAAGAGCAAGATAGCTTTCCTTATGGTATGTTTCCTGGAAAAGAATATATGTGCCTATTTCCGCTTCTTTCAGTTTGCGGTAGTTTTCAACCGTGGTTGCCGCAATATTAACGTTAACACGACGGATTGCACCGTTTTTATGGTGAATTCCGTAAATGGTTTTAATAGAATCAAGGATATATTCAATAGGGTTATTCTGCGGGTCTTCGCCTGCTTCAATTGCAAGACGTTTATGGCCCATATCCTGAAGTGCAATAACCTCTTTTTCAATTTCCTCCTGCGAAAGCTTTTTACGTGCAATATGTTTATTGCAGTAATGATACGGACAGTATACGCATCCATTTACGCAGTAGTTGGAAAGATAAAGCGGCGCAAACATTACTATACGGTTGCCGTAGAATGCAAGCTTGATTTCTTCCGCAATTTTGTAAATCTCCTCTATTTTTTCAGGGATTTCACAAGCGAGAAGAACAGACGCTTCTCTGTGGGTAAGACCGCTGCAGCGAACTTCGTTGCCTACCTTTTTAGGTCTTGCTTTTTCAAGAAGAGCATCAATAAGCTCTATGTTATTTTTGTTTTCTTCGGCGTAAGCCAGAGTTTCAAGAATTTCTTCGTTATTGATAAACTCTTCAGCCACTGATGATTTTGGGTTATAAATTGCCATAAGTATCGTCCTTTCGTTATATAGCATCTCCTCGGCTGAAGCCGAGGAGAGTGGAACCCCATAAGCCTTAAACTTGTTAAATTTTTATTCTTGCAATTTGTCGTCCTCACAAGGCGTCAGCCTTGCTTCGTCCTCCGCATTCCAATTATATAAAATTTTCCTGCGTTTAAGGTCGAAGAGTTTAAAACCTTTAAATTTTGATGGAATACAAAGAAAATTCAAAAAGTATACCGGCGTATATTTGCAGAATTTTCTGCAGTATTACGCAAAATTTATGGTTTTAAACCTTGTGGTGTCCCAATCTCCTCGGCTTATTACTATTTCGTAGCCGATGGAGTTCATTTTTTCTTTAAGCTCAATTAAATTCCCAGCCGATTCGCTGCCCGACGACAGTTTATTATTATAAAGCATATACTTTTCCCGATTATCAAAAGGGGAGAGGTTGGGCATAACAACGTTTGCCCCTGAAAGAATTCCCATTTCGCGTCCTTTCGGATGGATAGAGCCGAGCGCCGTTGTTGACGGCAAAAGAACGGTGGGGAGAATAAGCCGCACAAGTGATAACAGGTAGCACGTCAGGTCAAGTGAGCCTGCCGCATAATCTTTAAACGGCGTTGCGCTGTGCGGAATAAACGGACCTATACCGCACATTTCAGGATGAAATTCCTGTAAGAATACTAAATCCTTTGCAATTTCTGCCGATGTCTGATAAGGCGAGCCTACCATAAATCCGCATCCCACCTGAAACCCGAGGTTTCTTAAGGTTTTAAGGCATTCCATTCGGTTTTCAAATGATAAGTTTTTCGGATGAAGCTTTTCGTAATGCCCTTTATCTGCGGTTTCGTGGCGCAGTAAATACCTGTCTGCACCTGCATCTTTAAGGCGTTTATAGCTTTCGTGGGAACGTTCGCCAAGCGACAGAGTTACCGCACAGTCGGGATATTTTTCTTTTATACTGCGGATAATGTCGCAAAGCATATCGTCCGTATAATACATATCCTCGCCGCCCTGCATTACAAATGTACGAAAACCAAGGGGGTACCCCTCATCGCAGCAGGAGAGGATTTCTTCCTTGGAAAGTCGGTATCTCTCGCAGGTGCGGTTGCTTTTTCTTATTCCGCAGTAAAGACAGTCGTTTTTACAGAAATTACTTATTTCAATAAGCCCACGGATATATACGGAATTACCGTAGTACCTTTGTCTTATTTCTACTGCTTTTTCTGCCGCATAGGGAGCAAAGTCAGTATTGTCTATTAAACTCCGAAATTCACTTTCGGTTAATTTTTGCCCGTTATAAAGGGCGTCTATAAGTTTTTTTAAATCATTCATAAGCATACAAAAAAGCGCACCTTTCCCCGAAGAAAAGATGCGCAAAAATGCCGTAATACTATTTCATCTTTCGCTTTAAGACAGCCTTTAGTGTTGATTGTTAAGGTTACCTTTCAGCGTCAGGGAAACGTGGATATTAAATTTATTTTTTTGAATATGCAGCCTTTGCAGAAACGCCGTCAAGTTTGCCGATGCCGCCTGTCAGGGTGTTGATTACATCCTGCGGTGCATCAACAGCTATGCAGATAATGCTGATATTCTTTTCGCGGTAGGGAATTCCCATTCTGCCTATAACCCACTTACTGTATTCGTGAAGAAGTGCGTTAAGCGGTGTTGTGGCATCGGGGTTTTCCACAATAATGCTGATTACAGCTACTCTGGTGTCCATAAAATGCTCCTTACTTTTATTAATGAAAGTATATCACATTTTATGTTTTATGTCAATGTAAGGGATTAACAATAGAGATAACCATATTTTCTTCTGAAAGATGAGTTTTAAACACATCTTCAACGTCTGCTCGCGTAACGGTTTTAAAGAGGTCTAGAGTTTCGTACATATCAAGTCCGAGAACTGTGTTTCGTGCAAGCGCACCTGCATAGTTGTCGGGGTCATTGAAGGCGTAAAGCTTTTTACCGAAAAGCTTTCTTCTTATGCGTTCAAAATCCTCATCCGAAACTTTAAAACTCTGTATTGCCGCTTTGATTTTATCGGCAACGTAAGATGGGTTATCACATTCGTCGGCAATTTCCGTAAATGCATAAGACTCTTCGCCTGTATAATCAAACCCGAATTCGGGAGAAATATGTCCGCTTTCGTAAAGCTCATTATAAAGACATGAGCTTTTGCCGATAAGAAGATTAAGCGCAATCTGTACGGCAACGCGGCGTTTTAAGATATTACCGCTGCAGAAATTATCTTTAAACCCGATTGCATAAATCGGTCTTGAAACGCTCATTTCGGCGCATTTTTCGCGGCAGATTACTGCCGCACCGTCGGTTTCGGATTTGCGCTTTATGTCATCCTCGTTCGGAAGCGGTTTTAAAATTTCGTCAAGATAATTTTTCATATCCTCGGGGTCAAAATCACCAACAAGACAAAGCGTCATATTGGACGGATGATAGAACGTGTTATAGCATTTGTAAAGCACATCTTTATCTATTTCGGATATGGACTCTACCGTTCCTGCAATATCTCTTGAAACGGGATTTTTTTCGTACATACACGAAAGCATATTGAAATAGCATCTCCATGTGGGAGCATCATCGTACATACGGATTTCCTGACCGATAATACCCTGTTCCTTGGCAACGTTTTCTTCCGTAAAATGTGGTGTCTGTACAAAAGTTACAAGAGTTTTTAAGTTTTCTTTAAAATAGTCCGTACACCAGAAATAATACGATGTCATATTGAATGATGTATATGCATTTGCGGATGCACCGTATTTGCTGAACAAATCAAAAATATTGGACTCATCGGGCATTTCAAACATTTTGTGTTCAAGAAAATGTGCAACACCGTCGGGTACGTATATATATTCCGTTTCCCCGAAAGGAATAAAACAGTTGTCAATTGACCCGAAATGCGTTGTGAAATATGCTGCGGATTTGCTGGAGCCTTTCTTTTGCACCATATATATTTTTGCGCCGCTTGAATGTGTATAAGTATAAAGTGTTTCATCGGCGGATTTTATAAACCTTTTATCCATTATTCCAGTCCTTTCAAGAAATAAAGTGTGTCGGGTTTGACGGTTTTTGCCGCGGCAATTACAGCCTCCTTTGTTACGGCATTTATTCCGTCAATTATCTTAGTTTCATCAACCTCACGTCCAGCTACGATAAGACCTGTATAATAGTCCATAAGAGAAACAGGGTTATCGTTTAAAGATTTGATGATATTGATGATACTTTTTTTAGCATTGTCAAGTTCGCTGTCCGTAACCTCGCCGTTTTTCACTGCTTCAAGCTGAGCAAAAATTTCGTCTTTTGCCATATCATATTTATCAAACTCAATTCCTGCGGATGCAAAAATAACACCTTTTTGCATTGTAAGACGGGAATATGCATAGTATGCAAGGCTTAATTTTTCACGAACGTTATTAAAAAGCTTGGAATGTGTTCCGCTTCCGTAAACGGAGTTAAACAGTATATTACCGAAATAATCGTCGGATTCTATTGTAAATCCGATTACAAGCTTGCCCTGTGCAACGTTCATATTTTCGTGTACTACTTTCATTTCAGATTTTGCGGGAGATTTTTCGGCTTTTTTAATTTCGCCGTTTGATATGCACTTGTCAAAAACATCTTTAACGGAAGAAATATCTTCCCCTGCGGAAACAAATATGTCAATTTTGCTTTCTTTCAGTATTTTGTTGTAATACTCTGTAAGTGATGCCGCGTCAAGCGCATCAATGCCGTCGGTAGTGCCGTATTTATAAATTGCAAACGGCTGTCCCCCGCACATTTCTTCAAGTGCACGTTTATCGGCATAATCTCTTTTTTCGTTAACAACGGAATTTATAAGATTTTTAATATTTTCTTTTTCAAGATTTACAATAGAGGGTTTAAAGGCACCGTTTTCAAGAAGCGGATTGTAAACTATCTCATAAATAAGCTCGGAAAGCTTTTTAAGGGTATCCTCGCCTGTAAATTTTTCTGCCGGTGCGCTTGCGATAACCGAAAGAATCTGTGTTTCTTCCTTTTTCATAATGGCGGTCTGCAGGCTTGCGCCGTAAAGCCATTCAAGTTGTTTTGCAAGATGCGCTTTTGACGGATATTTACTCGATCCGCTTTCAAGCACTCCGCCAAGAAGGGAGAGGGCAGATGCATTATCGTCAATCGGGCGGTAGATGTTTAAGCTTACCGTAACGGTTTTGAAGTTATCTGATTTAATGTGATATAAATTAATGTTATTTTTAAGTTTATACGGGTTCATTGTCATCGTCCTTATTTTTATTTTTGAATAATCCTGCAATATCGTTAGGGCCGTTAGGTTCGTATCCGAGGTCGTATTCGTCTTCGTCCTCATCCTCACATTCTTCCTCTTCTTCTTCGGATTTATGCATCATAAATTTCTCAACAACAGGATATGCCATAAGCTGTGAAACAAGTCCGATAATTGAGGTAAGTGCAATTAATGAAAGGACAATACCAAGAAGCGGGTGCAGGAAATATGCAAGCACAAAAATTCCTACACGAAGAATAAGGCTTCCTAAATTTCGGGGAAGCTTTAATAACGAAAGTATAAATGAATTGCGGTAAACATTTATGAAGTTAAGGTCAAAGGTTACTGTAAGAGTCCATATGTATGGTTGCATCATAGCATAAAAAACAACGAAAAATGCAAACACTGCAAGCAAAATAACAGTAAACAGGTTTATTCCCATTGCATTAAGAAAATCGGGAAAAATAGCAGTATTTACAAGAGCAACAGTTACAAAAATAATGTTAATTAGGTATGAACCGAGTGAACTGAATAAGTTTCGTCTTGTATGTTCAAAAAGGTCGCTTGCCACCCAGGCATGCTCTTCGCGAACGTAGTTACGAAGAACGTAGTGGTATCCCGAACTGCACGGTGTGCCTGAAAACAGAGTTACAAGACCTATTGCACCCGCGATTGCCATGAATAAAAGCGCAATGGCATTTGTGTCATTAAGTGCATCATGGAAAAGATACAGCAGAATGAATGTATAATAAATAATTGTCGGTATTGAGAGTAGTAAATAAAGCAAATTCAGTTTGATATAAGAACCAAATTTGCGTTTTAAAAGTTCAAAAAATTTATCAAGACCTTTAAGTTCAGGGTCGTTTTTGCCAACGCCGCCACCGGTTTGGCGTTCCAAAAAGCTTGCCATAATAATTTTTCCTCCTTAGTGTTTGAAAACTGATGAAATCAGTGTGTTTGTTTCAAAAAAGTGTTTTGCTATACCTGAACTTGCAAGTGCCTCATTAATCCAGGCACCGTTTTCAGCGTTTGACCATACAAAAAGTACGGTAGCGGCAATATAGCATATTATAATACCCGTTATAAGCCCCATAATTCCGCCAAGAAGTCCGTTGAACTGTTTTATAACCGGAAGCTTGGTAAACAAATTAAGGGCTTTTATAAGAACAGCAATTGCAATGCGCACCAGAATTATAAAAATAATAACCAGTATACACGAAAACGCTGCTTCTGCAAGAGTCTCTGCAATCATTTCGTTGCCTGCGGCAACTGTATCGCCTATAAACATGCCGAGAAAAGGCGGCAAATTTTCTGGTCCGCCGGAACCGAGCGTTGCAAGAATAGCGTTTTTAATACTTGCAACAATGGAATCAATAACTCCTGAAACCGCAGGAATTCCGTAAAGCAAATCAATAAAAGGTTTGTACAGATATACAGCGACAATTATACTTACAAAAAGAGATGCAATACCGAGCAGAGAGCGAACGAACCCCTGCTTGATTCCGATTATTACACAAATTGCAAGAATAAGCACAAAAATTAAATCAAGAACCATAAAATCACCTGATGCTTATCTTATGCCGGAAAGCTCTGCATATCCTCCCTCGTCAAGAAAGGCTGTGTTTCCGGGCAAAAGATATCCTTTATATATTTCTTTGTTTGTTTTCGCCTGCTCGCGAAGGCGTCCTTTTTTATCATAGGCACTTACACCGTTTGATGAGCAAACAAGAAGTCGTTTGCTATTTGCAGAAATACTGTAAATTGCTCCGTCATAATCAATTTTGGAATTGAGTTTTCCTGCAAGATTGATACTGCGGATGCTCATGTTAAGGTCAAGAGCGTCACTGCCGAGCGCAAGGACAATATTGTTTTTATCGCCAATGCTGACAAAATTGAGTGTAAGATCATTATAATCATAAGCCCATTTCTGTTTTGCTTTTGCATCCAGTGAAACAAAAGATTTATCGCCAACACAAAGGATGCGGCTGTTATCAACCCATTTAACCTGTGAAACGAGATTGTTTCCAAGCGTGGTTTCTGCATAAGGGGTTTCGCTTTTGTATATATCAAAAAGCTGGATTTTGCAATCAATTTCCGTGCCGGAGGTATTTATTCCCGAAACGGCAAGTTTGCGTCCGTCTGCAGAAAGTGCGGCATCAACAAAGTTTACAGACCCTGCAGACCATACGAAAAGAGGCATACCCTTATTGTCATATGCTTCAACGGCACCGGAATAATTAGGTTTATCAATAATGGCAAGTATATTGCCTTTTTCTGCTATTTTAAGGTTTAAAACCGGAAAATCGGAAGAAAATTCTTTGGTTTTTCCGGATTCGTCAATTGTATAAATTGTGGTACTGTTTTTGGAAGCGGCAACAATGCCGTAATCAGAAGCGGCAACAATTGGCTGGTCAAAAACAATTGGCACCATCCATTTTTCGTTACCTTTTTTATCTATACAGTATATTCCGTCACTGCAACAAAATATCATATTGTTTTTAAACGGAACAAATTTTCTTGACTGCGATGAGGGATAGGTGAATTTATACACACTGTTGTCAAAATCGGGGAATATAATTGAAATTGTGTCCCAGAAAATAACAAATGCGGTTACAAGAAGAACAATACAGCAAATAACCGTAACAAGAGATTTGTTTTTTGGTTTGTTCTTCTTTTTAGAATGGAGAGCTACAGCATTTTTAGGTTTAGTGCTGTTCATTTTTTTCACCGCCTTTAATGTGTATTGCCAGAAGATATCCGTTTTTTACGGAAACTGCTATATTATTTTCAAGAAGTTCATTACTAACTCCACGTGGATTATCTGCATAAAGAGTTTCGTCCGAAAGAGGATACAAAAGCCCTTTTGTAGTAATGCCGCATGCATCTCCTCCAAGTGCAAAAAGAGAAAAAGTATCACCCTTTTTGCCGGAAATTTCGGTACGGGAGTCAATAATAAACATATGTGACATTTCGTGCACTATTTCAAGATGAATTCCCTTTTTTGCGGCATAAAGAAGAAGTGTTATATTGGCAAAGCTATGGTCAGGTCTGCCACCAAGTGCACCGAAAAGAAGAATTTCATCGTAGCCGCGCTCTGCAAGCGTATCAACGCAAAGCATAGAGTCTGTTTCGTCTTTTTGTACGGGTGCCGTTATGATTTCGGGACCGGATTCCACGCTTGATACAATGGAATCCATATCCCCGATAACAAGGTCGGGCACGATACCGAGCCGCTTTGCCCGGTCGTACCCGCTGTCTGCACATACAATAAAATCGCCGGGCAATATATATTCTTTTAAGTTTTTGCTCACGCTTCCGCCGCCAATAATAATTGCCCGCATAATTATCTCCTTATATATTTGCAGAAATTTCTGCAGTATTACGCAAAATTTATGGTTTTAAACCTTGTGGTGTTAGACTCCACTCGGCTTAAGCCATCATTTCTTTTATTACTGCTGCAGGGTCTTCGGCATTATAAATGCTGCTGCCTGCAACAAGTACGTTAACACCTGCATCAAGTGCAAGTTTGTAGTTTTCAAGGGTTATACCGCCATCGATTTCAATATCGAAATCAGGACCTGCGGCAGCGCGGATTTCGCTAGCTTTTGGAAGCACGCGGGGGATAAATTTCTGTCCGCCGAATCCCGGATAAACGCTCATAATAAGAATCATTTCAATATCATTTATGTATTTTAGATATTCGGTTGCTTCTGTATCGGGTTTTATAACAAGACCGGCTTTTATACCGTGAGAATGAATTTTGTCAATACATTCTTTTATATCGCTGTTTGCTTCAACGTGGAAGGTTATAATATCCGCACCTGCGTTTGCAAAAGCATCTATATAATCAATCGGGTCGGAGAGCATAAGATGTACGTCAAATATAAGACCTGAATTTTTGCGAAGGCCTTTTATAAGATCCGGACCGAAAGAAAGGTTCGGAACAAAATGTCCGTCCATAATATCAAGATGAATCATCTGTGCGCCTGCATCTTCAACTTTTTTAAGTTCACTGCCAAGGCAGTTAGGGTCTGCCGCAAGAAGCGACGGTGAAATTTTTACTACTTTTTCCATTGTTTTATCTCCTTTAATACTAAATATAATTGTTTATAGCTTTCATACCTTGATAAGCCGATTTTCCCTGCCGCAACCGCGTTTTTGACACAGCAGTCCGGCTCATTTATATGGCTGCAACCGCGGAATCGGCAGTCATATTTATACGGCTCGAACTCGGGGAAATAACCGGCAAGCTCATCGGCAGCAATGTTTTCGATTTCAAGACTTGAAAAACCAGGCGTATCCGCAATATATCCGCCAACCCCCGTGGGTATAAGCGTAACATCCCTTGTGGTATGACGGCCACGCCCGATTTTTTCACTTACACGTCCGGTTTTAAGATCTGCATTAGGCAGAACACAGTTCAGGACACTCGATTTTCCAACCCCGGAACAACCTGCAAATACAGAAATTTTACCTTTCAGATATTCCCGCAATGCGTCAATTCCTTCGCCGGTTTTTGCCGAAACGGTAAAAATCTCAAAGCCTGTCGGCTCATATGATTTTAAAAGATCATCTGCAAGTGCTTTGTCAAGGTCAGTTTTATTTATAACAATTGCAGGAGAAGCTCCGGCAGACATTGCAATAACCGAAAGCTTGTCAACAAGCTCCGGTACAGGTGCGGGGCTTGCTGCAGCAAACACAATAATCATTGTATCAATATTTGCAACAGGCGGGCGAACAAACGAATTTTTCCTTGGCAGAATTTCTTCAATATTGCCTTTAAAATCCGACATTGTTTGAATACGGCATCTGTCTCCTGCTAGGGGGGTGATTTTTTCCTTGCGGAAAATACCCCTTGCTTTACATTCATATATTCCGTCGGCGGTTTCAATGTAATAAAACCCGCCGATTCCTTTTATAATTATCCCTTCCATATTACTGATTTGAAGGCGGCGCCGGAGTAAGAGCAGGTCTTGATGACGCAGGCGGAGTAGGTGTGGAGGGTGATGTTACTTTGCTTATAGTAAAGGAAATAGCAGTTCCTTTATCAACAGGGGTTTCTTTTGGAGTTGACTGCCAAAAAACAGTTCCTTCCTCGGCAGATGAAACAGTTTCATTTATTTCTCCTTCGGTAAGCCCTGCATCACGTAGTAGCGTAATTGCTCTGTCTTTTGAGAGACCCGACAAATCCGGGACGGGTATGCCTGAGCTTACATAAAGAGTAACGCTTTTATTACGGGAAATTTTACTTCCGTTTCCGGGAGAGTGCTGGAACACCTCATTTTTTGCATAGTTATTAACAGGTTTATATTCTGTTTCGTATGCAATACCAAGTGCATCAAGCATTTTCATTACTTCGTTAATGTCTTTACCGGTATAATCAGAAAGTGTTACCATATCACTTCCGCTGCTTACTACTACAGAAATTTGCTGTCCTTCTCTGATTTGTCCGGAAGACGGATTTTGTTCAAGAATAATATCTTCGCCTTCGTTACTTGTTTTTGTTTGTGAAATAACAATAGTAAACGAAGCATCTTTATATTGATTTACAACATCGGCATATTTCTGGCCAACAAGGTTTGGTACATCAATAGTAGCCGATGTCGGCATAAGAGATGTTACAACCGCAACTATTGCCGCAATTATAACAAATCCGGCAACAATCCACGCGATGAGAGCACCGTTTGATTTTTTGCGTGGCGTTGGGGTGGGTTCGGGTGTAACTACCGGAGTAGGCTGTGTATTGTCATACATATGCGGGTCTTTCGGCGTTACGATGGGAACAAACTGCGTTGCGTCGTCATCCTGAATTGAAACAGCTTCGGGACTTTCAAGAACAGCGTGCAAATCCTTTGCAAAATCGCTTGCCGACTGATATCTCATAACCGGCTGTTTGGACATTGCTTTAAGAACAATATCACTTACGGATGACGGTACATCGGCATTAAAATCCGACGGACGCTCCGGCATATTGTCAACGTGCATTTTTGCAATTGCAACGGGACTTTCTGCATCAAACGGAATTCTTCCGGCAAGCATTTCATAAAGAACAACGCCAATTGAATAAATATCGGATTTAAAATCAACAACACCGCCACATGCCTGTTCGGGCGAGAAATAGTGAACAGAACCGATTATATTACCGGCACGGACAATGGTTGATGATGTAACCGCACGTGCAATACCAAAATCGGTTACCTTTGCAACATTATCGTTTGTTATTATAATGTTGTGCGGTTTGATATCCCTGTGAACAATATTCTTTTTGTGGGCGTGGTCAATGGCGTCACATATCTGAATGGCATATTTACACGCTTCCTGCCATGAAATCTGGCGGTTTTTGATAAGCTCTTTAAGAGTTATTCCGTCAACAAATTCCATAACAAAATAATCTCGTCCGTCGTGCTGACCAACATCGTAAACCGATACAATATTGGAATGATTAAGACTTGCGGCAGACTGTGCTTCCACACGGAATCTTTCAACAAATTCCGTATCGTCTTTCAGCTCGCTACGGAGCATTTTTATTGCAACAAAACGGTTTAGAAGACGGCATTTTGCCTTATAAACAACAGCCATACCGCCGCTTCCGACAATCTCTAATATTTCATATCTGTTATCTAATATTTCACCTATCATAACGTGCACCCCCATTAAAGTTTGATGACAATTGCAGTAAGGTCATCTTTTCCGCCTGCTTCAAGAGCCAGTTTGCAAAGCGTTTTTGCTGCATTTTCTGCGTTACTACGAAGAACCGTATGTACGATTACTTCATCGTCAAGCATATTGGAAACCCCATCCGAGCAAAGCATAATGGCATCACCGTCATTTACGGTAACACCGTCAAAATCGGGGATAACCGTTTCGGCAACTCCAAGTGCTCTTGTGATGATATTTTTCATTGCGTGGGTTTTTGCTTCGCTTTCTTTAAGCTGTCCGTCGTCAATCATTTGTTGAACAAAAGAATGGTCGCGCGTGACAAATGAAATTTCGTTATTCTTAATTATATGAACACGGCTGTCGCCGATGTTTGCAATAGTTGCATAGCTGCCGTTAAGACAACACATTGCAATGGTAGTGCCCATTCCTTCAAGGTCGGGAGAAGTTTTGGATTTTTCAAAAACCTCTTTATTTGCAATGTCAAGTGCGTTTTTTATGGACGAAACACTTATTTCACCAACATTTTCGGAAATTGAGTTTATTGCGCTGCTACTGGCAACATCTCCTGCGGCGTGCCCGCCCATACCGTCCGCAACAATAAATATGCCGCGGCTTTCATCAATATAAAAACTGTCCTGGTTGACGGAATGCTTTGTTCCCGTCATACTGTAGCCAAAAGCCTCCATTTAAGAACCACTCCTGTCTGATTTATTCCGAAGCTGCCCGCACGATGCGTTTATATCGCCACCAAGTGTGCGGCGGATTGTAACATTAACGCCGTTTTGAAGAAGAATATCTTTAAAAACGCCTATTGTTACGCCGGTGCTTCGGGATATATTTTTTCTTGCCTCGTTAACGGGAATAAGGTTTATATGACTTTGCATTCCTTTAACAAGAGAGGCAAGGGTTTTTGCATTTTCTTTTGAATCGTTAACATCTTTAATAAGTGTATATTCAAAACTTACACGTCTGCCTGTCTGCCGAACGTAATACTTACATGCTTTTATAATTTCTTCTATAGTATATTTATTTGCAACAGGCATTATACTGCGCCTTATTTCATCTTCCGGCGCGTGAAGCGATACGGAAAGTGTTATGGGAAGTCCCTCATCTGCAAGGGCATACATCTTATCAACAAGTCCGCAGGTGGAAAGAGTAATATGCCTCATTCCTATATTAAGACCTTTTTCGTGTCCTGCATTTTTAATGAACTTGATAACATTATCGTAGTTGTCAAGCGGCTCGCCTATTCCCATAAGAACAACGTTGGAAATACGAACCCCCATATCCTTTCCGGCAAAAATAATCTGGTCTTCTATCTCGCCGGGGGTAAGGTCGCGGATTTTACCGCCTATTGTGGATGCGCAGAATTTGCACCCCATTGAACAGCCTGCTTGTGTGGAAATACAAATGGAATATCCGTGTTCGTAGTTCATAACAACGCTTTCAATGCATTCACCGTCAGAAAGACGCCACAAATATTTAACTGTTCCGTCTGAAGAAACAAGTTTTTGTTCAATTTTAGGCACGCTTATATACAAATCCGGCAATTTTTTCCAGAGAGACTTCGGCACGTTTGTCATTTCATCAAAGCATGTAACGCCGCTGTGCAGCCATTTGAACACTTGTCCTGCACGGAAAGATTTTTCGCCGTTTTCCATAAGAAGAGCCGAGAGCTCATCGTATGTAAAATCCTTTACGTTTATCAAGATGTTATAACACCCTCCTTACCTTAGCTATAAAAAAGCCGTCGGTATTATGAATATGAGGAAACAGTTTTATATAAGGACTGTTTTCAAAATCCAAATCTATAAGCTCAAAATTCTTGTTATTTGCAAGGAATTCTTCAATCACTTTTTCGTTTTCTCCGGGGTTTATTGTGCATGTGGAATACACAAGTTCGCCGCCCGGTTTGACATATTTTGCGGATGAACCCAAAATTTTTTGCTGCAAAGTAGAAAGTGAAACCAAATCTTCAGGAGTGCGGTTGTATTTGATTTCAGGTTTTCTGCGCAAAATCCCAAGTCCGGAACACGGCGCATCAACAAGCACCTTATCCGCAATGCTGATGTACTCATCATTTATTTCAGATGCATCCTGCAAAACGGGGGAGATTATATCAATCCCAAGACGTTTTGCGTTATCCTCAATAAGCTTCAGCTTATGTTTATATATGTCAAAAGCAAAAATTTTGCCTTTATTACCCATAAGCTGTGCAATATGCGTGGTTTTTCCGCCCGGCGCAGCGCAAACGTCAATAACGGTTTCACCTTCTTTTGGGGAAAGTGCTTTTGCAGGCATCATTGATGCCTCATCCTGCGGATAATAATATCCGTTTCTAAACATTTCGTCATCGGAAACGGAAATACCGCTTTCGAAAATCACGCCATCATCGCAAATGGTGCAGGCTTTTGCGCCTGTTTTTTCAATAAACTCGTCGCGGCTTATTTTAAGTGTGTTCACCCTTGCGGAAAACGGGGGAGTCATATTGCCGGATGCCATAATCTTTGTTGCATCTGTGCCAACCGCTTCATAAAGAAGCCTCCCAAGCCATTCGGGATATGAATAGTATGTGCACTCATACGAAAGGGCATCTTTGGGATAAGCTATACCATTGCGGATATATCCGCGCAGGATAGCATTTACAAATCCTGCGGAGGATGCTTTTTTGCATTTCCGCACAAGTTTGATACTTTCGTTAACAACGGCATATTCGGGAACCTTATCCATAAAAATAAGCTGATAAAGCCCCATACGGAGAATGTTTTTCACATCGTCTGTAATTTTTTTCATCGGCAATTTCGAAAACTGACTTATGATATAATCAAGACGGATTTTGTTTTGCAATACGCCGTATACAATATTTGTAACAAACGCCTTGCCGCGCGAATCAATATCGGCAGCGGCAAAGGTTTTATTAATTTCAATATTTGAATATGCGCCCTCCGATTCGGTTTTCATAAGAATGGAAAGTGCTAAGTGTCGTTCGTTCATATTTATTCCTCAATAACTATATCGTGTCCGCGGAGAAGTTCTGCCGCAGACATACGTTTTTTGCCCTGAAGCTGAACTTCTGTAAGAGAAATCTGACCGTTGGATGTTTGAATAACAATAGCGTCTTTTGACGGGATTCTTGTTCCTGCGGGAACACCTGCATTTTTGCGGGTAACCTCTGCCGAGTGTACTTTCATTATTCCCTTGTTTGTATTTACATATGCCGACGGCCACGGGTTGAGCCCACGCACGAGATTGCGGATTTTTTCGGCAGGCATATCAAATCGCAGTTTACCCATTTCCTTATTGAGTATAGGCGCATATGTTGCTTCATCTTCATTCTGAGGTGTGCGAGTAGCATTGCCCGATTTGATTTTTTCAACTGTATTACATAAAAGCTCTGCACCGCTTAAAGCAAGTCTGTCAAAAAGCTCGCCCGCAGTTTCGTTTTCGCCGAGGGGAGTGGTGTAAACATCTATAATATCGCCCGTGTCAAGCCCCACATCCATAAACATAGTGGAAACGCCGGCAAAGTCATCGCCATTGATAACGGTCCACTGAATTGGTGCACTGCCTCTGTATTTCGGTAAGGCAGACCCGTGCAGATTTATACATCCGTATTTAGGGTAGTTAAGAACATACTCCGGCAGAATCCGTCCGTATGCCACAACAATGATAATATCGGGATTTTCCTTTTCAAGAACCTCGGCAAAAGCCCCGTCTTTGAAGGTGTTCGGCTGATATACATTAATGCCTTTTTCTATTGCAAATTCTTTTGTCGGCGGCATAGCCATCTGTCCGCCTCTGCCCTTGGGTTTATCCTCGCGGCAGACAACACTTGTCACATTATATCCGCATTCCACCAGCTTTTTAAGACTTATCAGAGCAAAATCGGGAGTACCCATAAACATAATATTCATTATTCTTCGTCCTCAAAATTTCTGTCAACAATGTCAGTTGCTTTTTCTATATACAAATGTCCGTCAAGGTGTTCAATTTCGTGGCAAAATGCCCTTGCAAGCAGACCTTCACCATCGACTTCGTAAAACTCGCCGTTTCTGTCCTGTGCACGCACTTTAACATATGTCGGGCGAACCACGTTTCCTTGTTTTCCCGGCACGGAAAGGCATCCTTCAGCCGCCTCCTCGCTGCCACGCGTTTCGATAATTTCAGGATTAACAAGCTCAAGCAGCCCTTCTCCGGTATCAATTGTAACAACACGTTTTAAAATACCAATCTGAATTGCGGCAAGGCCAACACCTGCTGCGGCATACATAGTTTCTTTCATATCATCAAGAAGAGTGTGAAGTCTTGTATCAAAAAGCTCAACTTTTCTGCATTTTTTATATAAAGTTTCGTCACCGATTGTAAGTATTTGACGAAGTGCCATTAATATCCCTCCAATTAAACATAAAACTCCATTTTATAATCTGTTTTATTATATCATATATGCTATAAAAAATCAACAGTTTTATGCGATACAAAAAAACGGGAAAATATTTTTAATTAAATATTGACATTTCGCAAAAAGTATTGTATAATTTGGACATATCTATTTTTGGAGGTGCACCAAATGGCTGAAACCGAAGAAGCGGTTGAAATAAAAACGGATTCGCTTTTGACTTCTGTTGAAATTATTACAAAAAATGGTGACGGATTCAAAGTAAGTGATGAAGCTTGTTTGATAATAACACTTGGCGGTAACGCTGTGGAAAAAGTGGGGGACTGCCTTGCACGTGTTACAGCGGGAGATGTTCGTGTACTTTTTCCGAGAACTGACTGTGAATATATAAATATGGAGAATTTCAGGATTTGTGTCATCCGTTTTAATTATGAAAACCTGCTTTTTGAAGTGGGTGCACTTAAAAATTTAAAAGAATTCCAGCTTTTATTCATACATAATCCCCATCGGATGGCAAACGGACAGCAATGTCTTAACAATTCACTTGGTCGTGATATGATAAAAAATGCAGAACAGCTTGCAATCCTGCTTGAAGAAGAGTTCATAAACAAAAAACCGGAATATGAAGAAACATCAAAATATATATTTTTGTCATTGGTATCGGTCATTTCTCGTTACTGTTCAAGCAAAAATAAAATATCAAGCGGTTCGAGTGTTGAAATAATAGCAAACGTTGCTACATATATGGAAAACAACTATGCAGATTCAATCAAGCTTGAAGACTTGGCATCTCTTACGCATTATTCATGCAGGCATTTTACACGTCTGTTCCAGGAGCATTTCCGTACCTCACCAATGACATATCTCAACACTATAAGGATGTATAAAGCAAATAATATGATAATAAAAACCTCTCTCAGTATTGAAGAGATTGCGCACCGCAGTGGGTTTGAGGACAGCGGGCATTTCTGCCGTCAGTTCAAACGGCATTACGGGCTTACACCGAAACAATGGCGTAAACAGCACGCCGAAAATCACTAAATAAACGGGTCTTCTCAAGAAGACCCGTTTATTTAGTGCAATTGACTATTTGGCAATATTTGAGGTGTCCAGTAAATACAATTTTTGTAAAAAAACACAGGTTCCTACCTATTTAAATATATATAGTATAAAAAGTAATTTTCACAAACAGGAAGAGTGAAAAATGTGCATTTTGCCAAAAGATATAAATTTTTTTTCAAAAGTTGTGCACAATTCCGGCAGAAATTTTTATTTTTGAATAAAAAATGTATTAGAATTTTGTACAACAAAACAGAAAAATTTTCGAATATTATGTCCAAATCCTACAATTTAATGTCTTAAATGTCAATGACAAACATTAGTAAAAATGCTATAATTATTTAAGGAGAACTATCTCCCCTTATACGTGTATGCCAAAAATGGCATAAAACGTGTATTCTCAATTAAATAATTTGTGCTTTTGCACTAAGGGAGGAAAGATAATATGAGAATGAAAACATTCACAAAAGCAGTGGCTCTGTTTGTAGTAATGGCTCTTATGATGGTCATAACTATATCAGCAGCATCTGTAACAGATGTAGAAGTAACACTCGATGCTTCTGACAATAAGACTGTTACAATCACTGCAAAGCATCCGGACGGTGCGGCGGCTGCGGGTAAAACAGTTAACATTGTTGTTACCGATGGCACTACCGACATTTACTGGAACGATGCAGAAGTAGGTGATGACGGAACAGTTACCTTCGAATTCGAAATGAACCCGGCAACAGACCTCACAGGTACATACGGTGTGGAAATGGGCGGCACAGGCCTTGACATTAACCCCTCCGATGACGAAGAAAAAGGTGACACATTTACATTTGTTAACACAGCAAGCGCTGTGGATTTCATTAACGCTGTAAATCCGCTTGATAGCACAGCACTTAAGGCATACCTTGAAGGAAACACAGACAACTTTGACGGTGACGGCAATAATGCTACACAGTTTGATGTAAACTGTGCAGCGGGTTCTGATTATGTGGCAGCACCCAACAAAACTGCAATTATGGCTTTGTTGTGTAATGAGGACTATGCAGTTGACCAGTCAGGTTACTATAAATTCCTTGCAAAGTTCAACCAGGCTGTAACAATTGATCTTCTTAATAACGGCTTGGCTACTGATGTTGTTGCAAAATACAAAAACGTATTCGGTTTTGATACAAGCTGGTATGAAAGCCTTGCGCCGGCTCAGTACCCGGCAATTGAAGCAGCTCTCATTAGACAAGGCTTTGAACTTTATGAAGGAGATAAGGTTGTTGAAACATTCGACAAAGCAACAGCTCTTGCTCTTTACAATAACTTAAATCAGGCAACAAAAGCAAACTTTATTGATTACATTACATACACAAACGGAAAAGGTTACACAAACCCTGCTGTAATGAGTCTTGATAGATACAATGCTCTTCCGACAGACGTGTACAGAGATATGGTTCGTGACGCTATGGTAAATAAAACATATGTAAACGGAACATATGCAACCCTTGCAGCTGTTGAAACTGCGTTTGATGCAGCTCTTGATGCGGCAGAACTTGCATACAGAAATGCTGTTAACAACGCTACCCCGGATACAAATGGCGGTCCTTCAACATCAATCACAGTTGGACCTACAGTTCCTGTTGTACCTGAAAAAGACCTCTTTAATGACCTTGGCAGTGTAGAATGGGCAAAAGAAGCAATTAACGCTCTTGCAAAAGATGGTATTGTTAATGGTGTTGCAGCAGGCAAATTTGCTCCTAACGACGTTTTAACACGTGAACAGTTCGTTAAAATTCTTGTTGGCGCACTCGACATCAAAGCAAGCGGCAACACACCGTTCACAGATGTTGTTGCAAGCGAATGGTACGCAAACTTTGTTGCAATTGCATATAACAGCGGTATCGTAAACGGTACGAGCGAAACAACATTCGGTGTTGGCGATTCTCTTACAAGAGAACAGCTTTGCACAATGGTATACAGAGCAATCAAAGCTCTTGGAATAGAGCTTAAAATGGTAAACAATGCAGCTGCATTTGCAGATGGTGCTGAAATTTCGGACTGGGCAAAAGAAGCAGTTGATTACCTCTACAGAGCAGGTGTTGTAAACGGCGTTGGTTCAAACAGATTTGACCCGCAGGGCACAACAACCAGAGCTATGGGCGCCAAAGTTATCTACGGCGTTCTGGAAGGAGGAGCTAAATAATGAAAAAATTACTCTCTTTATGTTTAGCTATAGTAATGATGGTAAGCCTCCTTGCTTGCTTTACAGTTAACGCTGTATCAGTAGTTGGAGATTACGAATATTACTACTTTAGCTATGCAAACCTTATTGACGGAACTAATGTTAAGCTGGAAAAAATGAATGCCTATCCTTATCCGCGCCCGGATAACACGGGACGTCTTTATCCGGTTAACGCAAGATTCTATGCGGATTCAGGCGTTCTTGCTGTTGGTTCAACAGAGTGGGACGGCGATGTAAACTACGACAATAACAGCGGTACCTACTATTTTGGTGCTGCAACAGCAGGTCAGAATGCATCAAACACAATTGATGTTTATGTAAAAACAGCAGGTACATACACAATTTGGGCGCTTGTTCCGTATACGGACGCACCAAGCCAATCCAACATTGCTCTAGATCCGTCAGACGCCTCCTTCCCCAAACTTAATTCGGGTTGGAAAATTGCTGTAAACCGCGGTACAGAGCAGGCTATTGGTGAGGAAACATATGTATATGACGATAAAAACGATACCGTTGGTAATGTGCAGACAGTTTCACGTTACTGTATAGCAGGCCGTTTCCCTGATCCTTATGTAGAATACAAAAACCAGTACTACTGGGATAAAGTAACGGCAGATTTTAATGCAGGCAAAAATACAATTGCAATTACATCAACAGGCACAAGTTCAAGAATGTCTGCAATGTTTGTGACAAACGATAACGAAAGAGATTCAAGCACCTTTGCATATATAGGTACATACGGCGTTTTGTCAACAACAGGTACAAATGCCAGCTACGACGGACAGAATATCAAATACTTTGCTGACGGTCAGTACCATGAAGACTGGGTAACAGATGGATTTATCAACCTTCGTGAATATTCCGACCTTGATGCTCCTACAGTTGAAATTGATGAAGCTGGCGCAAAATGTACAGACAACACAATTGAATTCAGCTGGACACAGGCTGACCCCAAAAGAGAATATGTAGGTAAAAACATGGACGACCACATAGATAACGCATGGGGTACCGGTTATGATTCAGTAAGCGGCGAGGTTTCAACCTTCTATGCTGATGCTTCAGGAATTTATGAAGTAAACATTTATGAAAGTAACAAACTTATTGCTACAATAACAGACGGAACAACAACATACACATATAATGCTCGTTTTACAGGTTCAGACTACAACTTTAAGGTTGAAGCAATAGACCATTTTGGAAATGTGGCAACAGATACAGCAATCTTCAGAACAACAGGTCCTGAAGATGAAACTCCCCCGACATTGAGTGGCGGAATTTCAGTTGAAAATGCAGCACTCTCATCAACAATCACATGGGATGAAGCAACTGATAACACAGAAGTTCTTGGTTATGAAGTCTATGAAGATTCTATGGATCCGTCAAATCTTATTGCTTTTGTAGAAACGCCAAATACATCTTGTACAATACCGCTTCTTCCTCATGAATCCAAAGAAGTATTGGTTGTTGCAAAAGACCGTGTAGGACTTTATTCATCCGAACTTCGTACAACAGTTACTTCTGGTATGGGAACAGAACACTTCCTTATCAGAAAGGAACACTTTGCTGATATGTTGACCAACCCCGCGCAATGGAGACCATATGGTGGTATTATTACCACCACAATGATAGACGAATTAAACTGTTATAGACTCACCCAAGGTGCAGCAGTTTCTTATGCCAGAGGTAACGTAGTATTATCAGAGGTGGCCGATGCCGTATCGACAGCAAGAATTTATGTTGATGAACCGGGTAAATACACAGCATTTATGCATGTAGAACAAAACGGTTACGGATTCTATCTTTCTATTAACGGCAAAGAGGTAACCGACCCGTTAGGTTCTAAGGCTGTAACAAATAGTACGGGTGCAATGTTTGATTGGGTAAAAGCTGACAAAACATTTGACCTTAAAGCAGGCTGGAACACCATTAAAATTAAATCCCTTAGCGATGACGATGAGTTTTCTTTACTTTACATTACAAACAGTTCAGCTGTTAAAACAAACGAACTTACATATCAATTTAATAGTTCAGAAGAAATATTAGACGGTAAACTCAACACCGGAATTTATGATGATGTTAAAGCTCCGGTATTTGAACCAGGAGAACTTGAAGCATCTTACAACTCTGAAAACAACGACATTACGCTCACATGGCCGTCAGCAACAGACGAGGCAGAAATTGTTGGTTCATTTGAAATGGCTACAGCTGGATTCAAGGGATATAAAGTGTCTGTTAACGATAAAGAAATCAAGGATCTTAATACAACATCATTAGTATTAAATGAAGAATCTCTCGGACGTGCACTTGTTCCCGGCGAAGTACTGAACATTAAAGTTGAAGCACTTGATAAATTCGGCAACGCGAGTGTACTTAAAAAAACTTACGAAGTTTCAAAATTAGATGTTGTAAGCTTCACAATTGAAAACAGCGCAGAAGAAGAAATTGAGTTTCTTTCTGATATTGATACTGAGAATGGTGACACACTCCAGGCTAAGGTTGTAATCAGAAACATATCCGGAGATAGTGAAGCATCTGTAAGAATTGCAATTGCAATCTATGATGCAAATAACAACCTTATCAATGGAAGCTATAGTGACTTAGCAGTACCGGATGATTCGAATTACGGAGAAACAGTATCAATAACAATCGATCCTTCGACCGATTTGTCAGGATGCACAATAAAAGCTCATTTGTGGGATGCTAGTAATCTTTCACCTGTAACATCACAGTGGGCTTCAAAAAAAATTCAATAAGGAGAGGTTTTAAATGAGAAAAATAATCAGCGTATTATTGGCACTTGCAATGTTATTTTCCTGTGGTATGGTTACTATGGCAGAAGAAGTAGCTACCACTGCCGTTGGCGCAGAGGAAATTGATTTCCTTGCAAGACTTGGTATTATGGAAGCGGATGCAGATCCGGAAGCAACAATCACAAGAGCCGAAATGGCAAAAATTGTTATGATGTGTCTTGGACAGGGTGCAAACGTTCCTCCTGCAGATACACCTTTTACAGATGTTGACTCCAGCAACGAATATTCAGGATATATTCAGCTTGCTAACGGTGCAAACATTATGGTAGGTAACGGCGACGGAAAATTTAACCCGAATGGTAATGTTACATACAACCAAATGGTTAAACTCCTCACACACGCAATCGGACACGAAGCTTTTGCACAGGCAGCTGGCGGATATCCGGGCGGATACCTTATCACAGCATCAAGCAACGAAATGCTTGTTGGAACAACACCTTCTGGTGAACAGGCAGTTCCACACGGGGTTGCAGCAATCCTTATCAAAAACGCTCTTGATATAGACGTTTATGAAAGAAGTGCATACGGCGATTCTTACGAATATATATCAAAAGCAGGTGTAACAACCCTTACAAAATTCTTTGATGTATATAAATTCCAGGGCATTATTACATCAAATTACACTTCAAGTCTTTCAGGCACAGCAAACATTAAAAAAGACGAAATCATTCTTGATGGTGCAACAGTTCTTAAAACAGGCAATTCAGGCGCTGAAAACTACCTTGGATACCTTATGACCATTTATGCAGAGGTAGACAAAGATGGAAGACAGAGCACAATCGTTGCAGCATATCCGGAGTACAACACAATCACAGTTGTTAACGGCGACGATGTAATGAACAGAACATCTAACACACTCCTTGTTTATCTTGATGAAGCAGGTGAAGAGGAAGAACTTAAAATTGATATAAATGCCAAAATGATTTATAACGGCAGTTCGAAAATCTGGACAGATGCTGACCTTAAAGGAAATTTCGGAGATATCACAGCAATCGATAACGATAACGATGACGATGCAGATGTACTTATTGTTTACAACTACAGAAATGTAATTGTTAATTCAGTAAAAGCAGATGACAACATAGTTTACGGAAAAGATGAAGTAACTCCGATTGAAATTGACCCTGAAAACAGAACTGTTAAAACAACATTCGTTAAAGCAGATGGCAAAGAAGCTGCTGTTAAAAACCTTAAAGAATGGAACGTTATCTCTATCGCACTCAGCGAAAACGGAGACGTTATGAATGCTATCCTTTGTGATAAAGCTATTGAAGGCACAATTGAAGCCTTTGACGATGATACAATCACAGTTAGCGGAACAGAATACAAATATGATGCAACAAAAGTTGCAGCTCCTTCATCAACTGACTTCGGACGTAAAGCAGTATTCTACCTTGACTTTACAGGCAGAATTGCAACAATTGACTTTAACGGTGCTATCAGCGGAATGGAATATGGTTACGTAAGAGCAGCTGGCGTTTCAGGAACAGGCTTTAACAGAAAAGTTGAAATTGAAATGCTTGCTGGCGAAGGAATCACAGTATTTGAGCTTGCTAAAGAAGTTAAGCTCAATGGTGCACCTCTTTCTAACGAAGCAGTTGTAACAGACCCAGCTATCCAGAGTGCCGGCGCAGCAATTAAACAGCTCATTATGTACTCTCTTGATGCGGAAGGCAAAATCAACAAAATCAATACAGCTGATGATGACACAGATAACCACCTTTCTGCACAGGAAAAAGCTGATACATTCACAATTGATAAAGTAGTTACAGGTAGAGGAGAAACCAAATATCAGAGGGCTATTAGAGGTTTTGCTGGCAAATACCTTGTTAGTGCAGACACAAAAATCTTCATGGTTCAGGATCCTGACGACATGGTAGACAGAGAAGACCTTTACGCAGTATGGTCTCAGACAGCTCTTGATTCTTATTATGTATGGGGAAAAGTAAGTATTTACGATGTTGATGACGATCGTATTGCAGGTGCAGTAGTTATTCAATATCAATATGATTCATTCTCATATTCAACAGGTTTGCATACCGGTGGTATCATAACAGGTATTACACAGGCTCTTAACGAAGAAGACGAACTGGTTACTAGATATGAAGTCCTTAACCATTTAGGTGTAGCAGTGACAGTTGATGTTGAGGATGAAACAAAAATTCTTGCAAAAAGAATAGCTACAAACGTAGAATACGATCCAGACGGACCTAACGCTTATCTTTTTGACGGCAATGGTGAATTAAAAACTGATCTTACGGTTGCTGATATTAAAGTTGGTGACTTTATTCAGTACACAACAAACAAAATCAACGAGAAGACTGAACAGATCACACTTGTTGCCCGTCTTGATGCTCTTGAAGTAAGACAGAACGATTTGGGTCAAAGAGATGAATATGCAAACGACGGCGATCCGAAGTACCCCATTGCTTACAGTACAGTTACTGACATATTCAGAGACGGTATTGAACTCACTACAATTGAAGATAGAACAGGAGCAGAAGTTAGTAAGCTTAAACTTGTTGCTACTACAGCAGTAATTTACCACTATGATACTACTACAAAAAAAGTTTCAAAAATCACAAGAGACTATCTTGTTGAAGGAGAATCTAAATTGTTCAATTATGGTGATATGTTTATTTGCATTGAATAATTTTTAAGTATGTCCCGCATAAGGGGGGGAGAAATCCCCCTTTATGAAAATTATTAAGCATATACAAGACGGATGTCTTTATGTGGTATAAAAAATATTTTAATAAAGGAGACAAGAAAAATGAAAAAAGCATTATGTTTAATTCTTGCAGCTCTTATGCTCTTCGCAGTAACAGGCTGTAACAACAATACTGCTTCAGAAGGCACAGTTAAACTTGGTATGCCTTCCGGCGGAAGTGTAACTCCTCAGGAAATCATTGACGGCTTTGTGGCTGAATATGGTAACAAGTATAACATTGAAATTGATGACACACCTTGGGGTGAATTCCAAACAAAACTTAACCTTGGTATTGCATCAGGTACAGCTCCTGCTCTTTACCTTATGGACTCAGGTTACGTTGCTGATGCTGGTTATGCCGGAGCAAACGAAGACCTTAAACCATTAATCGACAGAGACCTTAACGTAGACGACTTTGTATCTGCTATTTTCTCCGGTACAGATGCTAACGGACATATTTGGGGCGTTCCGCATGCTATGAACGCTGCAGTTATTTTCTACAATAAAGATTTGTTTGACAAAAAAGGTATTGAATATCCGAAAGCTGACTGGACATTCGACGATATGATAGAAAAAGCTAAAGCCCTTACTTATGACGAAGATGGCGATGGCGAAAAAGACTTCTACGGTCTCCAGTGGGAAAAAAATATCTCTGTAGGTTGGCTCCCGCTTATGCTTTCTTACGGTCTTGAACCTGTAAGTGCTGACTTTACAAAGGCTCAGATTGATACCCCTGAAGTTAAAAAAGCTTGGGATACACTTATTGAATGGGGAGAAGGCGGACTCGAAATTACACCTAGACGTGATTTTGCAGGACTTTATCCGGACTGGTGGCAGGAAAAAGTTGCTATGCAGATTCAACAGGTTTCTTTTATAAACACACTTGAACAGAACGCTCCTGACCTCAACTACGACGTTCAGGTTATTCCTGCAGGTCCTGGCGGAGACCAAAACTGCGTATACGTGCCTAACATGTGGGCAATCTACGGCAGATCAGACCAGACATCTAAAGATGCTGCTTGGGACTTTATCAAATACTACTACAGCGAAGAATCACAGGATATCTGTGCTAAATACAATAAAGGTGGTTTCCCGATTAGAAAATCAGTTTATGAAAAAATGGGCGAAACAAAACCGGCTAACATCAAAGGTATTATTCAGGGTATTGACGACAGAGGACATACACTTTGCGAAGGTCCCGGATGGTCTGAATGGAGAACAATCATTGACAAAGCTTTCAAAGATTACGTAAGCTTAACTCCTACAAAACCACGTGAACAGATACTTACAGAAACACAGAACGATGTACAGACAGTTCTTGACGAAGCAAATGCGAAAAAAGTTCAGTAAGAAAAGGGTGTTAATAAATGAGTAAAAAACATGCACGATGGAGTTGGCTGTTTCTTACACCCTTCATTATAGGTATGCTGGTGTTCACCTTTTATCCGATGATTTTTTCAGTATACTATGCATTTTGTGATTATAATATTTTCAATCCGCCGAAATGGGTTGGTCTTGCAAACTTTGCAAGACTCCTTCCCGACCCGGCTACATGGAAAGCTTACCGTAACAGTTTTGCTTTTGCGCTTACTTACATTCCGGTACAGATTTTCCTTGCAATGATTTTTGCATCAGCACTCAATCAGAAACTTAAAACAATTGGTTTCTGGCGTGTTATATACTATTTGCCCTCACTTACACCGTGGGTAGCAGTTTGTACAGTATTCACAGTGCTTTATAACCCGGCATACGGTCCAATTAACTATTTCCTTAGTTTCTTCGGTCTTCGTTCCGAATTTATAGATAGTACGAATTGGTTTGTTGTTGTAACATCTTTGTCGGCAATTAGTATATGGAAAGGTGTTGGTTCGCAAACAATTTATATGCTTGCGGCAATGCAGAATATCAGTTCGGACGTTCTTGAAGCAGCAGATATTGACGGCGCAGGTCCAATAGCGAAATTCTTTAAAATAAAGATGCCGCTTCTTACACCTATGATATTTTTGCTCCTTCTCCTCAGTATTAAAGGTGCGGTTGGTGTATTTGACTCCTTCTACACAATGCTTGGCGGCGGCACGGGTGTTAACGAAAACTTAACCGTTCCGGGTGTTTTGCAGTACGAATATGAGTTCGTATTCAGAAAGGTTGGTCTTGGTGCAGCAATGAGCTGGCTTACATTTGCCATTGTTGGTATTATCACCATTATCCAGACAAAATCAGAGGAAAAGTGGGTGCACTATGAATAGAAGAACAAAAAATCTAATAAAAGAACTTATAAAGAAAACAATTTCAACACTGCTTCTTGCAGCAGGCTGTATATTGATGATACTTCCGTTCATGTGGGCCATTTCATCCTCCCTTGTAGGAAGAGGTCAGTCGTTTACCTACCCACCGCAGTTCTTTGCGGCTCCCTATTACTGGAGCAACTACGCTACAGCAATGAATGAACTTAACTTTGCTGTATATATAAAGAACAGCTTCATCCTTACGGGTATTGCCTGTATAGCAGAACCGCTTGCATCTGCATTTGCAGCATTCGGTCTTTCGAGATACGATAACAAAATGGTTAGAATCGTAACGGGTGTTGTGCTTGCACTTATGGTTATTCCTGTTGCGGGCTCAAGGGTTCCTTCTTATGTAATGTGGAAAAATATGGGTTTGCTTGATACATACATACCGATTCTTGCACCATATTTCCTTGGAACAGTGTTCTACGTATATCTTATGAGACAGAACTTCAAATCACTTCCGGGTGACTTTTATGAAGCGGCTCTTATAGATGGATGTAATCCTGTATATATATTCCTTCGAATATATCTACCACTTGCAAAAGCTACTCTTGCGGTTGTTGTTCTTGGTACATTCAGTCATGAATGGAATGATATGATGGGTCCTCTCATCTATATCACATCAAAATCAAAATACAACCTTGCGATAGGTTTGCTTTATGCGAAGGGCAACTATACACACAGACAGGAAGTTCTTATGGCTTCGTCTGTTATCATGATGGCTCCGTCAATTATTATTTATGCATTCTTGCAGAAATACTTTGTACAGGGTCTTGCCTCAGCCGGCGTTAAAGGCTAATTATAAAAAATCAAAGCTTCTTTGGTCTCACCAAAGAAGCTTTATTTTTTTATGCATAGGCTTTGTAAAAAAAGACCATCCATCCGGATGGTCTTTATCTTTATTGTTTATTCTGCAGTTGGCATAATAAGAGCTGCAAGAAGATAAATCAGAATAGCTGTGCCAACACTGCAAACTGTGATAATTGCGTATATTACACGGAGCAGGGTTGAATCCATATTGAGGTATTCAGCAAACCCGCCACAAACACCGCATACTTTTTTGTCAGTACGTGATTTGCAAAGCTTTTTCATTATTATAAAGTCTCCTTAATTTAAAACAGTAACATGAAGAACATTTTCTGTTGTTTCAAGTTTAGCAACTGCATCTGCTGGAATATCATTGTCCGTATCAATAAGAGTGATTGCCAAATCCTTTTTGGATTTATTAAGCAAGTTCTCGATATTGATGTTTGCAGAAGCAAGCTCGGATGTAAATGTGCTTATCATATTCTGAACGTTTTTGTGTGCAATTACAATTCTGTTTTTAGCTGAACGAGGCATTACACATTCAGGGAAATTAACGGAATTTTTAACATTACCATTCTCAAGGTAATCTTTAAGCTGCTTTGCAGCCATTACTGCACAATTATCTTCAGATTCGGGTGTTGATGCTCCAAGATGGGGAACAACAACAGCATTTTTCATTGTAAGGACTTCTTTGTTCGGGAAGTCTGTTACGTAGCAAGCAACTTTTCCTTCATCAAGAGCTGCGCGCATTGCGTTGTCATCAACAAGCTCGCCTCTGGAGAAGTTAAGAACTCTCATGCCCGGTTTCATATTAGCAATAAGGTCTGCTCCTATCATTCCTCTTGTAGCGTCGTTAAGCGGCACATGAAGAGAAATATAATCACATTTTGCTACGAGTTCGTTAAGGTCAGTTACTTTTTCAACGTGCCTTGAAATGCTCCATGCAGCATCAATAGAAATGTACGGGTCGTAACCAACAACATCCATGCCGAGATGGTAAGCGGAGTTTGCAACCATAACACCGATTGCGCCAAGACCTATAACACCAAGCTTTTTGCCTTTGATTTCAGGACCTGCAAAAGAGCTTTTGCCTTTTTCGGTAAGTCCCGGAATTTCGTCGCCTTTGCCGTCGAGTGATTTTGCCCATTCAACACCACCAAAAATATTTCTGGAAGAGAAAAGAAGAGCAGCAAGTGCAAGTTCTTTAACAGCGTTTGCGTTTGCACCCGGTGTATTGAATACTACAATACCTTTTTCAGAGCATTTGTCAATCGGGATATTGTTAACGCCCGCACCTGCTCTTGCAACAGCTTTAAGTGATGACGGAAGTTCCATATCATGCATTTTAAAGCTACGGAGGATTATAGCATCCGGATTTTCAAAATCAGATGAAATTTCGTAGTTTGCTTTATCAAATTTTTTAAGACCAAACGGTGAAATTTCGTTTAATGTTCTTATTTTAAACATAATCAATCATTCCTTATTTATTTTTCCTTATTTATTTTTGTTTTCAAAATCTTTCATAAACTCAACAAGAGCTTTAACACCTTCTGTCGGCATAGCGTTGTAAATGCTTGCTCTCATACCGCCAACGCTGCGGTGACCCTTAAGGTTTTTAAAACCTGCTGCGTCTGCTTCTTTACAGAATTTTTTGTCAAGTTCTTCGTTGCCTGTTACGAAAGTTACATTCATCATTGAACGGTATTCTTTGTCTGCACCCGGTTTGAAGAGTTCTGAAGAATCAAGGTAGTCATAAAGAATAGCTGCTTTTTCTTCGTTGATTTTTTTCATTGCCTCAAGACCGCCGAGACCGAGAATCCATTTATACACAAGACCTGCAACGTAAATTGCGTAGCAAGGAGGTGTGTTGTACATAGAATCGTTATCAGCCATAACCTGATAGTTAAGCATTGTCGGTATTTCGGGACGTGCATTTCCAAGAAGGTCCTCACGGATGATTACAATTGTAACACCTGCCGGTGCCATATTTTTTTGTGCGCCTGCATAGATAACGCCGAATTTTGTTACATCAACAGGTTCGGAAATAATGCAGGAAGACATATCTGCAACAAGAACTTTATCACCAACGTTTGGAACTTCGGGATATTTTGTGCCAAAAATGGTGTTGTTGTAGCAAACGTGAACATAATCGGCATCCGGAGAAACCATATCCGGTGTGATTGTCGGGATGTATGCAAAAGTTCTGTCTTTTGAACTTGCAATACATTTAGCTTCACCGTATTTCTGTGCTTCTTCGTAAGCTTTTTTGGAGAACTGACCGGAAACGACATAGTCAGCTTTACCGTTTTTCATAAGGTTAAGCGGAATAGCTGCAAACTGTGTTGAAGCACCGCCCTGCATAAAGAGAACCTTATAGTTATCCGGAATGTTCATAAGTTCGCGAAGGTCTTTTTCTGCTTCTTTGATAATTGCATCATAAACGGGTGAACGGTGGCTCATTTCCATTACGGACATACCACTTCCGTTATAATCTGTCATTTCTTTTGCGCACTGTTCAAGTACGGAAAGAGGAAGCATTGACGGACCTGCTGAAAAGTTATATACTCTGTTCATAAAAAAACAACTCCTTGTTTTGAAAATTCAATACATATATTATAATACATTCTGTCATAATTCGTCAAGGGAAAAAAGGTAAAATATCCGATTTGATAAATAAATAACAACCAATATGACAAATTATTGTTAAATTCATACATAGCGCACCCATGCTTGACATTTTACGGTGGTGGGTGTATAATAAAATAAAAATATTTTTAGAAGAGGAAATAATAAAAAATGGACAGTTACCGATGTAGATTCAATAATAAAATATGCATAGCGAAGACTCCGTGTGATTTTGTGAACGAGGGGGCAGGTTTTTTCATTGCCTTAAAAGTATAATCACAGGGCTGCTTTGCAGTCCTTTTTTATTGTTATTAACAGGAGAAAAATATTGAATTTTTACTGTTTCTTGAATCGGTAAGAACGCCGTTTCTGGACTTTATTTTTAACATAATAACCCATTTTGGTGACGAAGCGGTGGCTGTAGTTGTTCTTACGGTTTTTTTGTGGTGCGGAAACAAGTCTATGGCATATAATATGCTGTACTGCACTTTTTTCAATCTGGGAACAAATCAGCTTCTTAAAAACATATTCAAAATATCTCGCCCGTGGGTAAAAAACCCCGAACTTACCATTGTGGAAAGCGCAAGAGATGCCGCCAGCGGCTATTCTTTCCCCAGCGGACATACCGCAAATGCAACCGTTCTTTTTGGATGTATTGCAGCAAAAATAAAGGCAAAATGGAAAAAAACACTGCTTATTTTGCTTATTCTTCTTATCGGATTTTCAAGAATGTATCTTGGTGTACATTCGCCTGCGGATGTAATAACTTCCTGGGTGCTTGGCGGCATATTTGTGGTTGGTATAAGTGCGGTATTTCAGGCTGCTGAGAAAAGTGAAAAAACGGATATAATACTGAACAGCGCCCTTGTTTTATATGCAATTATAATTGTCATATATATGGAATTTATGAAATCGCCTGTCGATGAAAATTCTATGGACGGGCTGAAAAACGGATATACTATTTTAGGCCTTGCGCTTGGACTTGTTTCGGCAAGATATGCCGATAAATACACGATAAAATGGGAAACAAAGGCGAGTGTATGGGGGCAGATACTTAAATGCACAATCGGAATAATCCTTATTGCACTGACGGCTTTTGTTGTTCGGCAGCCGGCAAAGTTTATTACAGGCGGGCACTACTCGCATTATGCAATAAGGTATTTTGCGATAGTTGCAGTCGGAGGAATTTTATGGCCGATGACGTTTAAGTTCTGGAGTAAATTCAAAGCAAAAAAGGAGGAAACAACATGAAAAAGTTTTTAGGTATAGTTATTTTTATAGCTGTAATTATATTTGCGGGATGGGCATATATGAACTCTGGTGTGCCGGCAAATCCACAGCCGGAGCCTACGGTATCGCCAGAGGTAACTGTGCAGCCTACACCCGAAGAAGTTGTTACTCCACAGCCAACACCTGAAGAAGAAAAAAGGCTTTCAGCAAAAGGGGTTTATATAGGTCTGGCAGACTCTAATTTTATCGAAATAATGATTAATGATAAATATGTAAGTGCAAAACTTTCGCCTTCACTAAAGGCAAGTTTTGACAATCTGAACATAGAAGAAGAGGACAATGTTACCATAGAATATACACTTGAAAAAGGTGTGTATGAGGTGCATAAGATTTCGAAAAATTGATATAGAGAAGGGGAAATCCTGTGACAGAAAGAATTAAGGATTTAATAGATGCAAAACAGTATACAATGCTTCGTCAGGAACTGCTTGAAATGAACGTGGTTGATATTGCGGCATTTCTTGATGAACTTGAACACGAAGAGTGTTTTAAAATATTCAGACTCCTGCCTAAAGATATAGCGGCGGATGTTTTTGCATATTTTGACATAGAAACAGGACAGATGATTATTTCATCACTATCCGATAACGAAGCAAAAAATATTATTGATAATCTTTATGCCGATGATGCGGCTGACCTTCTTGAAGAAATGCCGGCAAACGTGGTAAAAAGATTACTGCGTAATGCAAACCCTGAAACCAGACGTGACATAAATCAGCTACTTCAGTATCCGGATGATTCGGCAGGCAGTATTATGACAGTCGAATTTGTGGATTTAAAAGCCAATCTTACAGCGCTTCAGGCACTCACCAAAATAAGACATGTTGGCGTTGATAAAGAAACCATCAACACCTGCTATGTCCTCGATGAAAAGCGAAAACTTATCGGAACAGTATCGCTCAGGAAAATTCTTCTTGCAGATACGGAAAAACTGCTCGAAGATATAATGAACGATAATTTCATTGCGGTTAACACCCTTGCCGACCAGGAAGCCGTTGTTCATATGTTCCAGAAATACGACCTTGATTCCATGCCGGTTGTAGACAGCGAAAACAGACTTGTGGGTATTATTACGGTTGATGACGTTGTGGATATTATGCAGCAGGAAGCAACCGAAGATATCGAGATGATGGCGGCTATTATTCCTGGCGAAAAACCGTATCTGAAAACAAGTGTGTGGGATACATGGAAAAGCCGTATTCCGTGGCTTCTTATACTTATGTTTTCCTCGGCATTTACGGGGAAAATTATAACTGCGTTTGAAGGTGCACTTGCAGGCGCGCTAGTGCTTACGGCATATATTCCTATGCTTATGGGGACGGGCGGTAACTCCGGTGGACAGTCGTCGGTTACAATTATCCGTGCTCTGTCACTTGACGAGGTTTGCATGAAAGACATTTTTAAAGTTGTCTGGAAAGAAACCCGTGTGGCACTTCTTTGCGGAATAACACTTGCGGCAGGTAACTTTGTAAAAATGATGATTTTTGACAGAGGCGATATGGGAGACTTAAACATAATGGCGGTATCACTCGTTGTATCCCTTGCGCTTGTAGTATCGGTGCTTTGTGCAAAAATTGTGGGATGTATCCTGCCGATTTTTGTAAAACGCATAGGACTTGATCCGGCGGTTATGGCAAGCCCGCTTATTACAACAATTATAGACGTTTTGTCACTTATTTTATATTTTGTATTTGCAATGGCAATATTACCCATATAATAAAAAGCCCGAAAGGGCTTTTTTTAGTGCATAAAATTATGTAGTCTGGTGAAAACTGTTTTCAGAAAGAGAGGTAAAGCCTTATGTTTAAACACGAAAAACAGTTATTTCATCCGGTAGAAATTGAAAAGCCGAATCCACAGTATGCCGCACTTTTACAGGAACAGCTTGGAGGTGGTAACGGCGAGCTTAAAGCCGCGATGCAATATATGTCACAAAGCTTCAGAATTAAAGACCCTGAAATAAAGGATTTATTTCTTGATATTGCGGCAGAAGAGCTTGGACATATGGAAATGGTTGCACAAACAATTAACCTTCTTAACGGACACGATGTTGATGCATCAAAAGTCCCTGCAGGTGAAATCCAGAGTCATGTAATTCTTGGACTTAATCCGGGACTTATAAATGCTTCGGGATATTCATGGACAAGTGATTATGTTACTGTGACAGGCGATTTGTGTGCGGATTTACTTTCAAATATAGCATCGGAGCAAAGAGCGAAAGTTGTGTATGAATACCTTTACAGACAGATTGATGATAAAAAGGTAAAAGAAACAATAGATTTTCTTTTGAATAGGGAAGAAGCGCATAATGCAATGTTCAGAGAAGCGTTCAATAAGGTGCAGAATACCGGTTCAAATAGAGATTTCGGTACAACAAAAGCGGCGAAAATGTATTTTAGTATGTCGGAACCTTCGCCGGCAGAAAATACATTTGCCAAAACAGACGTAAAACCTCCTATGTTTAATTAAAATAAAGAAAAAACCTATGTATTTACATAGGTTTTTTCTTTGAAAAAGTGCTTGACAATGATAAATAGCTGTGCTATAATATAATGGTTGAAAATAATACATAGGGGTATAGCTCAGTTGGTAGAGCAGTGGTCTCCAAAGCCGTGTCCCTATGTTGCAAATACTGCATAATAAAAACTTAATATGGCGCTCTTTAGGGGTATGATGTAATGGTAACATGCCGGTCTCCAAAACCGTTCTTGAGGGTTCGAGTCCTTCTACCCCTGCCAAT
>JAFTSG010000004.1 GCA_017467445.1 Clostridia bacterium | reverse complement strand
TCAAGCTCCCAAATTGCGGTTCGGATTGCATCAACTTTTTCACGATTTATCTTGGCAAGTCCCGCCAATGTATAATCCCAATTATCCGGTAGGGAAAGCATCTGAGAGAGAAGACCTTTTGACTTTAATGAAAGTTCACGATTTTTCAGATGATGATTTGACATAACCGTGTAATTGTGATTTTTCTCAACTCTGAATACTGCCATTGCTTCAACTCCTTCCGTTTAAAAATTTTCATAAAAAAAGACACTAACTTTTTTTGTCAGTGTCGGATTGGGATTTATTTATTTTTTGATACATCTTGCAACTCGTCCCATCGTGAAAGTGCAAGTAGGGACAGAAGGGGTTCTTTCCATCGAGAAGGTATGTATCTCTTCCGGTCTTGCAAGAGGGACAGAGTTTTTCGGTTTGCACACTCATATATAAAATCACTCTCCTTGAAAATTTTATATAAAAAAAGAACATTCAGTTGTTTAACCAAATGTTCTTTGAGAAGTATTAAATTGTATTTTTTAATGCTAAAATGCACTTAAATATTGAAGTTATTCTATTGTATTCCCACACTCTACATCAATTACGACTCTTACGTTAATGTAGTTTTTTATCTCCTTATTTCGGAATTTATCGCCCTCTGCATTAAACACCGTATGCTTCGCAAAGTGCCTAAAATAAAGGATTTCTACGTATTTTGTCTTTGTAGCAAAACCACAGTCTCGACGTGGCACGTGCCCGGGAACATATCTACAGCTCTTGCATTTTTTGTCTTATATCCGTTTCCTTCAAGGAATTTCAAATCTCTTGCAAGTGTAGCCGGATTACACGAAACATAGACCACACGTTTGGGACTGAGTTTGATAATAAGCTCAAGCAAATCCTCGCTGCAGCCTTTTCTGGGAGGGTCAACAATTATTACATCGGCTTTCTTTCCCTGTCTGTAAAGCTCTGCCGTTACCTTTCCTGCATCGCCGCAATAAAATTCCGTGTTTGAAAGGCCGTTTATTTTGGCATTTTTTCTTGCCTGCAAAACCGATTCTTCATTTATTTCCACACCAACCACCTGTCCGGCATACTTTGCCGCCGCAAGTGATATTGTCCCAATTCCGCAGTACAAGTCAAAAACCGTATCTTCTCTTGTTATTTCCGCTCCGGACAGCGCCGCCTCATACAGACGCTGCGCCTGCGCACGATTTATCTGATAAAAGCACAACGGCGAAATCATAAATTTAAGACCGCAGAGCTCGTCCTCAATTTCTCCTGAGCCGTAAAGGATAACAGTCTTATCTCCTGTTATCACATTTGTCTTTTTTGTGTTTATGTTATAAAGTGCCGTTGTTATCTCAAGTGCTTTCAGTTTTTCGCAGAGCGCATCTTTTTCCGGCAAATTCTTTTTGTTTATCACAATAACAGCCATTGACTGACCGGTAATTTCAGATGTGCGTACAATTATATGGCGTACCGTGCCGCTGCCTGACGTTTCGTCATATGCCGAAATAGAATATTCTTCCATCCAGTCAAGAACAGCCTCTTTTACTTTTTCGGAAATTTCACTGCCTGTAAAGCATCCGCCATTTTCAACAATCTCGTGAGTGCGTCCTGCATAATATCCGCACACGGTTTTTCCACCCGATATTCCTACCGGAAGCTGAACTTTGTTTCTGTATCCGGTTACACTTTCCGCACCGATAATCGGCAGAATTTTGGTTTCCACCTTACCTATTCGTTCAATGCAGTCTTTCATCCGCTCAGATTTAAACCGCATCTGTTCGTCATACGACATATGAAGAAGGTCACATCCGCCGCAACGTTTAAATGCACCACAAACAGACTCCACCCTTTCTCCTGACGGAGAAAGAATTTCTTCAATCCTGCCATAAGCATATGAGCTTGCTACTTTTACAATTTTTATATTAAGTTTTTCACCCACAAGTGCACCGGGAACAAATACAACCATGTCACCCACACGGCAAATCCCTTCGCCGTCCGCACCATATCCCGAACAAACGCAATCAAAAACATCATTTTTCTTCATTTCAGTTACCTTGTATCATATTTTATAACATCCACCACGATTTTATACCGAATCAGGATTCGTCTTTCCTGTCCTTACGTTTATATAATCTGCTTTTCACTTATAATGCATTATAAAATCAGTGAACGATTTAGATGCAGGCTCAATATATACAAACTATTCAATAACAATTGCCTGATTGAATTCTATATCATGAAATAACTTCTCAAATCCTTTACATCTAGCTCTCACCTTTATAGAATCACCTGTTTTTTTATTTCTCAGAATGTTCCTTTGATTCTTACCAAAAGTTATAACAACTTCACAATCATCAACATTAACATAAGTAAACGGATGACCAGAACTATCATCGTTAATATTTTCTAAATTCATAACAAACTGACATACTTTATTTTTATAAGTATCATTTGCTACAATTTCATTTTCCTGATATGTATTAAACATTTCAATAATAGTCGTTTCAATATAGCTTTCATTTACAACACTTTTATTATCTAATATCATTTTGTAAGATAATTTGCATAATGGGATGAGTAAAGCAACTAAAAGTATTATGTAAAAAAACAATTTAGCACAAGACATTATCTTTTTCATATGTTTTACCTCATTTTTGAGTTTTTTCTTTCACTGTGTTAATTGATGAAATCAACATTCTGCGAAGCTGTCCGCAATTATTTATTATTAGCTTATATTGCTCATCCTCAATATATCCTGTTCGATTAAGAAGTTCTAACCAATATTCTGATTCATAACATTCCTTTAATGCAATTTGCATCTTTGAAATAAAATCAGCTGTGCCGTGTGCATATTTTGATTCGTGAATGTTCGCACCGATTGATGTTCCCGAACGCATAAGCTGATTTGTTAAAACACTTTCTCTTTTTGTTTCTTTTATGTTTTTGCACATATTTATAATTTCAACTGCAAAATCTTTTGCTTTATCAAGCATTATGCTTTCTGCCATATCTCCACTTCCCATCAATTTCTTTTAGCTAAATTTTGCTCTGCCGAGCAAAGCTAAATTATCTCACTCTGTTCGATAGCTAAATTGTTTTTTCAAAACAGCTAAATTAAATTCGCTATTAGTTGACCGAAGGTCAATTTAGCTACGAAGTAATTTAGCGTACGCAGTACATTTAGCTCGCCGTCAGGCGAATTTAGCTGAATTCAACTTTGTTGAATTCATTATATCACAAGCACCTCATAAAATCAATAAAAAAGTGAGGCTTGCATTCACAAAACCTCACTTTTTATGTTTATCAAAATCTTTTTATACACTTTCGGCTATGCATAAATTTCAATTGTTTCAACTGCTGCCCGCAATTTGTGCAGAATGCCGCATCCGGATCCACAACAATATTACAACCCGGGCATCTTTTTTCTGCAGGTTCAACAACAGTAGCAGCTTTTGGAGCTTCTGCTTTTTTCTGCCCTGTTGATACATACATTTTTTTATTAATTTCAATTACATTTTTAACCAAAAGAACAAACATAATTGAACGTTCATAAGTTATACGGATCACGATAGGTCCTAAAACCATAGTTGCAAGTCCAGCAAAAAACATTGATTCGCCATACACTTCTGAGAAAAGTGTAAAGAATCCATAAAAAATTACAAAAAGTGTTGAAATCGTATATAAGAATTTCAAAATACTTTCCAACAAAAGATTTTTAAAATTGAAAATATCTGCTACTTTCTTGAAGAAATTATTAAGTCCTGCACGTTTATTTTCCGGAAGAACCATAACAAAAATCAAAATTGTGCAAACAAGCGCAGCAAGTACCGCAAGAACTATAAACGGTCCCATATTTGTTGTTTCATATCTTCTAGGCATACTAAAACCCCCATTTTGCAGAAATCTTTTGCCGAAATAAAAAAATTACTGCTTTTTATAATTTAACAGCTTTCGCTTATTTAATTATATCTTTTTTAACAAATTTGTCAATATGTGCAAATTTATATTATTCACCACGTTCAATATATCGCAAAGCCATTTAATAGCATAAAAAGGACATCTTTGCAAAATTTAAAATCGAACATTTTTTACATTTAATGTTAATTGTTTTTTTGTTTTGTTAACATAATTTGAAAATGTCAACTCTTTTTTATACTTATCCACATGTGAAAAGCCCGAAATAACCGCTTTTCAACAAAGTTATCAACAGTTTCCACATCTTTTTTGAAAGTTATAGTCAATATACAATTGCTATTTTATTACAGTTGGTTAACATAACTTGAAAACGTTAACCAACTGTTAAAAACTGTATATCCTCTTTATCGCATAAATAGATTATTAACAGAGTTATTCACATTATCCACAAACTATTATTTTCAAAATTACAGTAATAAATTTCCATAACAATTTATGGTATTTTAGTAGGACTTTGTTCTAAACTTGTTCGATATTAATTTCCTTAAACACATCTTTTCAGGACAAAAAATTTTAAACACAATAAAAAAAGAGGCGTTAAAACGCCTCTTTAAAAATTTCTTTATGTGGAACACAGCAAGGTTCCGGGGTACCCGCTCGCAATCTTCGATTGCGCTAACGGGTCGGGTTCTTTATGTGGAACACAGCAAGGTTCCGGGGTACCCGCTCGCAATCTTCGATTGCGCTAACGGGTCGGGTTCTTATTTATTGCCTGAAAGCCATACCGGAATTTCAAGTCCGTTATCGTCTTTACCAGTCTCAGCCTGTTTAGGAGCAACGAATCTTGAACCGTACCCGCTCTGTTTATTTTCCCATGTATGTAAGAAATTATCAACAGCTGTTGTATAGTTTGCTTTCGGATCTGCCGGACGGGCAACCGGATCAAAATTTGCTTCTTCCTTTTTCGGAGGAATCGGCGGTAAAATAGGTTTTACCTTATCTGACGGATCATCAAACCCTGTAGCAATAACAGTAACAACGATTTCATCTTCAAGTGAATCATCCATTGCGATACCGTAAATAAATGTAGCTGAATCGTCAATGTACTCTTTAACAATTTCTGCAGCCTGAGCAGCTTCGAAGAGACTGAGGTCGCTACCACCGGTAATGTTAAGAAGAACACCTCTTGCTCCGTCGATTGTTGTTTCAAGAAGCGGGCTGTTGATAGCCATTTTAACAGCAATTTCAGCCTTGTCTTCACCTTTTGCACGGCCGATACCCATATGAGCAAGACCGCGGTCTTTCATAACTGTCTGAACGTCTGCAAAGTCAAGGTTAATATCACCTTCACGCTGTATAACATCGGATATACCCTGAATACCCTGACGAAGAACATCGTCTGCCATTCTGAAAGCTTCTTTTACAGTAGTTTTCTTGTCGGCAATCATAAGAAGTCTGTCGTTAGGGATAATAACAAGAGTATCAACATTTGCTTTAAGTTCTGCAATACCGGCTTCTGCCTGGTTTGTTCTTACCTTACCTTCAATTGTGAAAGGTTTTGTAACAATACCTATTGTAAGTATACCCATATCTTTTGCAATTTTTGCAACTACGGGAGCAGCACCTGTACCTGTTCCGCCGCCCATACCGGCTGTAACAAATACCATATCAGCGCCTTCAATAGACTGTGCAATTTCTTCTCTGCTTTCTTCTGCAGCTTTTTTACCGATTTCTGGGTTTGCGCCTGCGCCAAGACCTTTAGTGATTTTTTCACCAACCTGAATTTTCTTGTTTGCGCCCGAGCTTACAAGCACTTGTTTATCTGTATTAACTGAAATAAATTCTATATCCTTTACTCCGTGCTCTATCATTCTGTTTACCGCATTGTTACCGCCGCCGCCTACTCCGACAACTTTGATAACTGCGCTACCGGGTCTCTGTTCGTTGTAATCAAACATAACACAATCCTCCTATGTATTATCTCACTATTATATAATTATATAATATTTTTTTCAATAATTCAAGACCTTTTATTAAATTTCTTCATTATTTTCTTTTTCAGTTTTTTTTGCACGTCTTATACTAAACCACAATCTCCTGATAGATGCTGCATTATTAAGCATTCTTGTACCGAAAACAATTGTTGCCGCAAGTCCCATATCCACCCCGATAAGCGAACCGATAAATGTAAGTACTGCCGCAATAAGTGCATTTGAAAAGAATCCCGTAATAAAAATATTTACATCAAATGTTTTTTGCATATGTGCAAGCATAGCACCGAATACTGAATCGAGGCATGCAAGCATTGCCACCGAAAGATATCTGGAAAATTCCGGCGGTATATATAAATTTGTCATAAGTCCGGCAAAAACTCCAACAAGAAGTCCGAGTATAACCCACATCAGGATACATTCCTTTCACAAATCAAGATTCCTCTTTTTTTACGCTCGTTACGTGGTTAAACGTAAGCGCCCCTGTATATGCTTTCATATCAATCCGGTCAGACCGCTGAATCGTAACCTTATTCTGATAATAACGAAGTTCGCTTACGATTCCGCCATTCATATTCATTGCTCCTTCAAGAGCAAGCGGGTCGCCAATTGCTTTTATGACAAACGGCACGCTGCTTCTGACATTATTAACAAGAATTGTCGGTCCTACACATCTTATAGCCGTAGTTGCAACAACGCGCTCGCCATTTATGGAAACTGCTTCCGCCCCTGCGGCAAGAAGTTCATTTACAACCGCACGCACGTCACTGTCGTGAATTACATAATATTCTGCCGGTCCTACCATATTTGCGCCATTCGCATCTTCCAGGGTAACCGTAATTCCCGGTCCGTAAACATCGGTAAGTCCCGCAAGTTTTTTGGCATTTTCAAGTTCCATTTCCATTCCCTGATATGCCGAGCCTGTCTGTTCTATTGATGTTCTGTAAGTATCTATTGTTTCCTGCATCTGCAAAACCTGTTCATACAATGATGCATTTTTTTCTTTTTCTGTTGTAAGCATTCGCCTGAGTTCTTCTGTTCTTATTGTGGTATTGGTGCTGAGCTCATTTTTGTAAACGCTTTTCAGTTGCATGGACAGAGCAAATCCCAATATGGCACATATAACGAGTACCGAAATTCGTTTTAAAATTTTCTGCTTGTCCATTTTCTCATCTCCTAATCTATACTATATACTATCCTCGACGGATTTGTAACGTCAAACGTTCCTATGCTGACCGGTTGTTTGTCGGTTGCCGCTTTATATGCAGCAATTTTATAATCAGCATCGGCAGATGTACCGCATTTTACAACAACCGAATTTTTCATTTGAAGAGTTATTTCTTCCCCCGAAACGGTTATTGCTGCCAGTTCACCGCTTATGCCGTGTTTGTCCAAAACATTCATATATGATAATAATATATCAAAATTACCCTCTTCGTCAATAGTTAATTTTTCCCCAATTACACTTTTTTGCACGTTAAGCCCTTCAACCACTGGAAGCACCTTGGGTTCAGCGCACACATCAAGCACTTTAAGTGCGGAATCTATTGCAGCATAAGCTCCGTCCGGAGTTTTAACACTTGCAATAATTCTGCCTTCGTTTACAACCAGCGTAATGGATGTAGGAAACGCATACTTTACACTTGCGGAAGAAATGTATGCAATTTTCTCCATATTACTGACCGCCGTTTTTTTATTAATCTTAAGTATGTTCTGTCCAACCGTAATTCCTGATGCCGCCATAATACTTTCTCGTGATGCCGCCATATTTCCTTCAACATATATATTGCGTATATTAAGAAGCGGTGTATGAAAAAGTATTCCGTATAAAGCTGCCAGAACAAGTATAAACTTTATTATAGATAAGCTTGTCTTTTTTCTTCTCTTTTTTGAAGCGGTGCGAGAAGCGCCGCTTTTCCTCTTTGTAGCCAAGCGTAAACACATCCTTTACACTCTTATAATTTTACCGCCGATATCTGTAATCATACCTTCAAGGTTTTCATATCCCCTGTCAATATAGCATACACCCGATATTTCACTTTTTCCTTCTGCCGCAAGTGCAGCAATAACAAGCGCGGCACCTGCCCTTAAATCCGGTGCAGACAAATTTGCTCCGTGAAGCTTTTTGACTCCCCGGATTATCGCCATTTCACCGCCAAGCGTAATATCGGCACCCATTTTTTTGAGTTCACCAACCGCTTTAAACCTGTTTTCAAAAATGGTTTCTTTTATAACAGATGTACCGTTTGCCGTACACAGTGCCGCCATAAGCTGTGGCTGTGCATCTGTAGGATATCCGGGATATGGCATTGTCTGCACCATATCAACGGCATCAATTCTTTCAGTTACTTTTATATTAACTCCGCAATCTGTAAGTCTTATATCTGCACCGCATCCGCGCAGAACAGAAATAATACTTTCAATATGCGAGGTGTTAACATTTTTAAGTTCTACACATCCTCCCGCCGCCGCAACCATAAACAACATCGTTGCGGCACATATTCTGTCGGAAATAACGGTTTTTTCAACCTGTTTTAAGGATTTTACTCCCTCTATTTCAATAATTCCTTCGCCTGCTCCGCGTATTTTAGCACCCATTTTCACAAGAAGGTCCTGCAAATCGAAAATTTCGGGTTCACGTGCGGCATTAACAATGGTTGTTGTTCCCTCCTGGCCACATGCAAGAAGCATTATGTTTTCCGTTGCGCCGACGGACGGGAAATCAAGCTGAACTGTTCCCGGTTTATATTTTTCAAGCCGGCATTCTAAAAATCCTGCTTGTTCGTTTATCTCAACACCAAGCTGTTTAAATGATTTCAGGTGTAGATTTATAGGTCTTGCCCCAAGCTCACATCCTCCCGGATAGCTACACCGCGCCTCCCCCGTACGGGAAAGAATAGCGCCCATAAAAATAACTGATGAGCGCATTTTGTTCATAAGACCCATAGGTATGTAATTATCTGTAACATCTGCTGCATTCACACAAACCGTATTTCCCTGCACTGTTACGTTGCAGCCAAGACATTTAAGGATTTCAATTGTTAGTTCCACATCTCGTATGCGGGGACAATTATGTATAATACTTTCTCCTGCCGCAAGTACCGTACCGGCAAGTATAGGCAAAACAGAGTTTTTTGCACCGCCTATCAAAGCGGTGCCGTAAAGCCTGTTTCCGCCTTCTATTATATATTTACTCATCAAAGCACCTCCGCTGTGTCATATATTATCATAATATGCACAGCAAAGTGTTTTAGTGAGTAGCCGTGATTTTCTTGATTTCTTTATATATTTCAGCTGTTGCAAGCGGCTTTGCCATTGCAATAGCATTTGCCTGCATTGTCTTCATTTTATCTGTATCTTCAGCAAACTCTTTAAGTGCACCTGCAAGTGACGCGCCGTTCAAATTTGCCTCTTCTATAATATCTGCCGCACCTACGTTTTTAAGAGCAAGCGCGTTATGCATCTGATGATTCCCTGTAACGTTAGGTGACGGAATAAGAACAGCTGCCTTTCCTTTAACGCAAATTTCGCTGATGGTTATGGCACCTGCTCTTGATACAACAATATCAGCTGCCGCCAAACATTCATCCATATTATATATGTAAGGCATTATCTTTATATTTTCAGGAATGTCCGTTCCTGAAAGAGATTCCATAACACCTTCATACCTCTTTTTGCCTGTTCCCCATATAACAGTTATCTCTTCATTTATAAGAGGAAGCGCCTCTATCATGGCATCATTAATTGCTTTTGCGCCAAGACTTCCGCCAAACACAAGCACAACCGTGCCATCTATACCCATAGCCTCTCTTGCATCTTCATATTTAAGGCTGAGGATATTCTGTCTTACAGGATTTCCTGTATAAACAATTTTGTCTGAACTTTCAAAATATTTTCTGCTTTCTTCAAAGCTTATGCAAACTCGGTTTACCATTTTTGCAAGGATTTTGTTTGTAAGACCGGGCAATGCATTCTGTTCATGAATAAGTGTGGGGATTTTCATTTGCGCCGCTGCAAAAACTGCCGAGCCACTTACGTATCCGCCACAGCCTATTACCACATTGGGTGCAAAATCTTTAATTATTTTCTTTGTATCGCTTATTCCCTTAGCCGCCTGCCATACAGTTTTAAAGTTTTTAGGGCTAAGACTTCTTTTGAATCCTGAAACGCGTATGGTTTTTATTTCAAACCCTTCTTTTTTGACAAGCTCGGTTTCCATACCTGCTTCATTACCGATAAAAAGCACCTGACCGCCATCGGCAGTTATTTCTTTTGCAATTGCAATTGCAGGATTTATATGTCCCGCCGTACCACCGGCAGTTAAAATTGCTTTCATTTCTCACACCACTTTTACTTTTTATTTTCATTCAATTTCTTGTGTTTACCTTTTCTTGATATATTAAGTACAAGACCCATACTTGCCATAGTGAACAAAAGGGATGTACCGCCCGCACTGAAAAACGGAAGCGGCATACCCGTTACGGGCATCATTGCCGTAACAACGGCAATATTGATTATTACCTGAACGGTTATAAGTACTGCAACTCCGATACCGATGAGGGCACCAAGTTTATCGGGAGCTTCAAGAGATATTTTTACACATCTGACAATTAAAAGGAGAAAGAGTGCCAGAACAAGCATTCCCCCGATAAACCCAAGTTCCTCACAGATAATAGAGAAAATAAAGTCATTCTGAGGTTCGGGAATGTAAAGTGCTTTTTGCACACTTTTACCAAGTCCTTTACCGAAAAGTCCGCCGGACCCAATGGCATACAGTGACTGAACCGCCTGCCATCCCGACCCTTCCATATCCTGAAACGGGTCCATAAATGAAGTAAGTCTGGCAACACTGTATTCACTTGTGAATATAAGCGCAAGAAACGCAAGCGCCGCAACCGGAATAAGAAGTAATAGCGGTTTTAAATTTGCTCCACCTATCATAGCTATTATTACGCAAACTGTTCCTATAAGAAGAATTGCACTTTTATGCGGTTGCATTATTAGCGGAACAACTGCCACAAGCAGCATAATTCCGTATCTTACCCAACTTGTCTTAAAATTCAGAAGTTCTTTTGGTTTCTGGCTTGCACAAACCTTTCCAAACCACACAATCCATACAATTTTCGCAAGCTCAGACGGCTGAAAAGTAAATCCGCCAACACCAATCCATCGTCTTGCGCCGTTAATTTCCTGTCCGGCAAACGCTGCAAAAAGCATAAGTCCGCAGGTTATGGCAATAGCCGGATTGAGCACCTGCCTTGATGCAATAATGTGATAGTCAATTTTTGACACAATAAGCATTGCAATAAATCCAAGCACGGCAACGATAGCCTGTGTTTTTAAGAAATGAAGCGAATCGCCGTGTCTGTAAAGTCCGGTAATAGAGCTTGCACTTGCAACCATAATCAATCCAAAAAGTGTCATAAGCAAAATGATTATGAGAAGCTCCATATCCATTTTACTTTTATCTTTAAACGATGAAATAATTTGAGATAAGAGGCCTTTATCTTTTGGTCTCGTATTTGATTTCATCCTTTTTCAACTCCTAAATAAATTTAACTGACGCAAGCGCACAAAGGCAAACGGTTACAATCGAGAAAATAAGAACAATCTTTACCTCGCTCCAACCGCACATTTCAAAATGATGATGTATAGGGCTCATTTTGAAAAGTCTTTTCCCTGTTGCTTTAAAATATGCAACCTGCAAAATAACTGAAAGTGTTTCAATAACATATACGCCGCCTGCTATAACAAGGTAAAGTGCATATCCTCTACATACAGCAATTCCTGCAAGGGCACCGCCAAGAAACAGCGACCCGGTATCGCCCATAAATACCTTTGCAGGATATTTATTAAACAAGAAAAATCCGAAAACTGCCGCTGCCGAAATAAGCGCAAACATACTTTCGGGTGTATCCTTTAACACAAGTGCAAAGAACAAAAACACAACAACACTTACCGAAGAAGCAAGTCCGTCAATTCCGTCGGTAAGGTTAACCGCATTTACGCATCCTATTATTACAAGCACCGCAAACGGCAAATACCATATTCCCATATTGAATTCAAACGTGGTAAACGGAATTTTAAGAGATGTTTCCATAAGTCCGTTATAATAAAGTAGACCCACAAATATAACCGATGCAACAACCTGCATAAGAAGTTTCTGGATTTCGGTAAGCCCAAGGTTTCTTTTCATTGCAACCTTTATATAATCGTCAATAAATCCGATTACACCAAATGCTACACTTAAGTAAATAAGCATAACTCCCTCAAGGGAATTATTAAGAAAGATAATACCTGAAATAAACACCGCCAAAATAAAGATTACACCGCCCATAGTAGGCGTACCCGATTTTGAACTGTGCCATTTCGGACCTTCTTCCCTTATTTCCTGACCAAATTTAAGTTTATGCAAAACCGGTATGGCAACAGGTGCCATAAGAACCGCTATTGCAAATGAAATTAGTGCAGCAAAACCAAATTTCATATTTTTCTCCTTTGCGATTACATAAAATAATTTTTAACGATTTTCTCCTCGCTGAAAGGCACTTTTTCATTACCGATTATCTGGTATGTTTCGTGTCCTTTACCTGCAAGAAGAACTAAATCTCCTTGCCCTGCAATGCTAAGCGCTTTTTCAATCGCCTGCGCTCTGTCTGTAATACATTCATATTTACATGGGGTCTTTCTCATACCCTCTTCAACGCTTGCAATAATATCTTCTGCTTTTTCACTTGCCGGATTATCCGATGTAATTATGGCATAGTCTGAAAGACGCCCCACAACCTCGCCCATTTCGGGACGTTTGGTTTTATCACGGTCACCAGGCGCACCAAATACTGTAATAATCCTGCCGTGGGCCGCAGTGCGCATTGTTGTAAGTATGTTATAAAGGCCGTCCGGTGTATGTGCATAGTCAATCATTACCTTAAACGGTGCTGGCACGTTTACAATTTCCGCCCTGCCTTTAGCTCCTTTGGCAATGATTATTCCTTTTTCAATTTCTTCGCTTTCAAATCCAAGCACACTGCAAAGTGCATATGTAGCAAGCGAATTATATACCGAAAACTTTCCCGGATGCATTGCTTTAACCTTATGCTCTTCGCCGCCCGCCGCAACATTATAGATTACACCTTTATCGTGATATTCAATATCTTTTGCTTTAAAATCCGAATTTTCATCTATTGAATATGTAAATACTTTTGACTTGCATTTTTCGGCAATTTTTCGTCCGTATTCATCGTCCGCATTTATAACAGCGAACCTACATCTGTCAAACAGCTTTGCCTTTGAATTCATATAATTTTCCATTGTGCCATGGAAATCAAGATGGTCGTGTGTAAGGTTTGTAAATACCGCAGCATCAAATTCAATTCCCTCTACACGTTTAAGGTCTATTGAATGGGAGGAAACCTCCATAACGCAGTATTCAATACCGGCATCCACCATTTCGGCAAACCATTTATGAAGAGTTCCGGCTTCCGGTGTTGTTCTTTCTGCTTCAATAACCTTATCTCCTATAACCGTTGTGTTTGTACCGATAAGACCTGCTTTTTTGCCGTTCATTTCAAGAACCGTTTTTATTATATGTGTTACTGTGGTTTTACCGTTTGTTCCTGTAACACCTATCATTTTAAGCTTTTTTGACGGCTGCCCGTAAATAAGACTTGCAAGGCTTGCCATAGCAGCCCTGGTATCAGTAACACGAATTACAGCAACGTCATCTCTTGTAATGTCTTTTGTTACCAGCAGCGCCACCGCGCCTTTTTTTACCGCTTCGCCTATAAAGTTATGTCCGTCGGTTTTAAACCCTTCTATGCAAACATATACGGAGCCTTTTACAACTTCTTTTGTATTATTGGTAATATGGCAAACCTCAACATTGGTATTTTCATTGCATGATATGTAATTAAAATTCTGCAACAACTCTTTCAGAATCATTTTTCCACCTACCCGGTCTACTGATTTTCTTCTTTGCTGAAATATACCGTAACGCTTTCTCCCTCATCAAGAAGTGCGCCCGCCGCAGGGCTCTGGCTTGTAATAATTCCTTTACCATTAAGGCTTCCTGCACCCGAGATTATCATTTTAAGTCCCGAATTTATAAGTGTTTCATTTGCCGCTTCGGCACTCAACCCAACAACATTCGGTACTTTTATCAGCATTGGGTCACCTTTAAGACCCGTATATATTGTTATACTTGAACTGCTCCTTACCTTACTTCCTGCCGCCGGAATCTGCGCAACAATCTGGTCGCCGTTTCCGTTAACGGAATATTTAAGGTTAAAGCTGTCAAGCGAACGTTTTGCTTCTTCTGTCGTTTTCCCTACAACATCAGGAACTGTAGTATCCATTTCCTGCAAATCTTCTTCGGTATACACCGGTTCAATTCCGTAATACTGCAGAGTTTCGCTTATGATTTTTCCTGCAACCGGTGCAGTAATAACCCCACCATAATAGTTTTCGCCGGTTGGTTCGTCAATAATTACAAGACATACAATTTTGGGGTCATCAACCGGTGCAACGCCCACGAACGAACCGATATATTTATTCGAGCCACGGGGCTGCTTTTCACTTGTACCGCTCTTACCGCCAATACGATAGCCTTTTACATAAGCCGTGCTTCCCGACTGCAACACAACAGTTTCAAGAACTGTTTTCATTTTTTCCGATGTTTCTGCCGAAACAGTCTGACGTACCTTCTGCGGAAGTATTGTTTCAATCGGCTGTCCGTCAGCTGACTGAATTTCTTTAACAAGGTATGGTCTGTATAAATTACCGCCGTTTACAAGCGATGAAATTGCTGTTATCATCTGCAGCGGAGTTACTTCAAAGCTCTGTCCGAATGACGATACTGCAAGGTCAACCTCTGAAAATGCTTCTTCGGCATGGAAAGACCCTACTGCTTCACCCGGAAAATCTATTCCGGTAACGTCACGGAATCCAAACAGTTTAAAGTTTTTATAAAAGTTTTCAGTACCTATTTTTGCGCCAACCTGCATAAGAACAGGGTTACAGGAGTTTACCATACCGGTCATAAATGTCTGCGTGCCGTGACCTGCAGTTCTCCAACAATGGATGTTATGTCCACCCATATGCATGAAACCGTTACAGTTATATGTTTCTTCAAGGGTAGCAACCTGCTCTTCAAGTGACATTGCACAGGTTATAAGCTTGAATGTTGAACCCGGTTCATACACGTCAACAACGGGTTTATTTCTTTTAAGTCCTGATGTTGCCGCAACGAACGCCTTGCTGTATTCTTCCCCTTCAAGAGCTTCAAGCTGTGCAAGAACATCGGGGTCTTTAATCTGAATAGGTTCATTAAGGTTATATGTGGGAACGGTTGCCATTGCCAGAATTTCGCCCGTATTCGGGTTCATAACAATAGCACAACCGCCGTTTGCTGCTTTGTTTTCTATATATGCCTCATTCAGTGCTTTTTCAACAATTCGCTGAATGGATTCGTCAATTGTAAGTTTGATGTTGCTTCCTGCCTGAGCATTGTAAAATTCTTCAAAATCAAAACTCGGGCTTCCTACTGCCGAATTAGACTGCACAATTCTTCCGGCAGTTCCTTTTAAGTAAGCATCATATTCGTATTCAAGTCCTTCAAGCCCCTGATTATCTGCACCTACAACGCCAAGTACCTGTGCAGCAAGCTCGCCGTACGGATAAAATCTTTTTGTATCCGCAATAAGACTTACTCCTGTAAGGTCATGTTTTTCAAGTAGTTCCTGCGAAAGCTCGTTTCCGTTTTCATCCTCGCCGCTTATGTAAGAACGTAAAATTTTTGACTGCGCTGTGTCAATTCGTTTTTTTACATATTCAAATCTTGAGTTTTTATCAAGTTGTTTGGCTACATCAGCTTTTTCTACTCCCAGAACTTCCGACAAGGTATTTATAACCGCTTCTCTGTTTCCCGCTTCTCTGATACGTTTCGGGTCAACCGCAACGGTATCAACACTTGCACTTATTGCAAGCTCTTTGCCGTTTCTGTCAAGGATACTGCCCCTTCTCGGATTTATTTCACTTTCTTTGGTCTGCTGGTCAAGCGCCATCTGGCTAAGTTCTCCGCCTTTTATGAATTGAAGATACCCAACTCTTCCCAATAAAACGACAAATAGAAGCGCAACAATAAGAGTAAACGCCAATATCCTTGTAGTGAGTTTGGTTTTGTTTCTATTGGACCTCATTGTCACACTTCCCTGTTTAAATTCTATATTTAAATATAAGCTGTATTTAGTTTAAATATGACATTGCATCGCCTATGTAGCGGAATGCCTTTGCAAATACTCCTTCCGATTTATTTCCCTGTGCAAGAACTGCGGCTGAATCATTAACCGGCACTCTTATTCTTACCACCTGATTTTTACCGGGGGTTACCATTCCAAGCTTTTCGGTTGCAATTTTTTCTATTTCTTCAAGATTAATATTTTGTTTGAGTTCAACCTGCCTTGCAATATTTCTGGATTCAAGCTGTTCGTACTGTGCCTTTACCGCATTGATTTGCTTCTCGTACTGAGCAATAACGCCGTATCTGAGCACTATCACCATTGCAAGCGCTGCAAAAACCATTGCATATGCAGCAAGTCCCCAACGGAATTTTGATTTAGCCTTTGCTCTTGCTTTGGGTTTTACCTTAGGCTTTACGGTCCGACGTATATTTACGGTATGCTCCTGTGGCAATACTCTTGCTAAATTATCTCTCACTGCAAGGTCATCCTTTCCTCAAATCTTTTGTATTCCTCTCAGTTTAGCACTGTGACTTCTTTTGTTTCCCGAGAGCTCCTCATCTGAAGCAATTATTGGTTTTCTATTTATCAAGATACCTTTTGGTTTACCGCCGCACACACAAACCGGCAAATTTTTATCGCATGTGCAACCGGTTTTAAGGTTATTAAACACATCTTTAACAATGCGGTCTTCCAGCGAATGGAACGTTATTATCGCCAGTATCCCGCCCGGTTTAAGACAATCAAAAAAGTCTTCCACCGCTTTTTTAAGTCTTTCAATCTCTTCGTTTACTTCTATTCTTATTGCCTGAAAAGTTCTTTTACTCGGGTGTCCGCCTTCTTTTCTTGCTCCGGCAGGCACCGCCGCTTTAATTACTTCATTAAGTTCAAACGTTGTATTTATCGGACGAGCGTCCACAATAAACTTTGCAATTCTTTTGGACCATTTTTCTTCTCCGTAATCGTAAAGAATACGGCAAAGCTCGTTTTCGCTGTATGTATTTACAACATCATACGCACTTTTGCTGTCGCCCTGATTCATTCTCATATCAAGCGGTGCATCATGCATATAACTAAATCCTCTTTCGGGATTATCAAGCTGATACGAGGAAACTCCCAAATCAAGAAGTGCTCCATCAATTTCATTTATCCCTAGGTCATCAAGTATGCTTTTTATTTCAGAATAATTCGAATGAACAAACGTCACCTTGTCTTTATATTCTTCCAGTTTTTTTCCTGCAGCCGCAAGTGCCGCTTCATCTCTGTCTATTCCTATGAGTCTGCCGCCTTCCAGCAGGGAGAGAATTCCGCTGGAATGGCCGCCTCCTCCAAGCGTTCCGTCAACATATATGCCATCGCGTTTAATGTTAAGCATATTCATGCATTCATCGAACAAAACCGGTTTATGTAAAAATTCCATAGTCATTATATTATCAGGTCAACCGTAGCCGCAATTTCTGCAACATCGGGCTGTTTTTCAAGATTATATTTGTTCCAGCTTTCCATACTCCACAGTTCAATTTTGTTATCAACACCCATAAGTCTTATCTCGGATGTAATTCCTGCATAAGCACGGAGATTAGCTGATATAAGGCATCTGCCCTGTTTGTCTATTTCAACTGTTTCTGCTTCAGTAACAAAGTGACGCTGCAAATCTCTTATTTCAGGTCTGCTGTTTGGGAGCTGACGCAATCTGCCTATAAAGTTTTCCCATTCTTTCATGTCGTAAATGTAAAGACCGTTTCCGTCAATACCCTTTGTTACAACACATCTGCCGTCCAACTGCTCACGATATTTGGCGGGCATAATAAATCTGCCTTTTTCGTCAACACTGTGATTATAATTTCCTATAAACATATTACGCCCTCCTTCCTCTATTTTGAGCTGAAATTCATCCACTTTAATACCACTGCCCATCCACTAGACACCACTTTACATATATTTTACAATAAACTTTAAAAAAAATCAAGTATTTTTTAATAAAAATTTAAAAAAATTTTTATCAAATTGTTACAAAATTTTAATTTTCTTTTCTTTCCCTTTGCATAAGTCGTACTTCAACGTGCAATATTAATATAAACTCCTAGCGAAAGGAAGATTTTTTTGCTTGTAAGCTTTACCCGCACCATAGTTCTTTATATTCTTGTGATAATCGCAATGCGAATAATGGGCAAAAAACAGGTAGGCGACCTGGACCCCATAGAATTTGTAATAATCCTTTTATTTTCCGAGCTTGCATCAATACCTATGCAGGATATAGACCTACCGCTTGTGCACAGTCTCGTCCCCATAGCAACCTTGATTTCGCTTGAGCTTATAATATCCGCCCTTACACTCAAAAGCAGGCGACTTCGTATTCTACTTGATGGCAAACCTGTCATTATTGTCCGTCATGGAGAAATGGATATAAGTATAATGAAATCTTTACGATACAGTATCGACGAGCTGCTTGAACTTTTGCGGCAAGAGGGGTATGCCGATATACGTGATGTTGAATTTGCAATTCTGGAAAACAGCGGAAAAATAAGTATTATCCCCTCCATTTCCGCAAAGGTCCCTTCAGCAAAGGATTTGAACCTCGATTTAGGTCCGGGTGCAATGCCTTTTCCTGTTATTTTGGACGGTGAAATCATCCCCGAAAATCTTACTGCCGCCGGCATAAGTGAAAAAAAGCTTAATAATCTGCTGCACGCAAAAGGAATTCAGTCTGTCGCCGAAGTTTTTTATGCCGCGTATGATTCATGCGGCGAATTTTATTTTCAAAAGAAAGAGATGAGAAAATGAAAAAAGTATGGATTGCCGTTGTTTTTATACTAACAGTTTTTTCTGTCAATTTCGTATATACCCGCCGCATAAACGCCTTTTCGGATAATATAACTTCTATCGTAAATCAGGCAGTTTATTTCGCCGATAACGATTACCAAGCCTGCGGTAAATGTATTGATACCTTACTCAAAGAACTCGATAACTCCGCCCTCCTGTTATATTCCTTTTCAAACAGAACTAAAGTAGACGATGTCGAGCTTGCATCAAAATCCGCCGCAGAATATTATAAACATGGTGACATTACCGCCCTCAAACATCAACTGCTTATGGTGCGCCACCGCATGGACGACCTTAAAAGCGACGGCGAATTCAACCTTAAAAATCTTTTATACAACAAAAAAGCTGAACGGTTTTAGCCGTTCAGCTTAATTTTTCTACATATTCTTTTATACTCCGAAGCTCGCCCGCAAGCGCATAGCCTATTACTTTTGAAAGAGCGTGCGTAACCTCTGAATAAGGATTATCAGATTCCTGTTTTACATCATCCTTATGCTCACCAAGCCTTTCAAGTCTTGAATCTATTTCGCTTATTATGCTGCTTTTTATATCCATAATACCACCTCAAGGGTAGTATTTTCTTTTTTCGCAATTTTATGCAAGAACAGATATAAACTCACAGCCGATAAGATTTTGTAAATCTTTTGGACAAAGTTCCATAAAACAGCCTATTTTACCCGAACTTACAACAAATGTTTCAAGATTTTCAGCCTCTACATCAACCACCGTCTTAAAAAGTTTTTTCATTCCCACCGGACTGCATCCTCCGCGGATATATCCCGTGGTTTTTAAAAGATCTTTAACAGCAATCATTTCCACATTTTTTTCGCCAACACTTGCCGCTGCTTTTTTTAGGTCAAGCTCACCGTCTGCTCTTATAACAAAAACATAGTGTACACCGCTTTTACCTTTTGTAACCAGCGTTTTATACACCCTATCAACCGGAAAATTTATTTTTGCCGCCGCCGACTTTGCATCAATATTTCCGTCGGGTTCATATACGCGCAGGGTATACTTTATTTTGTTTTTATCAAGAATTCGCACAGCATTTGTTTTTATCTCTGCCATATTGCCTCGCCCTATTCAATTACAAACGTTCCAAAGCATTCCGGCCTATGATAATCCGGTTCCGGCGCAACAACAGGCGCCCATGTACCAAAATGAGGAATTGGAGTGTTATCGCCACATTTATAGAAATTACCTTTGAACTGTCTGCCTATTTTCATTCCGTAACGGCTTTCAAGAAATTCATATGGAATAAATATTTTTGCGCACCAGCCATCATCATCCACATTGGTCTCTACATGGAAAATTTCAGGGTCAACATCAAATATATTGTTTCTGTCATATCTGCCCGAGCCAAATCCTACAAGCAATGCTCCGCTTGCGCTTATTTCAAAATTAAAATATCTGTTGTCGTGCTCGGGATTTGCATTCATAAACACTTCAAGACAGCTATCTTCACAAACTTCCGAATTAAACTCTGTTTTTGTTGCGGTAACCGGATGTTCGTCACTTGAAAGAAGTACTGTAATACCTTCGTTTCCCGCAAGCGCCATTGCAAAATTTTGAGGTTTAAACCCTGTTTCATCCCAGACATAGTTATCCATTTTTGCAACCTGCGCTTCGCCCCACACGCCATCTGAAATATCAATATTATTTTTACCTACATTTTTAATTGTGTAAATCATCATTATCTCCTATGTCAAACATTAAGCCGAAAAACAGCCATCTGTTTTTCGGCTTAATAATTTACTTTTTATTCGTTTCCGGAATCGGGTTCAGTCGGCTCTTCGTCTGTACCGGAGTCAGGTAACGGTCCGCCACCTTCTTCAGGATTTGTCGGTTCACTGCCACCGTTGTCCGGTTCGGATGAACCACCACCTTCACCAGGTTCAGAAGGTTCTTCGCCTGTACCAGGGTCGGGAGTTGGTGCATTTTCGGCATTGTACTGAGACATAAGGTCTTCCTCGTATCTTACTGCATAAATGTATTTGATTGTAAGACGACCCGAATAGTACTGCCATACATATACCATATCTCCGGGATTCAAATCATCCATTGTTTTTACTTCAAATGTCGAACTTCCGTCAGCCGCATAAGTATTAAGAAGGACACTCCTCGTTGTATAGTTTTCAATAAACAATTCGCTGGTCTGACCAACCCCTACTGATAATCTACAAAATTCAGGATTATCAGGAACATATGTTATAAGTCCCACACGTCCGTAATAATGTATAAGCGACTTATACTGGAAGCTATCATAGTCAACCATATTTCCACTGGTATCAAAGGCAACTTTTTTTCTTCCTTCCAATGCTTCACTTATATCAAAAACTATTTCAATGTTTTTCATTGATCCGCCCGGTGTATAACCAAATCGGATAACATCACCTTTTTTCACTTCGCGTGTAATGGGGTTGCCCTGTTCATCTACCATTCTTTCAAAATTGGCATCCAGAACAAATGCATTATCGAAATTGCTCGTCGATACAGTATAGCTTGATTTTGAATTTCCGTAACCTGATTTTGGCGTTACAGTATATATTGCTCCGCCATTTGCATCCAGTCCCGCAATTTTGCTTTCAACAATTATTGTTTCAGAACGGTAATTGGGCTCAGCATCAATATTTTCATTATATATTACAAATACTTTTCTTGCAAAACCACCGTTGGCATTCGGCAGAAAATACGGTTCAATATTATATTTGCCATAGTTTATCAGTTTAGAGGAAACCTTAGAAGCGTCTCCCATTTTATAAATATTTGCCGCCCATTCCCTGTTGTTCGGTACAAATATATACATCGCATCCGAGCTTGCGCCGAACTGAACGTTATTACCGCTGAACTTGTTGCCTTCATCCACAGAATATGTCATTGACGATCCCGTAAACTTATTATCTGTATCAAGCGCCATAGTTTCAAGTATTTCAATATTATTCCCACTTAAAACATATCTTATCGGCTGAGCAAACTCAGCATTTATGCTGTATCCGCTTTTACCTTCATTAATAATATCCGCTCGTGCTTTAAGCACAGTAAGAACCTCTTCCATATCCGAATATTTAGTTTTTGTACCGGCAATATATGTCTCGCCTTCAACTGAAGGTGTTCCTATTTTCGTTGTGTTTGTAATGTTGTAGGTTTCAAATTTCGTAGCACCTGCTGTCATTATTTTGGCTTTAATTACACTCTGTTCCTGTGTTGTTTCTTCCCATGCATTTACAAGGTATCCTATTGTATATGTAGGCTCAGTTTCTTCAAGCCAAGTAATTTCTCCAGCAGAATTAAGGTATACGGTTACACGGTCGTTAATCTCAATATCCACACCATCTTTAACATATGCTTTATAATATTCGCTGTACGGATACCACTTTGTCATAGTTGAGTCAAATGTGATTCCTGGCTTTTCACCAGATCCATCCCCCTCAGACATACCAACAATTTTTTGTTTAGAAAGGGATTTTGAATAAACTGACACATTAATAAACTTTTCGCATTTTGATTTTGCTACGGTAAGTACGCTTCCTTTTGGTATTGAAGAAACCTCTATTTTTTTCCCTGAAGAATCCTTTATTATAAGGTCAACCCCACTGCCGGCTCTATCATCAAGTATAAGACGAAGTGGTGTTGTTCCATCAGCTTCTTTTCTGTACTTATCGGTAATTCCTCGCGGAACCGATGTGATTTTCGAACCTACTACATATGTATCAAAATCTGTTATTCTGATAAGTCTGTATGTTCTTCTATCCGCTTTTACATATGAAATTGTTCCGTTATCAGGAATAAAATCTTCAATATTCAGCGGTATTTCCGATGTTTTAACAAGTCGCTCATTATATATAACTTTAAGACTGTTAAGGTCACGCGGAAGTTTAAGTGTAATTTCTTTATCGGAGCTTGCATTATAATAAACAATTCCATAATCTTCCTCAGGAGCTAAACTTGCATTAAAAGCATCCGTTCTGCCTTTTAAAATCGTAGCGCTTGATACACTTCCTATCGTATCCGACTCCTGAAGTGATGAAATAGCATTTATATAAAATCCATTTGCACTTCCGTTATATAAAAAATTAACCGAAACATGATGGCCAAGGTAATCATAATATACCTTATTCCTTGATGAATTTGTGAACAAAACATAGCTATTGCCTGCAATTGGAACATCCATTTTAACAATCAGCTGATATGCGCTTATTGTATCACAAAGACCTTCTCTTGTTGTAAGACCCGTAAACTCTCCTGTAATTTCATCGTATCCTTCAAGAAAATACTGCTGCTTTATATCGTTGGAATCAAGTTTTGATGCAGCAACAACTATGCCATCGCGGCTGCCTGACCAGTTTCTTCCTATCGTCATTGACTGTTCAAGTGTATAGGTTGTTTCATTACCTCCGGACGGAATAGAAATGCTTCCGCCGCCACCGCCGCCGCCAAAGCTACCACCGCCAAAGCTACCACCGCCAGTCTGTGTCTGTGTTACTCTTTTAATATCTTTTGAATTATACAAAATCTGTGCAACGTCAGCCCTTGAAGCATTTCCACCAAGTGACGATGAAATATTTATGTTCATAAGGTTTTCATTTGCAACTCTTATGTATCCTTCCGGATAGAGCGCAATGTTTGCTGCATCCGCTCTGTCTTTCGCTACTGATTCTTTACCGAGATAGCACACCATCATCTTGATGGCTTCCTCATATTTAACGTTATCATCCGGTCTGAAAGTGCCATCAGGATACCCGTTTATAATTTTAAGGTCCACAGCTGTTTTAATATGCGGATGTGCCCAGTGTGCCTCTTTCCCTTCAGCAGCATCAACGTCAGGAAATCCTGTTACAACTCCTGCCGTATTTGCCTTTTCATTTCCGGCATATACCATAAGCATTTTAACAAATTCTCCACGGGTTATCGGCTCACCCGGTTTGAATGTTCCGTCCGGATATCCGTTTATAACACCCGCCTCGGCATAATGCTTTATTGCTTCCAAATTGGTATGCTCGCCCGAAACGTCAGGAAACGAGCCATCAGCCGCCATTACAGCAAACGAGCCAATCGAAACAAGCATTGTTATTAATAATAATAAAGATAAAACTTTTTTCATCATCGCTTTTTCCTCCATAATTTAAGTATAGTTATTTTATCATATTTTTACTATAAAATCAATAACTTTTTTATGGCAAATTGCTTATTTACCAGGATTTATTCATAAATTTATTGATTTTTGTATTTTAAAAGTGTATAATAAAAGTATATTTATACGAAAGGGTGTTTTTAATGGATATAAAAATCACAAAAACCACATCGCCAAAAACAAAACCGACAGGCCCTCTCGGCTTTGGTAAAATTTTTACTGACCATATGTTTGTTATGGAATATACAGAAGGAAAAGGCTGGCACGATGCTGAAATAGTTCCTTATCAGAACCTTTCTCTTGCTCCGTCAGCAATGGTATTCCACTATGGTCAGGAAATGTTTGAGGGTCTTAAAGCATATAAAGGTGCAGACGGCAAAACAAGACTTTTCCGTCCTGAAATGAACGCAAAAAGAACAAACGCATCAAACGAAAGACTTTGCATCCCCGAGCTTCCGGTTGAATACTTTGTTGAAGCAGTTAAAGCAGTTGTTAAAGTTGATGAAGACTGGATTCCTACAGAACCGGGCACATCCCTCTACATAAGACCGTTTATTATCGCAACAGATGAATTCCTCGGTGTTGCGCCGTCAAAAACATATAAATTTATCATCATTCTTTCTCCAAGCGGAGCTTACTACGCAAGCGGACTTGCACCGGTAGGCATCTGGATTGAAGACGAATATGTAAGAGCTGTAAAAGGCGGTATGGGCTTTGCAAAAACAGGTGGTAACTATGCTGCTTCTCTCATCGCTCAGGTAAAAGCACACGATGACGGATATTCTCAGGTGCTCTGGCTTGACGGTGTTGAAAGAAAATATATTGAAGAAGTTGGCGCAATGAACATCTTCTTCAAAATTGACGGCAAAATTGTAACACCTATGCTTAACGGAAGTATTCTTCCGGGTATCACACGTAATTCTGTTATTCAGCTTTGTAAATCCTGGGGTCTTGAAGTTGAAGAAAGAAAAATTTCTGTTGACGAACTTCTTGATGCACAGAAAAACGGCAAACTTGAAGAAGTATTCGGTACAGGTACTGCAGCAGTAATTTCTCCTGTAGGAAAACTCCGTTACTGCAACGATGTTATGACAATCAACGGCGGCGAAATCGGCCCTGTTTCACAGAAAATCTATGATTCAATCACAGGTATCCAGAACGGCACAGTGGAAGATACGTTTGGCTGGATTACAGAGGTTAAATAATTAAATACCTCCATTTTCAAAAGATATACAAAAAAAGGCTATCGCAAATGCGATAGCCTTTTTTTCAGTTTCGATGAATTATACTATCAAGTGCAACACTTAGAAAAATTGAAGTTCATATGAATCTCTGGTAGAATAGAGTTACCACACAATAAACTACAAAGGAGAGAAACATATGAACTATAAACATCTTACCATAGAAGAGCGTTGTT
>JAFTSG010000003.1 GCA_017467445.1 Clostridia bacterium | reverse complement strand
ATTGCAGGAACAAATTTTAATATTTCAAGACACAACAATTTAACATTCGATAGCTTAGTGAGTATTATCTTGGCTTTAAAAGATTATAGCGGTACAAGTACAACAAAAACAGTAACACTGGGAGCAACAAACCTTGCAAAATTAACCGATAGCGAAAAAGCAATTGCAACACAGAAAGGGTGGACACTGGCATGATTGAAACAACTATTGAATTAAGAAAACTTACCGCCGCAGATGGCATGACCCTTACAAACGGCGCAGAATTTGGCAAAGAAATTTATCTTGGCATAAATGACAGTGCTGACAATTGGCATGAAATAACAGACGAAGAGGCGCAAAAGCTTCAGGAAGAAGTGTCGGCGGAGGACTAAAATGCAAGCGATGATTATGGCGGCAGGAATTCCTTCTGCAATAACGGGGATTCTTGTGTGGTGGATAAAAAGGAAAATTGACAAACAAGACGAAGAACGTCAGGAACGTGAACGAAATCAGGAACGTCTTATGATACTTATTATGCAAACGGGCAGGGCAACAAGTGTCCTGTCCGAAGCTACTGCACGTGCGGTACAACGTATTCCCGATGCACATTGTAACGGTGATATGAAAAAGGCGCTTGATGATGCTAAACGTATACAGACGGAAGAAAAGGATTTTCTTATCAATAAAGGGATTAAACATATTTTTGAGGAGTGATTTGAATGATGTGGATAAAAGCAGCAGGGATAAGGGCGATTAAAACAGTTGCACAAACTGCCATTGCAACAATAGGGACAGCTATGGCAATAGGTGATGTAAACTGGATTTTAGTAGGTAGCAGCGCGCTTCTTGCAGGTATTTTGTCACTTCTTACATCTGTGGCAGGCCTTCCGGAAGTGAAATGATATGGATATAATTAAAGATTTTGTTCCGGCAGATAAATACGGACTAAAATGTCCGTATTTGATGATGCCGGAATTTTTTGTAATACATAATACATCGAGTGATGCGAGTGCAAAAAATGAAATTGCATATATGAAAAATAACAGGCTTCAGACAAGCTTTCATTTTGCTGTGGATGATAAAGAAGTGCGGCAAGGAGTACCGCTTACCCGAAATGCCTTTCATGCGGGAGATGGAGTAAGCGGTAGCGGTAACCGAAAAGGAATCGGTATTGAAATATGCTATTCCAAATCGGGCGGAGAACGGTTTGAAAAGGCTGAAGAGCGTGCGGCAGAATTTGTGGCAGAAAAGCTGATGGAATTCGGATGGGAAATTGACCGGGTAAAAAAGCATCAGGACTTTTCGGGTAAATACTGTCCGCACCGCACGCTTGACCTCGGCTGGGAAAGATTTTTGAAGAAGGTGGAATTATATATGGATTTACTTAAAAGGGTTGAAGCTCTTGAAAAAAAGACGGATAAATTTATCTATGCGTGGGTGGATGACAATATGCCCGACTGGGCAAAGCCTACGGTAACAAAGCTTATGGATAAAGGAATTTTAAAAGGCGATGAAGAGGGTAAACTTAACCTTGACGAAACAATGCTCCGTATGCTTGTTATAAATGACAGGGCGGGATTGTATGGTTAAAAATAAATATATGTCCTTCAGCGAAAAGTGGAAACATCGGGTGTCGGTTGTAGATGTTAAAAGATGCTTGCCTTGTGAGGAAAAGCATGGTAAAATATACGGTATAGAGGAGTTCGTTTTTGACGCTCCGCCCGACCATTTGTTCTGTCGCTGCAAAATTGAAAGAATGCAGGCAATGCTTGCCGGAAATGCAACAAAAAACGGGGTGGACGGTGCAGACTGGTATCTGAAATATTACGGAATATTGCCGGATTATTATATATCATATGAGGATGCTAAAAAAGCAGGATGGAACCCTAAATTAGGAAACTTATATTTAAAATGTCCAGATAAAATGATTGCAAATGGTATTTACAGAAATGAAAATAAGCATTTACCATCACAGCCCGGACGAATATGGTATGAGGCAGATATTGACTATGAAAGTGGGCGCAGGGGGACGGAACGTATAGTGTATTCAAATGACGGATTGATTTTTGTTACATATGACCATTACCATACATTTATTGAAATAAAGTAGGAGGGACCAAAATGAAAGAACATGATGAAAGCTACTATGCGTTTAAAGAAATAAAAGAAAATCCTATAATAATTGATTTTGCATCATGCAGACCGGAGGAAATACATACAATGCTGAAAGAAAAATTTGGATTTCCGGAATACTATGGGAGAAATTTAAGTGCGTTGTGGGATTGTCTTCGGGATCTTGTCAGTGATGAGAAAGAGTATGCAGTAAAAATATATGGCTATAATGCTCTTGATGGATATGTCAAGGAATATTGCCATAAGATACTTAATCTTTTTAGTGATGCACAAAAAGAGTGGAAAAATCTAACCTTTGAAATTATTTTATAGGAGGAACAAATATGAAAGAACACGATGAAAGCTACTATGCGTTTAAAGAAATAAAGGAAAACCCAATAATCATTGATTTTTCTTCGTGCAGACCGGAGGAAATACATACAATGCTGAAAGAAAAATTTGGTTTTCCGGAGTATTATGGAGAGAACTGGGATGCGTTTGATGATTGTATGCTGGGACGATTTTGGAATAAAGGTGAATATAAAGTAGAAATATACGGATATTATTCGTTGGATAAAGAGGTTCAAGAATATTGCAAGCCGATGCTGAAGATTTTGGACGAAGTTCATGAAGAATCTCCCAATCTAACATTTGATGTAATCTCATAGGAGGAAGCAAAATGAAAGAACATGACGAAAGCTATTATGCATATAAAGAAATAAAGGAAAATCCGATAATTATTGATTTTACAGGACTCAAACATTGGGAAATATACCCATTATTGAAAGAAAAATTTGGCTTACCGGAGTGCTGTGGTCATAACTCAAGTGCACTGTGGGATTGCCTTGATGGACTATTTTACGGCGAAGGAGAATATAAGGTGAAAATATACGGATACAATTCTCTGAAAGGAGAATTGAAAGAATATTGCCGTGAGATATTGGACGTGTTTGATGATGTGCATAAAGAAACACCAAATGTAACTTTTGAAGTAATTTCATAATCTTGACAATAATTTTCTAAAGTAGTAAAATATATTTATATTTTTATTTGGAGGCAAATACTATGGCAAAAGGCAATATTGCGGTACATACCGAGAACATTTTTCCTGTGATAAAGCAGTGGCTTTACTCAGACAAGGATATATTTGCACGCGAGCTTGTTTCAAACGGATGCGATGCTATTTCCAAACGTAAGAAACTTGTACTTGACGGTGAGGCAAAAGCTCCCGAAAAGTTTGAAATTAAGGTAACAGTTGATAAACCGAACAAAAAACTTATTTTCAGCGATAACGGACTTGGAATGACAGCTGAGGAAATTGAAAAATACATTACTCAGGTGGCGTTTTCCGGTGCGGAGGATTTCTTAAGCAAATATAAAGATGACAAAACAACATCTATCATCGGTCATTTCGGGCTTGGATTTTATTCGGCATTTATGGTAGGTGATACGGTTGAAATCGAAAGTCTTTCGTATAAAGAAGGCGCAAAACCTGCTAAATGGAGCTGCGACGGCGGCACAGAATACGAAATTGGCGAAGGCACAAGAACAGAGGTAGGTACGGATATTATCCTTAATGTTGGCAAGGAAAATGAAGAATTTCTTGACTATTCAAGAATAAGCGGGATTTTGTATAAATACTGCTATTTCCTGCCTGTTGACATTTATGTTATAAACGCAGAAGATGAAAAACCCAGCGAAAAACCGTTTAATGATAAAGAGCCGCTTTGGCTTAAAAAACCGTCCGAATGCACCGATGAAGAATATAAAGAATTTTACACAAAAGTGTTTATGGATATGGATGCTCCATTGTTCTGGATTCATCTTAATGTGGATTTTCCGTTCAACCTGAAAGGGATAATCTATTTCCCGAAACTTAAACACGAAGCAAGCGGTCTTGAGGGGCAGATAAAACTGTATAACAATCAGGTATTTGTGGCGGACAACATAAAAGAGGTTATTCCCGAATATCTTATGATGCTCCGCGGCTGTATCGACTGTCCGGACCTGCCGCTTAACGTATCAAGAAGCTTTTTGCAAAATGACGGATACGTTAAAAAGGTATCTGCACATATTATCAAAAAAGTTTGCGATAAGCTGACAGGAATGTTTAATACTGACCGTGAAACTCTTGAAAAATACTGGGACGACATCAGCCCATTTGTAAAATACGGCAGTATGAGAGACGAAAGCTTTTACGAAAAAGTAAAAGATATTGTAATGCTTAAAACCACAAAAGGCGAATATAAAACTGTTGCGGAATATCTTGAGGGCGCAGATGAAAAACATAAAAATATCATTTATTATGCTACAAATGCGGATGTTCAGGCACAGTATATTGATATGTATGAACAGGACGGGGTGGAGGTAGTAACTTTTCCGCTTGCAATAGATACGCATTTTATGAGCTTTTGCGAGTTTAAAAACCGCGATATCAGGTTCAAACGTGTTGATTCCGAAATTACATCGGGGGCTGAAACCGATAAAGAGGTAGCTGAAAAGCTTACAAAACTCTTTAAAGACAGCATTGGTGATGATAAGCTTATTGTAGAATGTCGTGACCTTAAAACTACAGACCTTCCTGCGATAATCAATATGTCGGAGGAGGCAAGACGCCTTAACGAAATGAGCGTTCTTATGGGCGGTAATATGCCGGAAATTCCCGATGAGAAAAAGCTTATTGTAAATACGGGTTGTGCAATTACATCATCAATTCTGGAAAGCGAAGATGAGGAGTATAACAAGCTTGTTTGTAACTACATTTATGACCTTGCAAGCCTTGCTCATGCACCGCTTACAAGCGAACAAATGAAAGCATTCCTTGACCGCTCGGCAAAAATACTTGAAAGAATTAGATAATATTGAAGACCGTGCTTTTGCACGGTCTTATTTTTTCGCCTATTAAAAATGGTAAAAAACACCAAAAGAGCGGCATTTCTTCTACGAAACCGACAATTGACACGGGATATTGATTTTGATATAATTAAAATGTATGTGCATGATATTTCAAGCTGATTTTTCACTCGTTATGCGAAAGGGAAAATCGGCTTTTTTCTTCCAAAAAAAGAATATTGCCTTTTATATATATGTATGATATAATAATATAATAGGTGAATTAAAAGAAAACTTCGAAACGGGTGGCAACTATGAACAGAAAAATTTATCTTTCATCGCCGTGTATGTGCGGAAAAGAACAGGAATACGTTAAAGAAGCGTTTGATACCAACTGGGTAGCTCCTCTTGGTAAAAACGTGAACGAATTTGAAAACACACTTAAAGAATACATCGGCGTCAAAGGTGCTGTTGCAATGAGTGCGGGAACAGCGGCTATACATATGGCACTTCGTGCGGCAGGAGTTGGTAGCGGTGATGTTGTTTTTTGCCAGTCAATGACCTTTGCGGCAAGCGCAAACCCAATTGTTTATCAAAATGCCACACCTGTTTTTATAGACAGTGAGCCCGATACATGGAACTTAAGTCCGGAAGCACTTCGTCGTGCGTTTAAGAAATATAAAGCAAAAGCGGTTGTGGTGGTTCACCTTTACGGAACTCCTGCGAAAATGGATGAAATTATGGAAATCTGCCGTGAAAATGATGCAGTTCTTATTGAAGATGCGGCAGAAGGACTTGGCGGTGAATATAAAGGAAAGAAACTGGGCTCATTTGGTGATTTTGGTATTCTTTCGTTTAACGGAAACAAAATCATAACCACCTCCGGCGGCGGAATGCTTGTAGGTAATGATACAGATAAACTTGCCACGGTTCTTAAATGGATAACACAAAGCCGCGAACCGGCAAAATGGTACCAGCACGAGGAGCTTGGTTATAACTACCGCATGAGTAATATCTGTGCAGGAATAGGCAGGGGCCAGATGCACGCCCTTTCCGACCATGTTGAACAAAAGACAAAAATTTATAATAAGTATAAAGCTGCATTTGCAGATATGCCTGTTACAATGCAACCATATGAGAATCATGCAAAACCAAATCACTGGCTTTCTGCAATGACAATAGATAAAACGTCCAATGTTTCTGCATTTGACATAATGGATGTTCTTGCAGAAAAGAATATTGAATCAAGACCCATCTGGAAACCAATGCATATGCAGCCGTTCTATAAAGATTGCGACTATTTTGAACATATCGAAGGCGAGGCTTCCGTAAGTGAAGATATCTTCAATCGCGGACTTTGCCTGCCGAGTGATTTTTATCCGCAAATGACACCTGAAGAACATGATGAAATAATTGAAATTATTAAGGAGTGTTTTTAGTTGTATAAAAAATACATAAAACGCGCATTTGACATTGTATGTGCCCTTGTGGCAATAATTGTTTTTTCCTGGCTGTACATAATTGTGGCAATTCTTGTAAGAGTAAAACTTGGAAGTCCGGTGCTGTTCAAGCAGGACCGTCCAGGTAAAGACGAAAAGATATTTAAACTTTATAAATTCCGTACAATGACGGATAAGCGTGACGAAAACGGAAAACTTCTGCCCGATGATGTAAGGCTTACAAAATTCGGTCGACTTCTTCGCAAAACTTCGCTTGATGAACTGCCGGAAGCGTTTAATATTTTAAAAGGCGATATGAGTGTTGTAGGACCAAGACCACTTCTTGTTGAGTATCTGCCACTGTATAATGAAAAGCAACGCCGTCGCCATGAGGTAAGACCGGGTCTTTCGGGACTTGCACAAATAAGTGGACGAAATGCAATTTCGTGGGAAGAAAAATTTGAAATTGACGTTGAATATGTAGATAATATAACCTTTTGGAGAGATATAAAAATAATTTTTCTGACCGTATGGAAAGTGTTTATTAAAGAAGAAGGTATTTCGCAGGAGGGCCATGCTACAATGGAATTTTTTCAGGGTACGCCTGAAAAAGAAAGCAGCGTGAAACTATAATACAGATGACAAGGAGCACATATATGAATATACTTTTTACATGTGTCGGGCGAAGAGTGGAGTTAATGCAGGCATTTAGAAATGCGGCGCATATTACCGGCATGGATTTATACATACACGGAACTGATATGTCAGAAACAGCTCCTGCGCTTATGTATTGTGATGTTAAACATAAGGCTCCCGGAATAAGAGAAGAAAGTTACATTCCGACTCTTATGAGCATTTGTAAAACAGAAAAAATAGATGCAGTTATTCCGACAATTGACACTGATCTTCTTATTCTTGCACAAAACAAATCAAGGTTTGAACAGATTGGCACAAAAATGTTTATAAGTGCAGAAGACAAAATTGCTATATGCCGTGATAAAAGAAATACGGGAGATTTTTTTGAATCCTGCGGACTTAAAGCACCCAAAACAATCGATGATGTAGATAAGTACAATTTGGGATTTCCATGTTTTATAAAACCTAAAGACGGAAGTTCAAGTATTTTTGCATATAAAGCCGGGAACATGGAGGAGCTTGTTCACTATGCATCGCAGGTGCCGGACTATATAATTCAGCCGTTTGTAGAGGGAACGGAATACACAGTTGACGTTTTTTGCGATTATGACGGTAATCCGGTTTATGTTACTCCCAGAATAAGACTTGCGGTACGTGCAGGGGAGGTCCTTAAAACAGAAATTGTGCAAGATGAAAGAATAATTGCCGAAACAATGGAAGTTATTAAAAGGTTCAAACCCTGTGGTGCAATAACACTGCAACTCATTCAGGACAAAAATTCGGGCGAAAATTACTATATAGAAATAAATCCGCGTTACGGCGGCGGGGCACCGCTTTCCATCAAAGCAGGGGCAGATTCGGCAATTGCAATGCTGAAAATTCTTAATGGAGAAAAAGTGCCTTATCAGAACGGTGCCGCAGAACATGGTGCAATATACAGCAGATTTGACCAGAGCATACGGGTGAACTGAAATGATTACGGTAAATAAACTAACGGAAATTGAACCGTTACTTCAAAATGTAGCAGTTGTAATCTTTGATTTGGATGATACGTTGTATCCGGAAAAAGAATATGTAAGAAGCGGATACAGGGCAATTGCAAAACAAACACCGGAAATTGAAAATATGTCAGAAAAACTGTGGCATGTTTTTGAAAACGGTGGAGCAGCAATAGATGACGTTCTGAAAAATGAAGGTGTTTTCAGCGAAGAAAAAAAACAGGAATGTTTGAATATATACAGGTTTCAGGTGCCGGAAATATCTCTTTACGAAGATGCAAAGCAATTGCTCATAAACCTTAAAAATAAAGGTGTGCCGTTAGGAATTATAACGGATGGAAGAGTAGAAGGACAATGTGCAAAAATAAAGGCACTTGAAATTGAAAAATATATTGATTATATCATTATAACGGACGAGCTTGGCGGAATCAGCTTCAGAAAACCAAACGAAAAAGCTTTTGTTATGATGCAGGAACATTTTGGTGTTCCTTTTGGAGAAATGGTATATATTGGCGATAATCCCCGAAAGGATTTTATTGCTCCGCAAAAACTTGGTATGAAATCAATTCATTTTGCCAATAAAGACGGCATTTATAATAAATGAGGAGAAAATATGAATTTACTTTTTTTAACTTTGTTTGATTTTAAAACAATGGATGAAAAGAATATTTATACGGATTTACTTCGTGTCTTTGTAAAAGAAGGGCATAATGTGGTTGTTATTTCACCGACAGAGCGCAGGCATGGGGAAGAAACAAAACTGGTGCAAGAAGGAAATGCTAAAATATTAAAGCTGAAAATAGGGAATATACAAAAAACAAATATTATTGAAAAGGGTATTTCAACAGTATTGTTGGAACCCCAGATGAAAGCAGCAATAAAGAAATATTTTAGTGATATTAAGTTTGATATGGTAATGTATTCTACTCCGCCGATTACGTTTGCAAGCGTTATAAAGTTTGTCAAAAAAAGAGACGGTGCAAAAACATATCTTCTTCTTAAAGATATTTTTCCGCAGAACGCAGTTGACCTTGGAATGTTTTCAAAACAAAGCCCGATATATAAGTTTTTCAGAATTAAAGAGAAATCTCTTTATAAACTGTCAGACAGCATAGGGTGTATGTCGCAGGCAAATGTGGATTTTGTGGTTAAACATAATTCGTATATTGATGCAAAAAAAGTACATATTTCACCTAACAGTGTGGAATTTCTTGATAAAAATATAGATGTAGAAACTAAAGAAAACATAAGAAAAAAATACGGTGTGCCAACGGATAAAAAAGTGTTTATCTATGGCGGTAACCTTGGTCGGCCGCAGGATATACCGTTTATAATTGAGTGTCTTAAAGCAAACGAAAACAAAGATGACAGATTTTTTGTTATCTGTGGTATGGGCACGGAATATTCAAAATTAAAAGCATATGTGGACAATGAAAACCCGAAAAATGTGCTTCTTATAAACGGTCTTCCGCCGGAAGAATATGAAATCTTTGTGGCATCGGCAGATGTAGGACTTATTTTCCTTGACCGCAGGTTCACCATTCCGAACTTCCCATCAAGAATACTCTCGTATATGCAAAACGAAATGCCGGTTATTGCTTGTACGGATAAGGCTACCGATATCGGCAAAGTAATTGTTGACGGTGGTTTTGGGTGGTGGTGCGAATCAGCTCGTGCGGACGATTTTACAAATGTATGTGATGCTGCATGTGCAGCTGACTTGAAAAAAATGGGAGAAAACGCAAAACGCTGTCTGGCTGAAAACTATTCGGCAAGGCGTAGTTACGAGATAATTATGGAGGCGTAAAAATGAAAGTTTTGCAGATTAACAGTGTGTGCGGGATAAGAAGCACAGGCAGAATTGCAACGGATATATATAATATTCTTATGCAACAGGGACACGACTGTAAAGTAGCTTACGGACGTGAACTTCCGCACAATATTGAAAAAGAGGATGTAATACAAATCGGCACGGATTTGGGTGTAAAAATGCATGCTCTTTTAAGTCGTGTTACGGATAAAACAGGATTTTATTCCAAAACTGCAACAAAAAGATTTATAAACCAAATTGAAGAATATAATCCGGACGTAATTCATCTGCATAACATTCATGGATATTATCTGAACATAGAAATACTTTTTGATTATCTTGCAAAAACAAATAAGAAAGTAATATGGACAATGCATGACTGCTGGGCAATTACCGGACACTGTGCATATTTTGATATGGCAAATTGCAACAAATGGGAAACGGGCTGCAACAACTGCCCGCAAAAAAATAAATATCCCACTAGTTATGTGTGTGACAATTCAAAATCACACTGGATAAGAAAAAAAGAACTTTTTACAAGAGTAAAAGATTTGACAATTGTAACTCCTTCAAAATGGCTTGCTGATATAATGAAAACGTCATACCTTGGGAAATATCCCGTCAAGGTAATTAATAACGGAATTGATTTGAATTCCTTTAAACCAATACCAAGTGATTTCAAAAAGAACAATAATATAGAAAACAAGAAAATTATTCTTGGTGTTGCGGCAATATGGGACGAGAGAAAAGGACTTGCTGATTTTCTGAAATTGTCAGAAATGATAAATGATGAGTATAAAATAGTGCTTGTCGGTATTCCCGAAAATAAAATGGCGGATTTGCCTGAAAACATTTTGCCGATATCAAGAACAAACAGTGTAAAAGAACTTGCTGAAATTTATACTTCGGCGGATGTATTTGCAAATCCGACATACGAAGATAATTTCCCGACAGTAAATCTGGAATCAATTGCCTGTGGCACACCTGTAATTACATATAATACGGGTGGAAGTCCGGAAGGAATTAATGAAACATGTGGTATTGTTACGGAACAAAAAACGCCGGATGCCCTTTGGACAGCGGTACAAAAAGTATGCGAAGAAAATATATTTCCAGCAGAAGATTGCATAGCATATGCAAAAACTTTTGATAAAACGGATAAGTTTATGGAGTATATATGTCTGTATGCAGAATAGGAGGGACATTGCTTGATTTTTTTAGGATGTCTGTTCGATAAAAAGAATGAAGAAAGTATTTTAAACAAAAGTAAATTAGGCGTTTCAAATGCAGTAAATACTTTTCAGTGGAATTTAATTGACGGGTTTAATGCCAATCTTGAAAAGCCTGTAGATATAATAAATGTTTTGCCGATAGGTGTGTATCCTTTTCAGTATAAACAACTTTTTCTTAAAACAAAAAAATGGCAGTACAACGGTTCTTCAAATATTGAAGTAGGAAGTATTAATATTCCGTTTTTAAAACAGTTTTCAAGAAAACAAAAAATAAAAAAACTTCTAAAAAAAACAGAGGATAAGAACATTATTGTATATTCAACCTATTTGCCGTTTTTAAAGGCGATAGAAAAACTTGATAAATCTTATAATATAACTCTTGTTGTTGCAGACTTGCCGGAATTTTATGATTTTGGGAAAATTTCGTCATTGAAAAGGTTTTTAAGAAAGCAAAATAATAAACAAATATATAAAACACTCAATCGTGTAGATAAGTTTGTTCTTTTGACAGAACAAATGAAATATCCGTTGCAGGTTGGAGAACGTCCATATACGGTGGTTGAAGGTATTGCAAATGGGTTAGAGGAATCTTTTAATAAATCACTAAATAAAAAAGTGGTTTTTTATGCAGGGTCCTTGCGCTATGTATTTGGTATTAAAACGTTGCTGGACGGATTTTGCATGACAACTAATGAAGATTATGAACTTTGGCTTTGTGGACGCGGAGATGCAGAAGAGGAGATAAAGGAGCTTGCCGAAAAAGATAAAAGAATTAAGTTTTTTGGCTTTTGTTCAAAGCAACGAGTGAATGAACTGCAGCAGCAGGCGACAGTGTTGGTTAATCCCCGCAAAAACGAAGGTGAATATACAAAATATTCGTTTCCTTCAAAAACAATGGAATATTTAGTTGCCGGAAAACCGGTTTTGATGTATAAACTTGACGGTGTACCGGGCGAATATGATAAATATCTGAATTATATAACCGGAAACGAACCGGAAGACATTAAAAAGTCCCTTGAAGTTTTGCTTGAAAAACCGGAACAGGAACTTACGAAATTGGCTGAAGAAGCAAAACAATGGGTGCTGGAAGAAAAAAGCAGTATTAAACAGACAGAAAAAATAATTAGGATGGTTTTTAATGATAAGAATTGGTAAAATGTCGATAGCAATATTTGCAATGATTATATCATTGATTTTATTAATATTGGGATTAGGTGTAAAAGATGTAGATGTGCTTATGGCATCTGTTCTTGTGCTGTTTGCAAGCGTATTTTTATATAGCCTTTTCGAAGGAAAAAAGAATATCGTTTTCACAGCATTTCTTGTATGTTTTTTTACGTTTATCCTGGGTGAATGGGGAATAAAATACCTGACGGGGCAGGAATGGAAACAGATATTTGATAACAAGGTTATTCAACATGTTCTGGTATGTGTTTATTTAAGCCTGTTTGCAATTTTTTTGGGTGTACTGTGCGGCAACTTAAAATCGAAAGAAAACACCATGGTTGATATAGAGCTATACAAACAGGAAAATAAGAAATATGAAAATGCTATTCTTGTTTTGTTTTATATTACAGTTGTATTTAATATGGCAGTTGTATTGGAAAAAGTGTTTTTTGTACAGGCGTCTACATATATAGAACTTTACCGTACATACAGCAATACCCTACCCGGAATGGTATATAAATTAGCAGAATGTAACGATTTTATGCTGTATGCATTTATGACAATGCTGCCGGATAAGAAAAAGGCAAAACTTCCGTTAATAATTTATTTTGTTATAGGTGTTTTGTCATTGTTTACAGGTATACGAGGAACAGCAGTTAAGGTTACTATTCTTTTAATAATATACTGCTTATTCAGAAATACAACGGACGAAGAACCGTGGGTTAAAAGAAAACACATTATAATAATTTGTATAGCAGCTCCTCTTGCAATTGTATTTTTAAGTCTCTATAATTCATGGAGAAGCGGGTTAACGGCAAATTATACGGGATTCTGGACAGAATTTTTAAATTTCTTTACCACGCAGGGTGGAAGTATTAACGTAATAGCTTATGAAAAAGTCTTTCATGAAATGCTTCCGAAAACAAATACATCCTACTTCTTCGGTCCGATTATTTCACTTTATAAACACGGTTTCTTAGGAAAGATAATAGGCGGCATATTCAATCAGGAATTTATTGAATATGCTAAGAATACAATAGGTGATGCACTTTACGGAAACAATCTCGGTGCAACAATTACATATTTGGTTATGCCTCAACGTTTTTTGTCAGGTATAGGGCTTGGCACACAGTATATAGCAGAAGCATACGCGGATTTCGGATATGTTGGCGTAGCAGTATTTAATTTTATTCTGGGATTTTTAATCTCAAAATGTAAGTTTGTATACTTTAAAAAATGGTATTTGAATGTATTTATCATATATATGATTTATAGTTTTTTAGGTATAGCAAGAAACTTTGCTCTCAATTTTCTGCCTGTCTGGATTTCGGTATGGAACTGGACTTTGGTTATGGTAATATTGTTGCTTGGTAAAATCAGATTAAAAAAATACGGAGGAATTAACGATGAAGGTACTGTGGATATGTAACGTAATGTTACCTCAGATTGCGAAGGACTTAAACAAAGCCGTTCCTTTTGGCGGTGGCTGGATGGCAGGTCTGGCCAATGACATTACAACAGTTGAAAATATAGAACTTTATGTATGTTTCCCGTTCGGTAATTTTGTAGAAGGCGAAGCGGAAGGCCTCAGATATTTTGGTTTTGCATCAAAAGAGGATCTCAAAACAGCTATTGAAAAAAGCGGTGCGGATGTAGTACATATTTTTGGTACGGAGCATAAACATTCGGCAGATGTAACAGACCTTTGTATTGAACTGGGAATAAGGGAAAAGGTTGTTATAAGCATACAGGGACTTGTATCTGTTTATTCACAGCACTATATCAACGGTATACCCAAATCCGTTGAAAAAGGATATTCTTTAAGAGATTTTATTAAGAGGTCAAATATCAGTAAAGGCAAACGTGCTTATGAACAAAAGGGTGCGTTTGAAAAACAGGCAATAAGAAATACAAACCATATAATCGGACGTACAGACTGGGACTATGCTTGCACAAGACAAATTAATCCTGAAGCAACATATCATTTCTGTAACGAAACATTGCGCGGAGCTTTTTATGAAAATGAATGGGGTCTTGATAATTGTGAGAAACATTCAATATTTGTAAGTCAGTGTAACTATCCAATAAAAGGGTTTCACCGAATACTGGAAGCAATGCCTTTAATTTTAAAGTTTTATCCGGATGCAAAACTTTATACAACAGGCAGAAATGTTATCAATGAAAAAGGACTCAAAGGAAGCTTCAAACTCACGAAATATGAGCAATACCTTAGAAAGTTAATTAAAAAATATAAGCTTGAACAAAATGTTGAATTTTTGGGAGCGCTTGATGAAAATAAAATGTGCCAGCGTTATTTGAAATCACATGTTTTTGTATCACCGTCGTCAATAGAAAACTCGCCAAACTCTGTTGGAGAAGCTATGATACTGGGTGTACCTACAGTAACATCGGATGTAGGTGGAATAAAAGTCTTGTTCAATCACAATGTAGACGGGTTTATATATCAGGCTGACGCTCCGTATATGCTTGCGGATTGCGTTATCAAAATTTTTGAATCAGATGAGCTTGCGAAGATGTTCTCTAAAAATGCAAAAAAACATGCAAGTGCAACTCATAACAGAGAAAATAATCTTAAGACAATGATAAAAATATATGAAGAAATTGGCAAAATGGAGGAGAAATATTAGTTGAATGGTAGAAAGATTGCGCAAAATGCAATATGGATTATATTATGCAGAATAGTCCAATCAATTATTTCCTTAGTTATAGGAATGATGTCTGCAAGGTACCTTGGTCCATCCAATTACGGGGTAATAAACTATGCAGCATCAATTGTAGCCTTTGCTGTGCCAATAATGTATTTGGGAATAAATAATATACTCGTTCAGGAAATAATAAACAATCCTGATGATGAAGGGAAAATTATTGGAACATCTGTAACCTTAAGTTTTTTTTCGGCCATAGCGTGTATTGCAGGGGTGTTCGCATTTACCTCGATAGTAAATGCGGGCGAAACAGAAACGATTGTAGTTTGTTTACTTTACAGTCTGTTGATGCTTTTTCAAAGTGTGGATTTAATTCAATATTGGTTTCAGGCTAAGTTAATATCAAAATATGCATCTGTGGCATCTTTGATAGCATATATTTGTGTAGCTGTCTACAGACTGTATTTGCTTTTTTCGAGAAAGAGTGTGTATATGTTTGCTTTGTCGCAAATGATTGACTTTTTGGTAATAGCTGCAATATTATACATAGTTTATAGTAAATTAAACGGACCAAAATTTGAATTTTCTTTGGGGACAGCAAAAAGGATTTTTTCAAAATCCAGATATTACATTGTATCAAGCCTTATGGTTACAATTTTTGCGCAAACTGATAAAATTATGTTAAAACTGATGTTATCAGAAGAAGCAGTTGGATATTATTCGGCGGCAGTTACTTGTGCCGGAATAACTGCATTTGTTTTTGCAGCAATAATAGATTCTTTCAGACCGGCTATCTTTGAAACAAAAAAACAAGATAAAGAGATATATGAAACGAATATATCAAGGCTATATTCGATAATATTATATTTATCATTGTTTCAAAGTTTGTTTATGGCGATTTTTTCGAATGAAATAATATATATTTTGTACGGATCACAATATGCACCGGCAAGCAGTGCCCTGCAAATTATAGTATGGTATACTACTTTTGCGTATTTAGGCTCTGTCCGTAATATATGGATTTTGGCAGAAAGTAAACATAAATATTTATGGATAATCAATCTCGCGGGGGCGCTTGCAAATATTCTGTTAAACTATATTTGTATACCATGTTGGGGGATAAACGGGGCGGCATTTGCATCACTGATAACTCAAATATTTACCAATGTAATTATTGGATATATAATACGTCCAATAAGCTATAATAACAAATTGATGTTAAAAGGGTTGCACCTAAAATATTTGTATTCTTTTTTAAAATACTTAAAAAAGTGAAGTTAACAAAAGGTGAATTTGATGTAAACCAAAAAGAAATGAGTTGGTAAACAAGTGTTGAAAAAGAAAGGGAAAACAGAAATCGTTACTCTTGACGTGACTGAAATCAAAAAAATTGAGCTCCAATTAATGAAGAAAATACATGACTTCTGCGAGGAAAAAGGAATAAAATATTATCTTTGGGGTGGAACTCTTTTGGGCGCAGTAAGGCACGATGGTTTTATTCCGTGGGACGATGATATTGATATAATAATGCCGCGAGAAGATTATAAAATTTTTGTTGAGAGCTTTAATACTGAAAATGCAGGAGTTTTTTCGTGTGAGACAAATGATCTTCATCCTTTCCCATATGCAAAAGTGTTTGATAAGAATACTATAAAAAAAGAAGAGATTAGGTATGATGGGGACTACTGTATTGGAGTAGATGTTGATATTTTTATGCTTGATTTTGTAGAAAATATTGATGAAATGTTGAAATCATGCAAAAAAAGAAAAAGATTGCTTGAGGAAATAAAGCTTTCAAAAAGAAAATACAATGCAGCAGGGACATGGATTAAACGAATGCTGTTAAATTCTTATTTATTGCTGTTGAGTCCATATTTATTAATTTTTAGAAAAAAAACAAATGATGTTTGCAGGAAACTAAATGATATGGCACAAAAGTATGCTGGTGGAAGTACGGAGAATGTAATGTTATATGCGGATGCAAATATAAAAATGCCATTGGTTATGAACGGAGAACTGTTCGCAAACAGAAGCTTGCATAAGTTTGAAGAATATGAATTTTATATTCCGGATGGTTACCATGAGGTTTTGACAAAGTGCTATGGCGATTATATGACCCTTCCACCTGAGGAAAAACGCATAACACATCATAACTACAAAGTTTATCAAAAGGAGGCATAATTATGAATGTTGTACTACTTGCTGCGGGCGGAACAGGAACCCGAACCGGACAAGACATACCTAAACAATTCATTTGTGTTGATAATATGCCTATTATCATTCATACTATGAAAAGACTGGAGGCTTGTAAAAGCATAGATAAAATAGTGGTTGCATGTTTAAAAGGATGGGAAATGGCTGTGGAAGCATATGCAAAGCAGTTTAATATTACTAAGCTGATGCTTATTGCTATTGGTGGAGACAGCAGGAAGGAAACATTATATAATGCCTTAATAGATATGAAGCCTTTTGTTAGTGCAGATGATATTGTTCTTATCACAGATGCAAACAGACCTTTGATTTCCGAAGATATTGTGGATGATGCCATAGCAAAATGCAGGGAATACGGAAGTGCATGTGGAGTTTTGCCATCCTACGATTCGATGTATATTTCAAGAAAAGGAAGCACATTAATCACGGAAACGGCAGACAGAGAAGAAGTGTTCAGGGGAATGGGACCAGATACAGCTCCATATGATTTGTGTTTAAATATGTACGAAAAATATGTCGATGATGATAGAGTGAATACCTTGCCGGATATGTTAATAGATAGCGGATATAAAATAGGCTTATCCAAAGGAAGTGCAAGGCAAATAAAAATCACTACTACGGAGGATATAGAGATTTTCAAGGCTCTTTTAAATTCGGAAAAATACGATTGGCTTAAATAATTAGGAGGAACTGAAGTGAGTATATTCAAAGATAAAACATTACTTATAACGGGCGGAACAGGAAGTTTTGGTAATGCGGTGTTAAACCGTTTTTTAGAAACAGATATAGGCGAAATCCGCATTTTCTCCCGTGATGAGAAAAAACAGGACGATATGCGTCATGAATTTCAGCAGAAAATGCCGGGGGCAGCAGGTAAAATCAAGTTTTTTATTGGTGACGTGCGTGACCTTGCAAGCGTAAAAAATGCAATGCACGGGGTGGACTATATATTTCATGCGGCAGCTTTAAAGCAGGTGCCATCTTGTGAATTTTTCCCGATTGAAGCGGTAAAAACCAACGTTCTTGGAACAGAAAACGTGCTTACTGCGGCAATTGAAGCGGGGGTTAGAAACGTGGTATGTCTTTCAACAGACAAAGCTGCATATCCTGTAAATGCAATGGGAACATCAAAAGCAATGATGGAAAAGGTTGTTGTTGCAAAATCCCGAAATGTTGACCCGAAAAAAACCACAATCAGCTGCACACGCTACGGCAACGTAATGTGCAGTCGCGGCAGTGTGATTCCGCTTTGGATTGAACAGATAAGAGCAGGAAAACCCATTACCGTAACAGAAAGTTCAATGACAAGATTTATTATGTCACTTGAAGAAGCGGTTGACCTTGTACTCTTTGCATTTGCAAATGCCGAAAACGGCGATATTATGGTGCAAAAAGCTCCTGCCTGCACAATTGAAGTGCTTGCAAAAGCAGTAAAAGAACTGTTTGATAAAGAAAATAAATCCGAAATTAAGGTAATCGGTATCCGTCACGGCGAAAAAATGTACGAAACACTTCTTACAAATGAAGAATGTGCCGGCGCAATTGATATGGGTAATTTCTACCGTGTACCCGCAGATAAACGTGACCTTAATTACGATAAATATTTTAAAGACGGTAACGTTGAACGAGTTAATCTCTCAGAATTCAATTCCAACAATACAGACCTGCTTACAGTACAGCAGGTAAAAGAAAAGTTACTTGAACTTTCATATATACGAAACGAACTTAGCTTATAACTGACAGAGGATGAAATGTATGTATAAGAATATCAGATATCTACTTGATATAGTTAAATATGCTCTTGGTGGAGAAAAGTGCGAAGTGCCTGCCGATACAGACTGGAAAGAAATTGTAAAGATTGCAAACACCCAGGGTCTTATCGGTATGGTAACGCATGTGATCGGGGAGATTGATGCACCCGATATGGTAAAAGAATTTCTTGAAGCACACAGAATGAAAATGGTGTTTAAAGAAACTAATCAGGAGGTACTTGTAGCCGGAATTCTTGAGGATTTTGAAAAAGAGGGCATAAAAGCAATGCCGATGAAAGGGTATATCCTCAAAAACCTTTATCCTGAATCCGAAATGCGCGAAATGGTTGACGTTGATATTCTTATTGACCAGTCGCAGTATGAAGAAATAAAACCGATAATGGAACAAAACGGCTTTACTTTCGATAAGGAAAGCGCACACGAATATATATTTATTCGTCTTCCTGCTGTTGCAGTTGAGCTTCATAAATCAATCGTACCTAACTATAATACCGAATTATATGATTATTATGGTGATGGTTGGAAATTTGCAAAGAAAAAACCGGGATACGAAAACATATATGAACTGTCTAAAGAGGATTTCTACATATATACGCTAGTGCATGCGGCTAAACATTACATCGGTTCGGGAATAGGGATGCGCCATGTGGTTGATATGTGGGTGCTCAAAGAAGCATATATGCCGGAAATGGATAATGAATATCTTGATGCTGAGCTTGAAAAGCTTGGACTTACCAAATTCAATAAAATGATGTGCGACCTTGCAGATGTGTGGTTTGGCAGCGGCGAAATGTATGATGAGCTTAAATATATGGAAGAGTTTATTCTTGGCGGCGGAGTACTTGGCACAAAAGAAAGGGCCGATGCCTCGGAAATTTACCGTAATTCAGTAGAAAAAAACTATACAGAAGTGAAAAGGGAAAGTATTAAAACTCTTATTTTTCCGAAACTTTCGGTTTTAAAAGAAAAATATAAAATCCTTGAAAAATTACCGTTCTTATACCCATTTGCAATTGTATGGCGAGGTATTGCGGCAATATTTGCAAAAAAGGTAACAAAAGAAATAGGTAAAAGAACTGTAGGTTCAAAAGAACTCGATGATTTTGCAATGCACTGTGAAATTGCAGGATTAAGGAAAACATTATAGGAGGAACCCGATGAAAATACTTGTAACCGGTGCAAAAGGATTTGTGGGCAAAAATCTTGTTGCCCAGCTTTGTAATATTAAATCGGGCAAAGCAAAAAACTACCCCTTACCCAAGGACATCACAATTTATGAATATGATGTGGATACCAACCCCGAACTGCTTGAAGTTTATGCCAAGGATGTAGATTTTGTATGCCACCTTGCAGGTGTAAACCGCCCTAAGAATGAGTCGGAATTTATGACAGGGAATTTTGGGTTTACGGAAACACTTCTTTCTGCACTTTCAAAAAACGGTAACAAAGCCCCTGTGCTTATTACTTCATCAATTCAGGCCGCACTTGATAATCCGTACGGACAGTCAAAAAAAGCGGGCGAGGACCTTATTTTTGAATACGGCAGAACAAATGGGGTAAAAACACTTGTATACCGACTTCCGAATGTATTCGGCAAATGGTGCAGACCCAATTACAACAGTGCGGTGGCAACATTTTGTAATAATATAGCAAACGACCTTGAGATAACTGTAAACGACCCGTCGGTTACAATGAACCTTGTTTATATAGATGATGTTGTGGATGAATTTATATCCGCCATCAGCGGTAGCGAAACCCGTGACGGCGATTTTTGCCGCATCCCGACAGTGCATACAATAACGCTTGGCGAAATTGTGAATTTGATTTATAAATTCAAAAATCAGCCCGAAACACTTGTTGTACCTGAAATTCCGCTCGGCTCCTTTGAAAAGAAACTGTACTCAACATATCTTTCATATCTGCCGGAGGAAAAAGTAAAATTCCCGCTTAAAATGAATGTGGATGCAAGAGGAAGCTTTACTGAACTCATCAGAAGCGAAAAGGTAGGGCAGGTAAGCGTTAATATTTCAAAACCGGGCATAACAAAGGGTCAGCACTGGCATAATACCAAATGGGAATTTTTCATTGTGGTATCGGGCCACGGACTTATTGAGCAAAGAAAAATCGGCACAGATAAAGTGCTCCGATTTGAGGTTTCCGGAGAAAAAATTGAAGCAGTTCATATGCTTCCCGGATATACTCATAATATAATAAACTTAAGCGACAGCGAAGACCTTGTAACGGTAATGTGGGCAAACGAAGCGTTTGACCCGAACAAACCCGATACATATTTTGAAGAGGTGTAATTATGAAACTTAAACTTATGACAATAGTAGGCACAAGACCGGAAATTATCCGTCTTGCGGCGGTAATCAAAAAATGCGATAAGTATTTTGACCAGATTCTGGTACATACCGGTCAAAACTATGATTATGAATTGAATCAGGTTTTCTTTGATGACCTTGGACTTCGTGCACCGGACTTTTATCTTGATGCAGTAGGATCGGACCTTGGCGAAACCATAGGAAACATCATTGCAAAATCCTATAAACTTATGGTAGAACAGAAACCCGACGCACTTCTTATCCTTGGCGATACAAACTCCTGTCTGTCGGCAATTTCCGCAAAAAGACTGCACATCCCGATTTTCCATATGGAAGCGGGGAATCGTTGTTTTGACGAATGTCTGCCGGAAGAAACAAACCGTCGTATTGTTGACCATATTTCAGATGTTAACCTTTGCTATTCAGAACACGCAAGAAGATATTTAAATCACGAAGGTACTGCAAAGGAAAGAACATATGTAACAGGCTCGCCTATGGCAGAAGTTCTTCATGATAACCTTGAGCAGATAACGGGCAGCGACATTCTGTCCCGTCTTGGTCTTGAAAAAGGTAAATATATTCTTCTTTCCGCACACAGAGAAGAAAATATAGATACTGAAAAGAATTTCTTCAGCCTTATGAACGCAGTAAACGCAATGGCTGAAAAATACGATATGCCGATTCTTTATTCCTGCCACCCTAGAAGTGCAAAATTCATCGAACAGCGTGGATTTGTATTTGATAAACGTGTAATTCAGAATAAACCGCTCGGTTTCCACGATTATAACAATCTGCAGATGAATGCTTTTGCAGTTGTATCGGACAGCGGAACACTTCCGGAAGAAAGCAGCTTTTTCCTTTCGGTTGGAAATCCCTTCCCGGCGGTATGTATCAGAACAAGCACAGAACGCCCTGAAGCAATGGATAAAGGCAACTTCATCCTTGCCGGAATAACCACCCAGCAGGTGCTTCAAGCGGTTGATACAGCGGTTGAAATGAATAAAAACGGCGACTACGGTATACCGGTTCCAAACTATGTGGACGAAAACGTTTCCACTAAAGTCGTGAAATTTATTCAGAGTTATACGGGTGTAGTTAACAAAATGGTGTGGAAAAAATATTAAAAACTACAAAGACGAATGTATTTTGATTGGTAATGTTGCTAATTTTTTAACATTATTATTGACAAAAGGTAAAAGAAACCATTATAATATAATAAATATTATAACAGTTGTGCAAAGTTAGCAAAGCTAATTTTGCACATACATTTTTTATTCATTAAGGAGGAACATCAGTTATGGCTGAAACATACGCTGCAATTTTTGTTGTGCTTGCTGCCGCAGTCGGTCTTGCATTTGCAATTTATAAGTTCTATTGGGTTAAAAAAATGCCCGAAGGAACAGACCTTATGGCATCAATATCAGCAAAAATCAGAAAAGGAGCAATGGCATACTTAAAGCGTCAATATAAAACAGTATCTGTTTTCTTTATAGTAATGCTTGTTATTCTTGGAATAATGGCAGCATTCGGTGTACTTTCGCCGTTTGTACCATTTGCATTTTTAAGCGGTGGTTTCTTCTCAGGACTTTCGGGTTTTGTAGGAATGAAAATTGCCACATATGCAAACAGCAGAACAGCGGAAGGTGCACGTCAGGGCCTTAATAAAGGTCTTAAAATAGCTTTCTCCAGCGGTACAGTAATGGGTCTTACAGTTGTAGGTCTCGGACTTCTTGATATTGGAATATGGTTCCTCATTCTTAATGCATTTTTAACGGACCCGGTTGAAATAACATCGACAATGCTTACATTCGGTATGGGTGCAAGCTCAATGGCACTTTTTGCAAGAGTAGGCGGCGGTATCTTTACAAAAGCTGCAGACGTAGGTGCCGACCTTGTTGGTAAAGTAGAAGCAGGTATTCCCGAAGATGACCCCAGAAACCCGGCGGTTATTGCTGATAACGTTGGTGACAACGTTGGTGACGTTGCGGGCATGGGTGCTGACCTTTATGAATCATACGTTGGTTCTGTTGTTTCTGCAGCAGCACTTGCTGCAGCGGCAGGCCTTGGTATGACAGGCGTTGTAATTCCTATGATTATTGCGGCAATCGGTATTGTTGCTTCAATCATCGGTACATTCTTTGTAAGCACAAAAGAAGGTGCCACGCAAAAAGACCTTCTAGGTTCACTCCGTAAAGGAACATATATAAGCTCAATCCTGTCGGCAGTAGGCTCGGCAGCACTTATATACATTCTCCTTCCGGAACATACAGGCGTATTCTGGGCGGTTGTTTCAGGTCTTCTTGCCGGTGTTCTTATAGGATTTTTCACAGAATACTATACATCCGATTCATATAACCCGACAAAACGTCTTGCAGGCTCATCTGAAACAGGTAGCGCAACAATTATAATCGACGGTCTTGCTCTTGGTATGAACTCAACTGCAATCCCCGTAATCATAATTGCTTTATCTGTACTCTTCAGCTACTTTATTTCAGGCGGCGCAGGCTCATTTGCAATGGGACTTTACGGAATAGGGGTTTCAGCTGTTGGTATGCTTTCAACACTTGGTATCACACTTGCAACAGACGCATACGGTCCGGTTGCTGATAACGCCGGCGGTATTGCTGAAATGGCAGGACTTGATAAAGAAGTTCGCGAACGTACAGACGCTCTTGATTCTCTCGGTAACACAACAGCGGCAACAGGTAAAGGTTTTGCAATAGGTAGTGCGGCTCTTACAGCACTTGCACTTATCGTTTCATATACAGACAAGGTTAAACTCCTTGGCGGAACACTTGACCTTTCAATAACAAACACACCGGTACTTATCGGTCTGTTCATCGGCGCAATGCTTCCGTTCCTCTTCAGCGCATTCACAATGCAGGCTGTAGGACGTGCGGCACATAAAATTGTAATAGAAGTTCGCCGTCAGTTCAAGGAAATTACAGGCCTTATGCAAGGGGAAGCAGAGGCAGACTATGAAACCTGTGTAGATATCTGCACACGTTCTTCTCTTAAAGAAATGATTATCCCTGCAGCACTCGGTATTATAGCACCTATCGCAGTAGCACTTGTTCTTGGTGTTAACGGCGTAGTTGGTATGCTTGCAGGTGCACTCATCACAGGCTTTGCAATCGCTATTATGATGGCAAACTCCGGCGGTGCATGGGACAACGCAAAAAAATATATTGAATCCGGTAACTTCGGCGGAAAAGGCAGCGATAACCATAAAGCTGCAGTAGTAGGGGATACCGTTGGTGACCCGTTTAAAGACACAGCAGGTCCGTCAGTAAATATCCTTATCAAACTGCTCAGTATGGTATCAATCGTATTTGCCGGCGTTGCAGTAAAATTCAATCTGTTTGATATAATCGCAAACTTATTTAAATAAGATATAAAAACCAAAAGGGTGAAAGCATTAGCTTTCACCCTTTTTTGAAGGAATAGGGCGGGAATAGGGGACGGTTCTCTGTCTTGACAAAGGACTTAAGTTTTGATATTATTGTTTGGAGGTGATTTATATGCCGCGACAGGCTAGAATAAAAAGCAAAAGTGGAATATACCATATTATGTTGCGAGGAATAAACCAAGAGCAAATTTTTGAAGATGAAGAAGATAACCTAAAGTTTTTAAAAATTTTGAAAGAATATAAAGAAATATGTCAATATAAAGTATATGCATATTGCCTCATGGGCAATCATTTGCATTTGCTTTTAAAAGAAGAAAAGGAAGAACTTCAAAGTGTAATGAAGCGCATTGCCGGTAAGTATGTATACTGGTTTAATACAAAATACAAACGCATTGGTCATTTGTTTCAAGATCGATTTAAAAGTGAACCGGTAGAGGATAATAAATATTTTTTAACTGTATTACGTTATATTCACCAAAATCCTTTAAAGGCTCAATTAGCAGAAAACATAAACGAATATCCGTTTAATAGTTATAAAGAATATCTTAGTGCGAATAACAGAAATATAATTGATACTGAATTAGTATTGAATATGATAGGTATAGACAGTTTCATCGAATTTCATCAGTATATAAATAATGATAGCTGCCTTGATTTATCCGACAGAACATTCGGAGTTACGGATGAAGAAGCTAAACGTATAATACAAAAAATTTCAACATGCAAAAATGCAAATGAATTCCAACAGTTGAAACCTGAAATACGGAACAAGTTATTAGCTAAACTAAAAAACAACGGATTATCAATTAGACAAATCAGTAGGTTAACGGGGATTAGTAAAGGAATTATTGAAAGGACATAGAACCGTCCCCATTACCATTATTTTAATAAGCAGTGAATTTCACAGAGTATTTAAAGGTAACACAGACCCGCTTGTTGCAAGTTGGCTTAACAGCATAGATGTTGCGGCAGAAACAAACGTCTTGAATTCAGATTTGAATGGTGATATAATTAATACACAGAATAGTGGAGGAGTGAACGATAATGGCACTGACTCAAGGGCAGACATTTATAAAAATGATAACCGATATAGCGAAATGCAAACCGAAGGACAAGCAAGAGGAGTGGATAATCAACTCAATCAAGGACGTGTTGGCAGACTCAGCAAGATTTCAGCTGACAGACGAAGCGATAGCAGAGTTGAAACAAGAACTCTTGAAACACTCTTAAACGACAAAACCTTTATTAACCTTTCTGCGTTTGTTGGTAACGAGGTAAGTTATTCACTGCAAAATGATTTGTTTGAACAATATCAGAAAGATACACGAATAACAGAAGAAGATTATGATTTTTCAGCTGTTATCACTTATGATATGCTTACAAACCCTGATAATGAACTTCGTGGGTTATTTGCAGATGAAATTGAAGCATATTTTAATGTTGAAAAATCTTCGGATACAGATATAACGGGTAGAGTTATTGAGAAGCCTATTCTTGATAAGCTGAAAAATACCGTTGTAAAGAACGAAAACGGACAGCTTATACCTGTTTATCACGCAACGAACAAGGCATTTGATAAATTCGAAATTGGTGATATAGGGTTCCATTTCGGCAGTTATGCGCAGGCGTACAAACGAGCACAAGACCAGGAATATGATAATCCAACCTTTATAAAAGCATATCTTAATATAAAAAATCCTCTTATTATGGAAGAGGATTTTTCCGGTTGGAACGCTTTCCAAATTGCTAAAAAGCTAAAAGACATGGGGATTTTAACCGAAGAAGAAGCTTTAGAGTATTGGACAACAAGCAGGAAGGATAAACAGAAAAGTAACGCTTCACTTACTAAACTTTTACAAAACAAAAACTATGATGGCGTTGTGTATAATAACAATTCAGAATCGGTAAATGGACAATCATACATAGTGTTTGATGACAGTCAAATAATCCGTGTTGACGACGGTAGTTCATCAACAGATGTAACAGGCATAGATGAACAAAATATGCACGATTCAGATAAAAATAGTTCGGCTAATGAAGATGTAACAACGTTGTATGAAAGTGTTACTAAAACGCCTGAAAATGAAAAAAACATCTCTGATACTGCATCAGATAAAACAACAAACTCTCAGAAAAGAAATGAACTGTTCAAAAAATTAACGGACAGCATACCTCTGTTAGAGAATGACCCTGTTGTGTATGAAGCAACAGGATATGAATTTGAGGTAGGAGAAAAGAAATTATCACAGCAGGTATATGAATACTTTGAAAGTTTGGATGGCGTAGTTCATAGAGATAATTTCGGCGATGTAGCCATAAATGACAAAGGTGTTGACAGCAGTATAGCTCACGGAATGGGCAGAGCAAAAGCGATTGCGTTTGCAAGTGTTCCTGCTGTAATAGAAAAAGGGCGACAGATTGATTTTGTAAAAAATTGGAAAGGTAGAAACTACGACAGCTATGTTTTTGCAGCACCGATTCAGATAGGTGCGCAAAAAGCATTTGTGGGTGTTGTTGTAACCAAAAGCGAAACAGATAATAGATACTATTTACACGAAGTGTCTGACAATGAGGGGAATATCATTATAATAAAAAAAGATGATGCTTCTTTCAAGTCCAAGTCTAAAGCTGATGATGATAACAGCTCGCTTGGGGAAACATCATCTAACAATATTATATCACAAGATGAGAATATTGTCAATGATAGTATACGCAATAATGCTGAAAATGATGCATTGGAAGATGAAATAACAAAGGTTTCTAATGCAATAGAAAAAACCTTGAGACCGGAAATACTTTCCAACAACGACCTGATGAGTATGTTGGCGGATAAGTTTGGCGATGATGGCATAAGCGGATTGGCTGATGAAATCATAGCACGTCATGAGAAAGGTGAATCCATAGGTGATTTTGAAAGTTTGTTTGCAGATGGCGGCATAAAAGTCATTGAGGCTTTAAACGGCAATATAAATGCCGATGAAACTATTTTCAAAACGGAACAAGTTGATAAGAATACAGAAAGGGTAATAGGTGTAGAAAGTTATGAATTTGAGGGAACTGATGAAAGACGAGCTGTTCGTAACGGTCGAGGCTTGGGATGGAACATTGGCGAGCGTTCCGGCAGGAATGGTGAAAGAGTTCAAGAAAGAGCAGGAAAAATTGAAAGAGAAATATACAAAGGCAAAACAACAAAACGAGAAATAAAGGCTAAAAGTCTTACCATTGCTTACGATGAAGTAAGCTCGGAAGATTGGTCCGATGATATGACTAATCTTGCAAAGAAGAACAAGAATGAATACGGACTTAAAACGGTATATTTTGCAGGAGAAGCATATGTATTGGAGACGAAAGACACGGGAAATGCATTTATTTATAAAGGAACGCTGTATTTGTCAATGAATAATAGTCAGCATTCTATTGAGGAGTTGGCAGACCACGAAATTACACATAATTACGAGGGTACGGCTGCACACAACAAATTCTTAAGTGCTTTAACAAGTCGGTTGTCGAAAAGTGAATTAGCGGCAATAAGAAGAAACTTTCGTGAAAAATACAGCGGCATATTAGCCGAAAAACGAAAACAGTTTAAAAATACTATACCGGAAAAATAGTGGCAGGCGTATTGCAATAACTACATAGACTGCGAAATTCTTGCAAACATAAACGCAGGAACCCTTGAGTTCGCTGATAGATTTGCTGAAGAAATTAAGACTTTCAGAAGTGAAATCAGAAGCTATAGTGTTGAAGAATCTGTGCCGGCAGCAACATCGGAAAGTAAAGCAGAGAATACTGCTGCAGAATATGCGGAGAGTATTGATGCAGGGGGAGATGTAAAACTTGCCCTGTTCCCCGGTGGAGTATTTCCGCCGTTTAATAAATCTCATAGCGATGCAAATGAAAGAGCATCAAGATGGGCGCATAATGATGAAATAGAGACAGGAGCTCAAAGAATATTTTTCTACAAAGATACACCATACCTTGTTGAAAAGTTTGACAGTATGGAATTGGGTTATCTGGTTGTAGAAAAAATAAGTAAGAAATCACTTTCAAGATATGAAAGAAATATGATTGAATACGAAGAGAGGGATAAAGATGACAGAAATAATAGACCACAGTCAGGAAGAAAAGATGTTGTTTCAAATAATGAACCAAATCAGGGATTCGGTGAAAATAGACGAGGAAGTTCTGATGACAATAACGGTTCTGATAAACACAGTGGAGAAACTGCAGAAGTTCAAAAAGTGGATAGAGAGCAAGACGGAAACCGGAGTACTGAACACGACAGAAGCAGAAATAACCAACATAGTATCGAGAATAGGGAAGATGAAGTAAAATTTAATCTATCTACCAAAGATTCGGATTATATGAAAGCTGTTGAAGCAGCGAAAGATACCGGACAATATACGGATAAAGAATATCGGGATTTTGGATGGGCGAGAGCAAATGATATTTTGAACGCAGGGCAAAATGCGGACTATCGTTCAAAATTTGCGGATGCTAAATCAGGAAGGGTTAAATTTAATAAGAGTAAGATCGGAGAGTACATTATACCTGTCAGCAATATATATGACTCGGATCGTGAGGGTATTAATAATGTTCTTGTGTTTGCAAAGGGTACTATTACAAATCCTATTATTACAAGCGTAATAGAAATATACGAGCATGATGAAACGGCTTTAGCTGATATAAGGAGGTTTATTTATGGACTGGAAAGACGAGGAATATCTGCGAAGAGTGGACCAGTTATCGGACGATACTATGCAACTGATTTCGGAAATGAATACGAAAAACAAAATATTACAGACGGTGAAAATAATAATGGAAACCGATACGGAGAAAGAAGTAGTGGAGAAACTTCATCAGCTGAAGGAAGAAACGGAGAAGATGTAAAGTTTTCTTTTGTTGGGGTAAATACTGACTTTTGGGAAGAATGGCTTAATAAAGCAAGGGAATATGGAGTAATACCAAAAGGCGAAAATCCGGCAAGGGATATTGATGTTCCGAAGAAAATTAGTGACAGGGGACGGTTCTATGTCTTGCGATAACAAAGGGTGAAAGCAACTGCTTTCACCCTTATCTATTATATTCTTTTATAAATTCCCTTATTTCATCCTCGGCGGTGTTTACTTCCGCCCAGAATTCCGATGCGGGAATTCGCATTGCGCCCTGACTGAAAATAATAATCTGCTCAAGTCCGTCAGAGGTTGCAACACGAACTCGGTAATTCTTTGCAAGCTCTTTCGACGTTTTTTCAATATACGCATCGGCGGTTTCCGCTTCTTTTGTATACACAACAGTAATACCGCTTATTTCCTCAATCTCACGTTTTGCGCCCTTTACCTTATATGCGTCAAACACAAGAATGATATTGTACGGGCGAACTGCCTTGTAATTGCATACTTTTCGGATAAGAATTTCGCGTGCCGCATCAAAGCTGTCCTGCGCTATAGCTTTAAGCTCATTCGATGCAAAGATAATATTATATCCGTCAATCAGCAGATATGTCTGCATGTTTGCAATCGGTTTTTCTTTATATGGCTTAGGAGTTTTCGGTGTTTTCATCGGTCTTGGCAGCTCACGTTTTATCTTGCCGTACACGCTTTCGTATATCTTTAAAAGTTCTTCCTCGCTTGCGGTAATCTTTTCATATTTCCGCACAATAGGCTCGTTTTCTTTCTTCTTATCTGAAAGCAGGGGAATGTGCATATAATCATAAACTTCATTCCACTTAACCGTAAATCCACTGCCACGCTCACAAAATACGGAATCGGCGCTGTTTGCGGTATCTGCTTCAGGATTATATCCGATTTTTTCTATTACTTCATCCGCATTCTGACACGGCATATATCCGCCGAAACTGCATGAAAGAGTGCCCTCACCGTGCGTATATGAAATCACCTCAAGGTGATAGTCACGTACACGAGAAACAGGTGCGCTACCCGAAATAACGGTTGTATTTTCTTTCGTAACCGGAGGCTTAAACTCCGCACCCATCTGCTGCAAATCCGTCATTGCACGACCTGTTTTGTCAAGCGGTACTTCAAGCACAAAATTGTAATACGGCTCAAGAAGTACGCTTTCCGCCATCATCAGTCCCTGCCGCACCGCGCGGTATGTCGACTGACGGAAATCACCGCCCTCGGTATGCTTCTGATGTGCACGTCCGTTGACAAGGGTTATTTTCATATCCGTAATGGGCGAGCCTGTCAGCACACCAAGATGCGTCTTTTCTTTAAGATGTGTCATAATAAGGCGCTGCCAATTGCGGTCAAGTACATCCTCACTGCAGGCGGATTTGAATACAAGCCCGCTGCCGCGTTTACCCGGTTCTAAGAGTAAATGCACCTCGGAATAATGGCGCAGCGGCTCATAATGCCCAACACCCTCAACTGCAGTTGCAATACTTTCTTTATATATAATACTTCCGTGTTCAAACTCTGCGTCAATGGAAAATCTGTCAGCGAGTATTCGTTTTAATACTTCAAGCTGAACCATTCCCATAATCTGCACATCAATTTTCTGCAGAAGCTCGTTGTAAATAACGTGCATCTGCGTTTCTTCCTGCTCTATCTTGCGAAGTGCAGTAAGGGCAGTATGAATATCAGCTCCATCCGGTAAAACTACGCTGTAGGTAAATACCGGCTCCATAGTAAGCTCGCCGCTGTCCGGGTCGCACCCAAGCCCCATACCGGGATAGCTTTCAGGAAGTCCCGTAACAGCCGCCACCTCACCCGCAAAAACCTCCTGCGAAGGAGTGTATTTTACACCCGAATAAATACGAATCTCGTTAATCTTATTGTCACCAATTACACTTTTTACTTTAAGACTTCCGCTTGTAACTTTTATATGAGTAAGGCGCACGCCTCGTTCATCTTCCGAAATTTTAAACACCTTTGCACCGAATTCTTCGTTTGTTTTCTTTTCCGATGTAAACTTACAAACATTTTCAAGAAAAGAATCAACACCCTCATTTTTAAGTGCCGAACCGAAAAAGCAGGGGAATATTTTGCGTCCGGAAATGGCATTTTTAATGGATTTTTCAGACAAACTGTCACTTGACATATATTCTTCAAAAAGAGCATCATCAAGTGTTGCGGCCTGTTCATAATCAAAATTTTCAAAATCAATACATCCGCCGGAAAGCTCGGTCTGAAGTTCGGAGAGCATATTTTCTCTGTTCGTTTCCGGCAAATCCATTTTATTTACAAAAATAAAGGTTGGTACACCGTAATGGGAAAGCAAATTCCAAAGGGTTTTTGTATGGCTTTGTACCCCCTCCGACCCGCTTATTACCAAAATGGCATAGTCAATCACACGTAGAGTTCTTTCGGTTTCGGCAGAAAAATCCACGTGTCCCGGAGTGTCAAGCAAACTGATTTTCGTATCAAACGCGTTTATAATTGCCTGTTTAGAGAAAATTGTAATTCCTCTGTCACGTTCTATTTCGTTTGTATCAAGGAAAGCATCCTTATGGTCAACCCTGCCCAGCCTTCGTATTTCGCCTGCGGCAAAAAGAAGCCCCTCACAAAGTGTGGTTTTTCCGCTGTCAACATGGGCAAGAATTCCAATACATAATCTTTTCATATCGTAATCCTTAAGCATAATTTATCACTTTCTATTATAATCCAAAAATATAAAAAACGCAAGTAACCGCACAGCCGAAAAATGCATAATATGTTAATATATTAATGCATCTTATGAAGGAAGTGGATATATATGGCTAAAAAAATAGCTGTAATAGGCGGGGATATGCGTCAGGTAGCGGCGGCGCGGCATCTTGCAAAAAACGGATTTGATGTATACCTTTTCGGTTTTAATAAAGAAAGTTTGTATAAAGGGGCAGCACTTGCATCATCGGCAGAAGAAGTACTTTGCGGCGCAAAAATAGTACTTCTGGGGCTTCCTGCATCGGACGATTGCTGTATAAACTGCACACCAAATATCAGTATAAAAAGATTTGTTTCGGCACTTGAAAAGGATGCCATTGTAGCAGGAGGTAAGCTTTCGCCTGAATTAAAGAATGCACTTGACGAAAAGAAGGTGCGTTATGCTGATTATCTTGAAAGGGAAGAATTTGCCGTTTTAAATGCAGTTCCCACTGCGGAAGGAGCTATTGAAATAGCAATGCGGAATATGCCTCGTACACTTAATAAAATGAAGTGTCTTGTCGTGGGATTTGGAAGAATAGGAAAAGTTCTTGCCAAAATGCTTTCGGCATTTGGTGCTGATGTAACCTGCAGTGCCAGAAAGTGCTCGGACCTTGCGTGGATAAAAGCCTATGGATATACACCTGTACCAACAGGAGAAATAGCTGAAGATGTATATGAATATCCGCTTATTTTTAATACAGTACCGCATATGATATTTGATGAGAGAGTGTTGAAAATAGTGCGAGGAGATGCATTAATTATAGATCTTGCATCAAAACCCGGAGGGGTGGATTTTGATGCGGGGAAAAAGCTTGGGATAAACGTTATATGGGCGCTTTCACTTCCGGGGAAAACAGCGCCCGATTCGGCAGGCGAAATAATTGCAGATACAGTTATGAATATAATAAACGAGATTTAAAAGGGGGAGGTGCAGGTTTTATGAATTTAGAAGGGCTTACGGTCGGATTTGCGGTTACAGGTTCGTTTTGCACACTTGAAACGGCAATAAAGCAAATTGCACAGCTTAAAGCAGCCGGTGCAAATGTAATACCCATTATGAGCGAAATTGTAGAAAAAACGGACACTCGGTTCGGCACAGCCGAGCATTTCAAATCGGCAATGCAGGAGCTATCGGGAAACACTATTATTTCCACAATTAAAGATGCGGAACCTATCGGACCTAAAAAGCTTCTTGATGCACTTGTTATTGCGCCGTGTACAGGAAACACCATCTCAAAACTTGCAAACGGCATTAATGATACATGTGTCACAATGGCGGCAAAAGCACACCTGCGCAACTTGAAACCGCTTATAGTGGCAGTTTCAACAAACGATGCGCTTGGCGCATCTGCACGGAATATAGGTCAACTGCTTCTTGCAAAGAACATATTTTTTGTTCCCTACGGTCAGGATGACCCGATAAAAAAACCAAATTCAATGATTGCAGATTTTAACCTTGTAGTGCCCGCAACAATTGCGGCAGTTGAGGGAAAACAGCTTCAACCGATAATAATAAAAAGCACCTAAAAGGTGCTTTTTATTATTAAATAATTATCATTGAATCGCCGAAACTGAAAAATCTGTATTTTTCGTTTACTGCTTCTTTATATGCATTCATTGTGTTTTCACGTCCTGCAAACGTACTTACAAGCATTATAAGTGTGGATTTCGGTAAATGAAAATTAGTTATAAGCCCGTCAATAAGTTTAAATTTATACCCTGGATAAATGAATATATCCGTACTTCCGCTGCACGGGCGGACAAGTCCCGATTCGTCTGCAACGGATTCAAGCGTTCTGCAGGAGGTTGTGCCCACAGCAATAACCCTGCCGCCATTTTCCTTAGTTTCGTTTATAATTTTTGCGGTTTCTTCGGGCATAATGTAATATTCGCTGTGCATTTCGTGTTCTTCAATATTTTCCACCTTAACAGGGCGGAACGTACCAAGGCCTACGTGCAGGGTAACATATGCAATATTAACGCCCAAAGCGCGTATTTCGTCCATCAGCTCAGGTGTAAAATGGAGTCCCGCTGTAGGTGCCGCCGCCGACCCGTCATATTTTGCATAAACCGTCTGATATCGGTTTTTATCTTCAAGCTTATGTGTTATGTAATGGGGGAGCGGCATCTCGCCAAGCTCTTCAAGAATATTTTCAAAAACCCCGTCATATTCAAACCTTGCAATACGATTGCCTGTTTCAAGCACCTCGATAATTTCAGCTTTCAGCTTACCGCCGCCAAAAACGACGCGCCGTCCTTCTTTAAGCTTTTTACCCGGACGTACAATAACCTCCCAGTCAGTAGTTGAAATTCGTTTCAAAAGTAAAAATTCAACCTCTGCGCCGGAATCTTCGCGCTGACCGTACAGCCTTGCGGGAATAACCCTTGTGTCGTTAAGAATAAGGCAGTCGCCTTTTTTTAAGTATTTTTTAATATCCCTGAAACTTCCGTGCTGGGTTTCGCCGCTTTGTCTGTCAAGCTTTAAAAGACGTGACGTGTCACGTTTTTCAAGCGGTGTTTGTGCAATAAGCTCTTCGGGAAGATAATAATCAAATAAATCAAGTTTCATTTTGACATCTCTTTCACTTTTTCTTCGTCGGGAGTAACATAAATCGTGTAATACTCCTCATATATAACCATACCGGGTTTTGCGCCGGATGGTTTTTTAACATTTTTAATTTCGGTATAATCAACCGCAACGCCGCTGCTTTGTCTTGCCTTTGAATAATATGCCGCCAAATTTGCCGCCTCTTCAAGCGTTCTGTCAGGCACATCTTTGCCGCCGGTTATAATTACAGTATGCGAGCCGGGGATGTTTTTGGTATGCATCCATATATCTCGGGACCGCGCGAATTTCATCGTCAGATAATCATTCTGACGGCTGGTTTTACCCACATAAATTTCAAACCCGTCGGAGCTGATGAATTTGTTTAAAACAATCGTCTCGTCCTTTTTCGGTTTTTCCGAGTTCTTCTGTGCTTTTATATATCCGCCTGCCTCAAGCTCACGACGAATTTCGGCAATATCGCGCATATTTTCGCAGGTATCAATAGATGACTCTACACTCATCAGATATTCAATATCCGAATTTGTAATTTCAAGCTGCCGAGCTGCGTGAATAGCGGTGCTTTTGAGTTTGTTGTATTTGGCATAAAACTTACTTGCGTTTTTCGCAGGAGAAAGATTTGCGTCAAGCGGAATTTCAATCTCCGGCAGATTTTCGTCATAAAAATTCTGTGCAATAAGCCGTGTGTCACCTGCGTTAATCTGGTATATGTTTGCAGTAATCAGGTCGCCATACAGTTTGTATTTATCCATTTGACCTGCGTTTTCAATGTCCTGTTGCTGAAGAGTAGCTTTTTTTCTGTATCTTGCAAGCAGGTTGGAAACCGTTTTTGAAATTTCGCTGCTTTTCTGATTTAACCTCTGCCTTATTTCGCGTTCTATATAAAAATCATCCAGCACTTCACAAAGTGCGGGGACACGCTCTTTTGTGTCATACTGTTTCAAATCAAAACATGAAAAATCAAACGGCAGCGTATCGTCATTTTTAATAATAACAGGCTCAAATTCGGAAACTTTTATTTTATCAAATATTCCTGCAATATGTTTTGCAAGAATAGCTTTCGTTTCATCATCAAAGCTCATTCCTTGTGCATCCATATCACCGCAGGCGGCATATACAAAATCGCGCGCCACCGCAGGGGAGAGTCCGGCAAAGGAATTTAAAATATGTTTGTCCATTTTTAATTCATCGGGACATGCAGAAACAATGCTGCGTATTTCATCAAAATCCGTTTCAAGCGGAGAAACCTTGTTCTGTTTTGGAGGAAACTCATATTTCACACCGGGCAAAAGTATACGTTCACCGGGGGCAGATGCATCAATTTTACGCACGCAATCGGCAATAGAACCGTTTTCATTTACAAGCAGAATATTGCTGTATCGACCCATAATTTCAATTATAAGACGTTTTACACCAATATCGCCAAGCTCATTTTTGGATTCAATCCCGATTTCAATAACCCTTTCAACATCGGGACAGGAAATGTGCGTTATATGTCCGCCGCTTAAATGCTTACGAAGAAGCATACAGAAAACAGGCGGAGAAAGCGGATTTTCTCTTGCACTTTCGGTAAGATAAATCCTTGGAATGGAGGGATTGGCACATAAAAAAAGCTTGTAATTTTTTCCTGTGCTACGTACAGAAATTACAATAGTGTCCTTATCGGGCATATATATTTTGTCCACTCTGCCGCCGCAAAGCCGGGTGCTAAGTTCGGTAGCTATGCATTTCATTGTAATACCGTCAAAAGCCATAATTTCCTCCAATATCAAAAGCTAAGCCGAGGGGAGTCAGCTTACTCCAATTTTACCATATTAAGCAGGTAATGTCAATAAAATGCACGTTAAATTACTTGACAAATTGCCGCTTAAAGTTTAAACTATAAGTATGAAGTTTTGGGAGTGAATTACCATAAAAAAAAGTATAGTTTGCATATTAATTTTAAGCATAATATTAATGCTTTTTCCCGTAACCGGACAGGCGGCGGTTTATCTTCCAATTGAAGGAAGTGCCGAAGAGGTTATGGAAATTCTTGGCGCACTTGATGAAACGGCAAGTCGCGGTGAAAATGAAATGACAGCGCTTGGCATAATATTTCAGGATTTTGATGATGATAAGTATTTTTCAAACGCCGTCGCACTTCGTATTGCCTACAGGACAGTGGGCAAAGAACAGGATTGTCTTAATGATTCAATTAACCCCGAAATGCGCAAAAAAGCAGGACTTGGTGAGTATGATGAATCTGCATGGGCAGATGGCTTTTTTATGCATGCACTTAACGACGGACTTATGACATCGCACGAGTTTGTTCAGTGCTACGAAAAGCAAAATCCGCTTTATAAGGATGCACCCGTAACGGCAAAACGCTTTGTCGGATGGATGAAAACTCTGCACGGTGCGGATGAAGCGGAAATGCCGAACTATAAAGCTACATATATGACAAAAAGTGATATTGCACTTGTGCTTTCATTTTTTGAACCGCATATACTTCCCAAAATGGGAATGGTTCTTCATGAGGGTAAGGTTGTCAAAATAACCGAAAAATATACTAAAGATAAAATAAATCGTGTTATTGCAGTTTCCACTGAAAAAAACTACATTGAAATACGTGTTGACCTTGATAAAAATACCCCTGTATTTATGCAGCTTGATAACGAGCTTGTTGTAATAGGCAAGGGCAGGACAGATACATCGGGCGCACTTCGGGTAGGGGATAAAATCAAACTTTATATGAAAGACAAAGCCCTTTATTTTGCAAGTGTAACGGAATACGAAAAGAAAGAAGAATATACAGGCGAGCTTTCGGTATATTCTGGAAACCTGTATTTTTACGATAGTCCTGGCGGATATATTGTTCTTGATAATGCAAAATCTTATACAAGCGGCGAAACATCTGATTTTATGCAGATGCAGATAAAAAATGAAACAGAACTGATGTTTAAACATAAACAGATAAATAAGGACGAGCTTAACACAATTTTTGATAAGTTTTGTTTTGCATATATGAAAAGCACGTGGGCAGGCGGTATTGAAAGAGTTTACCGTCTTGTGATTGAATAGGAGGATAATAATGAAAAAAATAGCAGCATTACTTCTTGCTTTTACAATACTTTTTTCTACTGCAGTCTTTGCCGAAGAAACGGAAAAAGACTACGCATTCACAGTAGAATATATGGATATGATAATGGAATTTATTGCTGAAAACTATAAATTCGGAGTAACCGAAGGTCAGCTTTATGAAACTGTTGTAAAGAAAATGCTTGACGAAAATCCGGAGCTATTTGAAGAAATTCTTAAAACAGCTTTCGGGTCACTTGATAAAAACTCGGAGTTTCTTAACTATGAAGAAATGCAGGACCTTATGGGTTCAATAGAGGCGTCTGTGTGCGGTATAGGTGTAAACGTGCAGGAACGGGGCGGCGAAATAGTTGTTGTAAGTCCTATTGAAAATTCTCCTGCAAAAAAAGCCGGTATTCTTTCGGGTGACGTAATTGTAAGTGTAGACGATGAAGATATTACCGGTAAAAGTCTTGCATATGCGCAAAGCATCATTACGGGCGACAAGGGAACAGAGGTGAAAATCGGTATCCATCGTGCAGGTCAGGAAGGAATCATTTATTTCACAATTATAAGAGATAAATTTGAACAGAAAACCGTAGCGGGAAGCATTGTTGAAGACGGCAAAATAGGATACCTTGCAATATCAAGCTTTTCAACACATACAGCATCGGAAGTAAAAGAGCAGATGGAGTATTTTGATAAAGCGGGAATTAAAAAGCTTATCATAGATTTGCGTAACAACCCAGGTGGTGATAAGGATGCGCTTATTGAAATCCTGCGTATGTTTACACCAAAAGGACCTATTTTCAACATTGAATTCAAGGACTCAAAACAAAACGAAAAGTATTATAACAATAAAGATAACTCAAAGAAATATAAAATTGTTGTGCTTGTGAACGAATATAGCGCAAGTGCGGCGGAAGCCTTTGCCGGCACAATGAAAGATACAAAATCAGCTCAAATTGTTGGTACAACAACCTACGGAAAAGGTACCGTACAGACAGTAAACGGACTTCTTACAGGTGCAGGATTCAGACTTACAATTGCTACATATACAACTGCAAAAGGTACTCCGGTTGACGGTATCGGTGTAATTCCGGATTTTGAAATAAAAAACAAAAAATGCCTTCTTTCGCAGCATCCTGAAGTAAAGGATATTGAATTTTCGGCGGAAATAAATGAAAATTCATCCGAAGAAAGCATTTATACAATAGAACAGCGTCTTAACCTGCTTAATATCTATACCGGTCAGGTAGACGGTGTATTTGACAACGATACACGTGCGGCTGTAAAACTGTTTCAGGAAACTTATTCTCACGAGGTTACCGGCAAAATGGACATAATGACACAGGTTGACCTTCATAACGCAACAAGGAATATGGAAGTCCTTATTGATAGCCAGTACAACAAGGCAATCGAACTTTTGAAATAGTTGACACAAAACGTTATCTGTGTTAAAATAAAAAAGATGTCCGAAGCCGAGTGGAATCGAACACCACAAGGTTTTAAACTCTTCGATATTAAACGCAGGAAAATTTTATATAATTGGAATGCGAAGGACGAAGCAAGGCTGACGCCTTGCAAGGACGACAAGTTTCAAGAATGAAAATTTAACAAGTTTAAGGCTTATGGGGCTCGATTCCCCTCGGCTTAAAGGAAGGTCAGGCTGTAATGAGCAATAAGTTTGATGACATAATCGGTCAGGAACTAATAAAAAGTTTTTTACTTACCTCAATCCGCCGCGGTAAAGTAAGCCATGCTTACGTTATCGAAGGGGACAAGGGTATGGGCAAAAAGCTTATTGCAAATACATTTGCCGCCTATCTTGTGTGTGATGGCAAATCCTCGTGCGGAGTCTGTGAATCGTGCAGGCTTTCTTCGGGTGGCTCACATCCGGATATCATAACAGTTTTGCCCGAAAAAAAGCAAATCGGTGTTGACGATATAAGGCAGGTCATTAAAAGCATAAGCATAAAACCTTATATGGCGGATAAAAAAGTGGTAATAATTCCCGATGCGGACGGTATAACGAAGGAAGCGCAGAACGCACTTCTTAAAGTGCTGGAAGAACCGCCGGAATATGTTGTTTTTATCATTCTTATCCAGAATGCCGAGCTTCTTCTTGATACAATTTTATCAAGAGTTATGAAACTTTCGCTTACACCATATACGGAAGCGGATGTAAAAAAAGTGCTTGGCGGCGAAAGTGCGCTTATAGCGGCATCCGAAAACAATATCGGAAAAGCACTTGCCCTGTCGGGTGACGAAACTTACCTTGAAATGAGGGATAACTGCCTGCACCAGATTGAAAATCTTATTGGAACTAATCAGATTTGCATATTTGATACAGTAAATTTTTTTGAAAAAAATAAAGATGAATCAGGAAAAATTCTTGATATAATGCTCGCTTTTTTCCGTGATATTGTTTTTATCAAATTAGGCCAAAAAGATTTACTTGGTAATAAAGATAAAACAGAAAGCTTGGTGCGCCTTGCAGAAAAAACAGAGCTTTTCGGCGCATTTAAAGCAACTCAGTATATAACAGAAGCACAGAAAATGCATAGCAGGAATGTTAATTATGGCATTCTTATAACTGCTCTTTCAAACGGATGCTGGGAGGTACTCAATGGTAGAAATAGTAGGAGTTCGTTTTAAAAAAGTCGGCAAGATATATTATTTTGACCCTTGCAAAACGAAGTTTGAAGAAAGTGAATATGTAATTGTGGAAACACAGCGCGGTGTTGAAATAGGCGTTGTTGTTCTTTCCAACCGTCAGGTAGAGGATGGTGAAATTTCCGTTCCGCTTAAACCTGTTATAAGAAAAGCAACCGAAGCAGATTTAAAACAGGAGGAGCGTAACGTTCAAAAGGAAAAAGAAGCTTTCTATACCGCGCTTGAAAGAATAAGAAAGCATAATCTTGATATGAAACTTATTGATACGGAATATACCTTTGACGGTGGAAAACTGCTGTTCTACTTTACTGCAGACGGCAGAGTGGATTTCCGTGACCTTGTTAAAGACCTTGCTTCAATTTTCAGAACAAGAATTGAACTTCGCCAGATAGGTGTGCGTGACGAAGCTAAAATGCTTGGCGGACTCGGTGTGTGCGGCAGACGTCTTTGCTGTAACAGCTTCCTTGGCGAGTTTATTCCCGTTTCAATCAAAATGGCAAAAGAACAAAGTCTTTCGCTTAACCCGACAAAAATTTCGGGTACCTGCGGCAGACTTATGTGTTGCCTTAAATACGAGCAGGACACCTATGATGCTCTTGCAAAAGATTTGCCGGGTTACGGTGCTCTTGTTAAAACACCCGATGGCGAAGGCAGTGTTGTAAAGGTGGAAATTCTGCAGAAAAAAGTAGGGGTAAAACTCTCGAGCGACCATCCGCCGAAAGAATATTCGATAGATGAAATCAAAATTCTCAAAAACACCAATAAAAGGTAGAGGATGTAAGCGCCGACGAGCTTAAAGAACTTAAGAAACTCGAAGAAATTTAGTACTTGAAAATTATATTTTAATGTGATATAATTCAATAAAGAACAATCAAGGGGGAGGTGTTTCTAATGGCATATGTAATTTCAGATCAGTGCATCAGCTGTGGTGCATGTGAAGGAGATTGCCCGGTATCTTGCATTTCTGCAGGAGATTCTGTATATGTAATCGATAAAGATGCTTGCATCGATTGCGGAACATGCGCAGAAGTTTGTCCCGTAGGCGCACCTGAACAGGAATAATAAATAATAAAAAAGGCGGTTCTGACCATTGGTCAGGACCGTTTTTTTATTTGTTATCATATACTGCAAGGGGAGGTGTGTATGATAACAGGATATATAAAAATAGACTCTTTTTCAAAAGGAACAACTTTAAAAACGAAGCAATTACTTAAAACGCTTAACACAAACAACATAATAATAGACCTTTGTGATAATCCAGGTGGTGCACACGACGAACTTATGGGACTGTTTAATCTGTTTGCACCCAAAGGACCTGTACTTAAAGTAAATAACAGCAAAACATATTTTTCTGAAAATAAAACTTTTGGTAAATACAACCTTGTTATTATTGTAAATAAAAACAGTGCCAGTGCGGCGGAAGCCTTTGCCGCCACAATGCAGGAATGGGGTGCGGCAGTAATAATCGGAGAAAAAACTTACGGCAAAGGAACGTTCAGTCGCCTTGCGGAAGAAAAACGGCGCGGTGGAATAGTTATGTCAAAGGGAATTTACACAACACCTGGCGGAAGAAAAATTATCGGAATGGGAGTTATCCCCGATGTTGAAGTTAAGGATATGGACAATGCTATTGAAATTGCCGGCAGGCTTTTTTGTAACAATTCTTGTGCCAAATGAATAAAATGGTTACTGTACAACTGTGTACAAAAATTTCAAATGGAGGTAGTTATGTATAATAACGGAAACGATAGAACTAACGGTGCAGATGAAATCATGAGACGACTTATGGACATTACAGGTCGTGGAATGACAGATGATATGTATAACTATGATATGAATAACGGATTTCGTTCTATTCATGGCACGCCGGAAGGTAGCGAGGAGGACGATATGTGGAGTGTTCCCACAATAAGTCAGCAACGCCCACAGCGTCCGCCAAACGGCAATAATGGTAATAACGGAAATAACGGGCAGATGCGCCCCCAGAGACCGGAAAACCGTCCTCCGCAGAGACCGGAAAATCGTCCACCAATGCAGGAAAACCGTCCTCCGCAAAGACCGGAAAATCGTCCTCCGATGCAGGAAAACCGTCCTCCGCAAAGACCGGAAAATCGTCCACCAATGCAGGAAAACCGTCCTCCACAAAGACCGGAAAGACCCGAGTCCCCAAAACCGATGCAGCCGTGCGGTTGTATGCGAACAGGATATGCCTGTGTAAAACCACATGATTTTGAAGGAGTTAATGAACCTCACAGAGCACTTAAACGGGGAACACTCTTCAAAATTCTGGATTTGCCGAAAAATGTTTATGAAATGAAGGAGGAAGACTGATGTCAAGAGAAGATTTGTTACAGGAAATAATGGAATATGCATTTGTAGAAAAAGAACTAAACCTGTTTCTGGACACCAATCCTACCGACAAAAAGGCATTGGCAATGCACAAATCTGTTGCCGAAAAGCTTGAAGACCTTGTAGAAGAATACGAGGATGATTATGGTCCTCTCAGAAGTGAAAACAATATGAATTCCGAAAGATGGGCATGGATGGACGGTCCGTGGCCTTGGGAAAAGGATTGAAAGGAGAGGTAAAACTATGTGGAATTATCTTAAAAAATTGCAGTACCCGATAAAAATCAAAAATACAAACCCTAAACTTGCCGCTTACATCATTTCACAGTACGGTGGACCAAATGGTGAAATTGCGGCATCACTTCGCTATCTGTCGCAACGTTACCATATGGAAGACGATATGGCAAAAGCAATCCTGACGGATATAGGTCTATCAGCGACGATTTTGCTCCTTTATACAAAGATAGGCAAAGCCTACTGAAATCAGTATGCTTTGCCATTTTCTTTATACCACTTCAAGACTTAAAATCTCTGTTCTATATGTATCTAATTTACCTGTTGACTTATAGACTACCTTGAAATTAAAAGGTACATCCTTAAGCCTTACTACAACAGTATGACCTTCATAAACTGTTATACTTTGTGTAACTGTTCCTAACAGTTCATCCAAATCTTCACTATCTAACTGCAATACCTTGTCAATTTCCTTGATAATACTATCCATCCTATCCTGCTGACGTTGTTTAGTGGTAGCAAGTTCTTTTATTTCTTCTAACTGTATCTTCAACTCTGAAATCTCTGTTTCAAATTGAGTTATCTTTTTCATAAAATCTTCCTTTGAGATTTCACCCTCTGTTCTAATGTCAATCAATTTTAATTTTTTCTGTTCTAATCTGTCAATTTTATCTTGAATATCATCTGTTGACTTAACTTTTTGTTCGAGATTTAACTGCGAAATCTCCTTTACAATCTCTGTCTTAAGTTCATCTTTGCTCTCAACTAACATATTAAGGATATAAAGAACAATATTCTTCATACTCCTGTCACTTGCCCATTCTGACATAGAACACTCTGCATTACGAAAAGCGTGTGGTTTGATATGGTTCATACAATTCCAAGCCCTTGATGTGCCTGCTGATGTCTTTTTTATTTTGTTTACAAATCTTTCGCCACATACCCCACAATAGATTTTACCTGATGCCCAATACCTATTACTATGTTTAGATTTCTGTTCTGCCGTTGTCGTACGACGTTGCAACTCCGCTTGTGTCGCATTCCACATATCCCTTGATATAATTGCAATCTCTGGATGGTGGTTTTCAATTCTAACCATCTCTTCATTATCCCTGTTATACCTTTTCTTGTGGTCTAAAAAGTTTTGTGTCCAAGTCTTTTTTTGCACCAAATCTCCAACATATTTCTCATTGCGAAGAACACGCAAAATCTGTGTGTTTGACCAATCATTCTTATATTTTGCACGACCATCAGGGTTATACGTCTTGATACCTTCTTCTTTAAGTTCCCTTGCTATTATATGAGTACCTTTACCTTCATTGAGGTATTTATGGAATATCTTTCTAACAATTTCTGCTTCTTCTTCAACCAGATATAACTTACCTTCAACTACTTTATACCCAAGCAGGCTGCGACCAAAGACAACACCCATTTCCATTTGTCTTTTCTGCCCCCACTTGACGCGTTCTGATGTCTTTCTGCTTTCTTCTTGTGCAAGAGATGCCATAAGCGTCAAGCGAAGTTCGCCATCTTTGTCAAGTGTGTTAATGTTATCAAGCATAAAGTAAACTCCAACACCCATTTCTTTCAGGTCTCTTGTTACCTGCAATGTATCAACTGTATTTCTGGCAAAGCGCGAAACCTCTTTTGTTATAATAAAATCAATTTTACCTGCCGTAACATCATCTATCATTGAGTTAAACCCAACACGATTTTTGGTTGATGTTCCTGAAATACCATCATCACTATAAACCTTAACCAACTGCCAATTTTCTTGTTTGTCAATAAACTCTGTAAAATATTTAACCTGACTTTCAAAACTATTGGCTTGGTCATCTTTATCTGTACTAACCCTTGCATAAGCGGCTACGCGCAACGCCTTTGCATCATTTAACACATTAAAAGGACTAAATGCTACTACGTTACTACTACTTAATCTTTTCAAATCTACCATAATTCTTTAACCTCACTTAACTATTTTTCTAATGTATTTGTGGAGTGGTCACTGTATTATAACGCAACCACTCCGATATCTCAGCCCCTAATTTAAAAATTTAGGCGCTTTTTCTAACAATAATCTTAACTCTCTATCTGTAATAAGAGACTTTCTATATAATTCTTTATATACAGAAGATTTAAGACTGTGATTTAAGTTCTCTTTCTCTTTATCTGAAAGAACAACATTAACTTTATTTCCCATAGGCATAACACCACCAATAGATGTATATGCGTTATAAGGTTGTCTTAATGCACTACCCATTTTAAGTACCCTCCCTTACGAATTGATACTTAATTTAAGGTAACTGTGTGCATTTTAGTCAGTTTTGCTCTCATCAGTAAATTTTTTTAGATTTTAGTTAATTTTTTAAAATTTATGTCCTGTTATTTTTGTCAACTGTCCTTTTCTTTTCTCTTTGTAGTGTACTCTTTGATATACCTGTCATCGATGAAACTTGTTTATATGAATGGTTTTCTAACAACTGCATCGCCAATGCGAGTTGTGTGTTGCTAAATTTTCTTGGTCTGCCTTCTATGTACCCATCCTTTTGTCTTGCAAGTTCGCGACCGCTTTGTGTACGCTCTACAATCATATTTCTCACAAATTCTGCAAAAGACAATAAGATTGTATAAGTTAACCTGCCAACAGGCGTATTATCTATAACACCTAAATTCAGTATATCTATCTTAATACCCTTATCCATCAAATGTTCTATGATATCTAACCCCTCGCGAACATTACGGCAAAATCTATCCATCTTGGAAACTATCAAACAATCCCCATCTGTCAACCTGTCAATTAGGTCATTAAACACCTGTCTATTATTAAAGTCTTTTGCAGCAGTAAACACTTCTCTGCGTATCTCTGCCGAAGGATACTTTTCTAAGATTGTCTGTTCTTGCTCTGCTAGAGAATGATTTTCTGCCTGACTTTTGCTTGACACACGAACATAACCGTATTCCATATTTAACACCTACCTTATGAATAAATCTATTGAATACGCCAAACCTCACAAGTAGCCTGTATAGGTAGAACGTACCCATAACTTAAAATATATGAACTCTCTTTTTTCATCTCTTAACCACAAATTTTATGTAATTTTATAAAAATACTGTCATTTCAACACAAAATCACGATGCAAATTTTAAAATCACAAAATGCCGTAATTTCAACCTTTTCTTGATGTTAAAATCAAATTTTTGTTGATTTCTTTAATCTTAATTTTCTGCGACCACTATTTAATGGTATAAGATAAATAAGATTGAAATAATCTGCAAATTTTCACATTCCACTCCCGAACTAAAACCAACACTTTTGACACTTTTTGCATCCGATAACTAAAATTTCAAAAATCTACCTACTGAAAATCCAGCAAATTTGTGTTGGTTGAAAAATTACCGTAAATTTTCCAACGCTTTTAAACAAACACTTTCGCTTACGTGCCGACGCAATCAAGTCCATCAGAAAATACCATATCTTTTATTAACTTTGTATCAATCATATAATGCCTTATCAACCCGTCTGCAACTGCCATATCTTCCGCATCATCTACACCCATATAGATACTTTCTGTTGTATGGTATATAACCTTAAACCCAACAAGCATACAATACCCGAAGTTTAAATTTTGATTATATCTGTTAAGTCTTTCAAGCGTCTGGACTTTCTTCTTTGCAAAGGCTCTTGTGCCAACACTCCAAAGGTCTGCCTCTAACACTATCCTTTGATTTGTCCTGTCAACAATAATCTCAAATTCTTCATCATCCTTAATTGCTCTAACCATACCATTTTCCGCATCCGCTACACTATACAACCCTAACAAGTCAAGAACTCTCCTGATAAATACTGCAACAGTTGTAAACTTGATGCTGATACCATTATAATTCTTATTTCTCTTAACTATCTCTTTGAAAATACCGCTATGTAACACATCCGTTACCCCCCCTTATAAAAATATTTCTGCACAAAAAAAGTGCCGTTACCGATTGTAACGACACTTAAAGCCAATACAGGCTTATGCTCTATTCATTATTTAATATCTTTAGCATCCACTAAAGAAACCACCGCCACCGCCACCAACTTAAATAATCATTAAGCCCGTGCCGTTGCACTCGATACCATAATTACAAGCAAATCATATATTCATATAATTTACTTATATATATTATACCTCCATTAAATACTATAGTCAACGCCCATGAAGAAATAAAATATTAATATTTTTTAAAACCTAACGTATTTAAATTAACACCTGAATTCTCAAATGCTAAAAGCAAGTCAACTTCATTTAACAAAACATTAATTCTCTCTCTTGTATCATCAAGTAAGTTGTATGTTGTTTCAAATTCCCCTGGCTCACACTCTCTATAAGCAAGTGGATAATTTGGGGTATGCATCGCCATATTAATATTTCCATCAATTCTGCAAGTTTGAGAACCGCTAATATATGTTGCATAGACATCGTTTCCATCATAAGTCGGCCATATATTTATTGCAGTCATTATGCCGTCATTTTGATAACTATCAAGATAAAATGCTATATTCCCACTTTCAGGATAACAACGAATTTCTGCATTAACACCCTCTACTACTTCCCAACCTACATATACATATTCTCCAAAAACTTTTCCATTCTCAAGTAACCAAGCACCTAGATAATTGAATGCTTGTATTGATGTTTCAAGAGGAATGTATGTAGATAAAACAACATTATTATAAACTTCATCCCATAATACATGTATATCAAAACTTTCCGCTACCGCTCTTACAGGAACAAGAGTTCTTCCATTAACTAATTGCGGTGGAACATCTAATGTAACATTGTTTCCGTTTACTGATAATATATTGCTATTAATCTGCATAACAACTGTTATATCTTGTTTTTTTGCAGTTATCTTTTGTATGCTACCATCCCAATCTACAGTTGCGCCTAATTCTTCAAAGATTTTACGCATAGGAACCATGGTACGACCATTAATTATTTGTGGTTGAACGTCAAATTCTAATGGTTCACCATTCAGCACAACTGACAACTCATTATTGGCTGATACAGGAACAATAAATACACTTACTGATAATATCACAACCATCAAAACACTTAGAAATCTTTTCATTTGCAAAACCTCCATAAATTAAAAAATGCGTGGGCATAAGCCCACGCACGAAAAACGAGGCTATGCTCCTGTTGTCACGCAGTTAATCCATTACACCATAAGGGAACGAACAGCAAGCCTGCGTTTTTACCAACGCAAGCCTTATGGTGTATAATAGAATATTTAACTACGTGACTATTGTATTTTAACACAAAACTTTATCTTTTTCAATACTTTTACAAATATTTACCTGATTAAAACAAAAAAACGTATTGACTACGGCTACTTTATACACATATCACAACCACCCAACCTTGCAAAATACCTAATAGATACAATCCCCATCTGATTAAGAGTTGTTTAAGAATGTTAAGTTGTATTATTATTTTATACTAGTATATATACCTCTCTATATTAATAACAACGACACTGTCTAAATTTATGTCCAATATAAAATTTTTTTAAAATATTTTTCAAAATCATACTTTTCTGTGCTATTGCTGAAAATAAAATTTTCAATTTTTTTCAACAGAGCAAAATGGTATAGAACACAGGAACAGAGGAACTTGCACATCTTGAAATGGTAGGCACAATTGTGCATCAGCTTACCAAAAACCTGAAAGAATCAGAAATTGAAAACAGCCCGTTTGGTGCATATTATATTGACCACGGCAAAGGTGTGTATCCGGTAAATGCCGGCGGTGAAGCGCTCAAACTTACGGCAATTAACGTAATGGGCGATCCGATTGCTGATTTAGTAGAGGACCTCGCAGCAGAACAAAAAGCAAGAGTGGTGTATGATAATATCCTTACAGTATCGGATGACCCAGACGTAAACGACGTTATCAAATTCCTGCGTCAGCGAGAAATTGTGCATTTCCAGCGTTTCGGTGAAGCTCTTGACAGACTTCAGCAAAAACGTTGTATGACAAATTCAGACAGATAAATCTATAAAAGCCCTTGCAAAAATGCAAGGGTTTTTTTATGTTAACATATTTACAGATTTTGTCGAAAATGGTACAATATAAAAAATATTATTGATGGAGTGAACTATGAAAATTACAGATTTTGTTTTCAGATTTAAAACATATGGATTTGCGTCAGAAGCTTCTTTGTGCAGAGTCAGAATATTTACAAACAAGGAATCAAAAATTCATATTGTACTTACTGACTTATCGGAAGAAGCTCGTTCAACATCGGTTACAAATGCGCTGGAACTTATACTGGAGCAGCTTACAGAATTGCAAAAAATACCGCAAAATGCTCAAATTATAGAACATTATCCGCGCCCATTTGACCGGGAAGAAAAATTTTCTATGGTTAGTTTTGATGAAGACGAAAGACCAATATGGAGATCAATTTCTTTTGCAAAGATATTGAAAATACTGGATTGTGAAGAAAGCGAATTTGATTTATATAAAAATGACGAGCGCGTTATGAAAGAAATTTACGATGCGCTGAACGGGATTCCGGCAATAGAGCAATTTGAATATTCGGAAAATCCAGAAATTACACAAAGTCGGCTGGAGATAAAGTTAAATCAGCATTCCAAACACGAGTTTAAAGCATTACTGGATAAAAATCCTACAGAACGAGAGCTTGCAGAATTTTTAAAAGAGGATTTATCTCTTTTAGGGGAGTTTTATGCTTATTCGCCGGAGGAATATGTTTGTTTTTGCGAATTTCCGGTAGGCAGCGGCAGGGTTGATTTTGCCGTCTTTACGGGGCGTTCCCGTATGAATGTGTACCTAATTGAAATAAAAGGTGCAAAACGAGGGATTTTCAGAAAAAACCATTATAAAGCCTTTACATCTTTTGCGGCAGAAGGTAGAGAACAGTTAAATGAACGGGCAGAGTGGATAAAAGGTCATTATGAAACATACCGTAGGTTTGTTCATGAAGTTCTTGCTGAAGTTAAGAATGGCAGAAAGCCTTATGGTGCATTTCGCGGTCCCGACTACAAACTGGGCGTTGACCCGAATAAGGATGTGAAATTCTTTTACGTTCTTATTGCAGGAAGAACAACAGATGACCTGGCGGACAGCCACGGGCGGCATCTTGCGGATTCTTATTCCGTTCTCGATATTCAGACAGAAACATGGGACAGCTGGTGTAATAAGATTTTGCGAGGATAAAAATATGATTATAGACAAAAGGATTTGGAGAGAAGATTACAGGCTAGTAAGAAAAACGCTGAAAGGGGATATTGGCGCATGGGAAATACTTTACGAAAAGTATTATAAATTGGTGCACGGATATGTAAGAAAGAAAATATGGAGAAGGTTCAAAGGATATATATCAGCCGATGATATTACTGCCGAAGCTTTTACAATAAGTTATGAAAAGCTTTCGCTCTTTAAAGGAAGAAGCAAATATTCAACATGGGTATGTGAAATTGCAAAAGCCCTGTTGGCGGATGAATATAAAAAATACGCAGAGCACGGCGAATTGCCGATACATCTTCACCTTATACATTCAAAATATGCTCTGCCGGAACGTATAGCCATTGAAAAAGAATGGAAAACGTGTATACATATTGCCTTCGCTTCGCTATCATCATTTCAGCGGAATTTACTGAAAAAACGTGCATTCAGGAGGCTTAACGAAATTGAAATTGCTGAACGCTATGGTCTTGATGTTTTCTTTGTGCAAAGGCAGCTGTACATAGCAAGAAGAACTTTAAAAAAGCGATTTTTATATCTTTATAAAAACCAAAGAAGATTTTGGTACTGACTTACATATTACGGACTTTCGCTTTATGAAAATAAGTCCATTTAAGGTGCTGAGCGCAGTTGTTGCAGTAATTTTGATATTCCACTAAAATAACGCATCCGCAGCGCGGGCAAAGCAGCACAGCAGGCACAAGCATTTCGCGTATCTGCATAGGCTCTCTGCATCTCAGCTTTTCAATAATGTTTTCATTTTTTGTTTCATTTGTACCATCTCGAACTATAATTTTACAATATTAGACAAACGAAAAAAATGATATGCATTTCAATTTTATTTTAAAATGAATGTTGCGCCAGGCTTCTAAATATGATAAAATATATAGCATCAGGAGGTCGCGTAATGAAATTTTTAAAAAAACTTAGTATTATAAATATATTGCTGCTGACGGTGGCGGGACTTGTGAATGCCTTTGGCGTTACGGTGTTTTTAAACCCCGTGAAACTGTACGACAGTGGAATTTCCGGCACGTCCATGCTGCTTTCGCAAATTACGCCGGAATATATGTCCCTTTCAATTTTCCTTGTGCTTTTAAACGTTCCGATTTTCATATACGGACTTAAAAAGCAAGGTGGAGCCTTCACTTTTTATGCAATATACACCGTAATAATTTACTCGATATGCGCATGGCTTATTACGGATGTTCTGCCGATTGACGTAAGCCTTGCATCGCCGCTTGCAGGAACGGATTTGCTTCTTTGTGCATTGTTCGGCGGTATGATTTCCGGAATGGGCAGCGGTCTTGCAATACGTTTTGGCGGTGCAATGGACGGGATAGAGGTATTATCTGTGATTTTTGCAAAAAAAATCGGTATTTCCGTTGGGTCTTTTGTAATGCTATATAACATTGCGCTTTATGTTATTTGCGGTATTGTAATACAAAGCTGGATACTTCCGCTCTATTCTATCGTAACATATATTGCGGCACTTAAAACAATTGACTTTATTGTTGAAGGTTTTGACCGTGAAAAAGCGGTGTTTGTAATTACCTCAAGAGGCGAGGAAATATCAAATGCGCTTACAAATGAGTTTCAGCGCGGAATAACAAAAATAGCTGCACAAGGCGGATATATGAAAAACGAAAAAACAATGGTTTATTTCATAATAAACCGTTTCCAGATTAACAAAGTAAAAGAAATTGTACGCGAAATTGATGACGAAGCATACCTTACAATAAGTGAGGTCGCCGAAGTATTCAGTAAACACGATAAATAAATATCCACCCGCTAGGCGGGTGGATATTTATTTATTCTTCATCTTCAAGATTTGTCCATACATTCTGGACGTCATCGTTATCTTCAAGCATTTCAAGAAGCTTATTCATATTCTTAATATCGTCAGCTTCCGTAAGCTTTGTATAGTTCTGCGGAATCATACTGATTTCGGCAGATTCAAATGTATATCCTGCTTCTTCAAGTCCGCCCGATACTTTGGAAAAATCTTCGGGGGAGGTGAGGATTTCGAAATATTCGTCTTCGCTATTAAAATCGTCAGCACCAAGGTCAAGTGCCTGCATCATAAGTTCTTCTTCGTCAGCACCGCTTTCCTTTGATACTATAATAACACCCTTGCGGTCAAACATCCATGAAACGCAACCCATAGCACCAAGGTTTCCACCGTATTTATCAAAATAATGTTTCATATCGCCGCCGGTACGGTTGCGGTTATCTGTAAGGGTTTCAACAATAACAGCAACGCCTTTCGGACCGTAACCTTCGTATGTGATATCTTCGTAGTTATCACCGCTGCCTTCACCTGCCGCTTTCTTGATACATCTCATAATGTTATCGTTAGGCATATTAACAGAACGTGCTTTTGTAATGACGTCTTTTAACTTGAAGTTAGATGCCGGATCGGGACCGCCCTGTTTAACAACAACGGAAATTTCGCGTCCTATTTTAGTAAAAATCTTCGCTTTTTGCGAGTCTGTTTTTTCCTTTTTATGTTTAATATTAGACCACTTTGAATGTCCTGACATTTATGTTTCCTCCTGATTATTTAATAAATCCACCCAAATATTATACATTTTTCTTGAGCCTATGTCAAGGCTTACGGCTTTTAAAAATTCGGTCGGACAAATATTTGTTATAATATGTTATGCCGAATGACAACAGAAAATCATATACGCACATTGCAAAAACAACGCCGATTCCTACAAGGATTTTGATTTTCAAGTCAAAGCCTGCAACAAATGCCGAAAATACAAACATCCCGGCTACCGTAACAATAACAAAAAACGGCAATTTTAACATCCAATGTCTGATTAGTTTGTGCGGACGTTCGAAAAGTGCTTTAAGCATCGGGTGAAGCCCTATAAACATTGTGTACGCTATTGCCATACCCTTATCAGGAACGATAAACACAAGAATTATTGCAGTCACAACATAGGAAACAATACTTGTGCGGATACCGGTTTCAACCACAAGCACCATAAGCATAATGCTTATTACATAATAAATTGCAACAGTACCGGTTTGTATAAGTGTAGCTATGTAAAAAAGTGCCACAATAAGTGCACTTACCACGGCGCCCAGTGTAAGATTTTTCAGTTTCATACCTACTCCTTTTTATCAAGCGCATCGTGTGATGCGGCAACGGTTCTATCAATAATTTCTTTATCAAACACATCAGTTTCGGATTTTGAAATATAGATAAGATATTCAATGTTTCCCTCAGGTCCTTTAACGGGGGAAAAAGAAAGCATTTCCGGATAAAGTCCGGAAGATATGCAAAATTCATATATCTCATTTATAACCGAAAGATGTACATTTCTGTCACGCACAACGCCTTTTTTGCCAACGTTTTCTCTGCCGGCTTCAAACTGCGGTTTTATAAGGCACATTATATGTCCGTTATCCGCCAGAAATTCTTTTATTACCGGAAGTACAAGTTTCAGCGAAATAAAAGAAACGTCAACAGAAATAAAATCAAGCACATCGGGCACCTGCTCATCCGTAAGATAACGTACGTTTGTGCGCTCCAAATTAACAACACGTTCGTCTGTGCGAAGTTTCCACGCAAGCTGACCGTATCCCACATCCACGCAGTAAACCTTTACTGCACCGCTTTGCAGCATACAGTCGGTAAATCCGCCTGTGGATGCGCCAACATCCATACAAATCTTGTTTTCAAGGTTTATTCCAAACTCGGCAATTGCTTTTTCAAGCTTAAGACCGCCGCGGCTGACATATTGAAGCTGTTTTCCCCTCACTTCAACATTGTCATCGGGGCCAATCATTGTGCCGGGCTTGTCTTCTTTCTGATTATTTACAAATACAATTCCGGACATTATGTATGCCTTTGCTTTTTCCCTAGACGGAGCAAGTGCATTTTCTGTCATATATACATCAAGTCTTATTTTTGCCATTATCTTCTCCTTATGGTCTGAATTTAAGCAGTTTATACATTATCTTTTCCGCCATTTTTTCAGCAGAAAGACCATATGCCGTGCGAAGGTCATCTACCGTTCCGTGCGAAATTGGTGTGCACCCAAGCCCAAGCTGCAAAAACGGAATACGGATGCCCGATTCATACAAAACTTTCACAACATCTTCGCTTATACCGCCTTTGTCAACATTATCTTCAATCATAACAACAAGCTTTTTATCTTCAAGATTTGAAAGTATCAATTCTTCGTCAATCGGTGAGGCAAACCTAAGGTCAATAATGCTGCTTGCAATGTTGCGTCTTGTAAGTATATCCGATACCTCAAATGCAACAGGCACAGTGTTTCCTGATGCAACAATAAGCACATCTTTGCCTGAAATAAGAAGCTCACCTTTACCATATTCAAGGGGAGTATGATAGAGTATGTCAAGCTTTTGAGGTCCTTTGGGATAGCGAATTGCAACAGGTCCTGTAAGTGTATAAAGTGCATAGTCAAACATACGGTAAAGCTCTGCAATACACGACGGAGCAAGAATTGTCATATTGGGCATATGTTTAAGATACGAAATATCATACGCTCCGTGGTGGGTTTCGCCGTCCTCGCCAACAAGTCCTGCTCTGTCAACGCAAAGTACAACATGCAGATTCTGCAGACAGATGTCGTGTAGCACTTGGTCATACGCGCGCTGTAGGAAACTCGAATAAACGGGGAAGACGGGAATAAATCCGCAGCTTGCCATTCCTGCGGTAAGTGTTGCGGCATGCCCTTCAGCAATTCCCGCGTCAAAAAATCTGTCGGGATATTTTTTTGCAAATTCCTCAATGCCGGTACCTGCCTGCATAGATGCAGAAACTGCAACAATGCGGTTGTCGTTTTCTGCTGCTTCAAGAAGCACCTTGCCGAGAGCGGATGAATAGGTAGGTCCGCCGGACGGTTTTGATACTCCGTGATATGCTTCTGGCTCATCCTCGGCAGGCTGATAACCTTTTCCTTTAACGGTTTTAACGTGTATTACAATGTTTCCGTCAAGGGTTTTGACCCTTTCAAAAATCTTAATAAGCTGACTTAAATTATGTCCGTCAATCGGACCGATATATCTGAAACCCAGTGCTTCAAAAATAGTATTCGGCACCATGGAATATTTAAAACTGTCATGCAGTTTATGTGCAACCTTTTTAAGTACGGGTGCATTTTCAACCAATTTTTTAATCTTTGTTCTTATGCGGTTATAAGTAGTACCCGTACGCAAATTGGAAAGATGATTTGAAATGCCGCCAACATTTTTTGAAATGGACATTTCGTCGTCATTAACAATAACAATCATACGATTTTTGGATTGACCTGCATCGGCAAGCGCTTCAAACGCCATGCCACCGGTAAGCGCACCATCGCCGATTATGCTGATAACGTTAAAATCCTCGCCATTTAAATCACGTGCACGTGCAATGCCGAGTGCTGCAGAAATTGCAGTGGATGAATGTCCGGTATTAAAACAGTCACATTCGCTTTCGGTGGTTTTCGGGAATCCGGCTAGACCTCCGAGAGAACGTAGAGAAGAAAAATAATCACGCCGTCCGGTAATCATTTTATGAACGTATGCCTGATGTCCCACATCCCATACAAGCTTGTCCGTAGGACAGTTAAATACGTAATGCAGTGCGCAGGTAAGCTCCACAACACCTAAATTGGACGCAAGGTGCCCCCCTGTTTCCGAAACAGTATTTATAAGAAATTCACGAGCTTCGTAGCAGTAGCGTTCAAGCTCGCAAGCGGTTAGTTTTTTTAAATCTTCGGGTGAATTTACCGACTGAAGAACTGACATTGCTTCATCTCCCAAAATAATCTTACAATAGTATTATATAGTAAAATTAAGTTATTGTAAATAGCAAAACTCTTATTCATGGTAAGTTTTATTGATTAGTACAACACCTTTTTGCATTGAATAGATAGAAATATCATATAATCATATAAAGGAGATGATTTGAATGCCTGTACAAAAAAATAATACCTTTATACTTAAAATTATAGCTGCCGCAACCTTTGTTATAATGATAGCGGCAAATATAATGGCAACATTCGGGGTGTTTAACAATACACCTACAGCACAGGTGTCGGACGCATACCCAAATCTTTTTGCACCGGCAGCGGGCACATTTGCAATATGGGGAGTGATTTATACACTTCTTGGAATATTTACAATTTATCAGTTTATAACGGTAAAAAAACCAGAGCTGCTTGATAAAGTACGTACGTTGTTTGCGGTTTCGTCAATTGCAAATACCCTCTGGATAGTATCGTGGAGTTACTATCTTATAGGTCTTGCACTTGTTTTAATGATTATTCTTTTGATTTCACTCGGTTCAATAAGTAGTACACTAAAAGACGAGGGATTTTTCCTGCGTCTACCCTTTGGCATATATTTTGGATGGATAACTATTGCAACAATTGCAAACGTAACAACTTTTCTTGTAAGTATCGGATTTGACGGATTTCTATTTTCGGAAAGCACGTGGACAATAATAGTTCTTGTACTTGGCACAATAATAGCTTCCATAACAGCCCTAAGAAACAAGGATTTTCCGTATATGCTGGCAGTAATATAGGGATATATCGGCATTCTTGTAAAACACGTTTCCGTGCGTTACTATGCCGGTCAGTATCCGGAAATAATAACGGCACTTACTGTATGTCTTATCGTGCTTGCAGCCACCGGAATAATAGCACTTGTGCGGCAGTTTAAACGTAAATAATATACTTGTTAAACACCAAAATGTATGGTATAATATATTTATACCATACATAAGAAGGTGGAATAATGCTTTCAAACGATACGATAGCGGCGCTTGCCACGCCGCCAGGGACAAGCAGTATTGCGGTTATACGAGTAAGCGGCAGTGATTCAATTAAAACCGTAAACACGATATTTTCAAAAGACATTGAAAATGTGCCTACACATACAGTTCATCTTGGTAAAATCCTTGGTAAAAACGGATATGTTGATCAGGTACTTGTTGCGGTAATGCGTGCACCGAATTCGTTTACGGGCGAAGATGTTGCGGAAATAAGCTGCCACGGATCTATGACCTCTGTGCGTGAAATTCTGGGCATCCTTGCTGAAAAAGGGGTAAGATATGCTCTTGCAGGTGAATTTACCAAACGAGCCTTTTTAAACGGAAAAATGGACCTTTCACAGGCAGAAGCCGTTATTGATATAATAAATTCAAAAACTAATACAGCCCTTTCGGTTGGTGTGAATCAGCTTGAGGGAAGTATTTCGTCTAAAATAAACACCGTAAGAGATAAGCTTCTTCGTGTGCTTGCAAGCATTCAGGCAGAAGCCGATTTCCCGGAAGAAGGAATTTCCGGTATAGATGAAACGGCATTAGCAGATGACCTTATACGATATATAGCTGAACTTGACAGCCTCCTTAAAAGTGCCGAAAAGGGAAGATATATCCGTGAGGGAGTTGCAACAGTAATCGCAGGAAGACCAAATGCAGGTAAATCCTCGGTGCTTAACGCACTGGTGGAAAAGGAAAAAGCCATTGTAACAAACATACCCGGCACAACAAGAGATACGGTTGAAGAATTTCTTCAGGTAGACGATGTGTTACTTAAACTTATTGACACCGCAGGTATCAGAGATACGGAAAATGTAGTTGAAAAAATCGGTGTGGACCGTGCAAAAAATGTAATCAAGGATGCGGATTTGGTTTTGTATGTGGTTGATACATCCGAAATGCCAAACAGCGAGGATGAGGAAGTAGCATTGCTTGTGCAGGGAAAAAATACGATTCTTCTCCTTAATAAAACAGATATTGAGATTGCCGGTGCTGCAGAGAAGTACAAAAAACTTTTACCGGATGCAACAGTAGTAACCACCGCCGCAAGAACGGGTGAGGGGATAGATGAACTTAAAACGCTCATCAGCGATATGTTTGAAATGGGCGGTATAGAAACCGATGCGGATGCCGTGCTTGTAAACGTAAGGCATATAGAAGCGGTAACACGCGCAAAAAATGCTATCCGACACGCATACAATTCATATACATCGGGAATGCCGCTTGATTTTATATCTATTGATATGACAGAAGCGGTTGAAGCCCTCGGCGAAATAACAGGAATGACAGTTTCCGAAGAAGTAGTTGACAGGATATTTAAAGAGTTCTGCGTAGGTAAATAAAAAAGGTGCCGGTCGGCACCTTTTTATTTTCTATAATATTATGCAAATCAATCCGCCGCTACCCTCGTTTATAATGCGTTGCAGGGTTTCCTGTAGTTTAAACCGTGATTCTTCCGGCATTTTAGAAAGCTTGTTATGCAGTCCCTCGTTAACCAACTCGTGCAAAGATTTGCCGAAAATATTGGATTCCCAAATCTTTTTCGGGTCGGTTTCAAACTCATCAAGCAAATACTTAATAAGCTCCTCACTCTGTTTTTCTGTTCCTACAATCGGGTTAACCTCGGCTTCAATATCTGCTCGGATAAGATGTATCGACGGTGCCGATGCTTTAAGGCGTACACCGTATCGATTGCCCTGTTTCATAATTTCAGGCTCTTCAAGAGAGAGCTCATCGATAGTCGGGCAAACAATTCCATACCCTTTTGCATCAACTTCTTTAAGAGCATATTCAATCTTATCATACCTTGATTTCACATCTTTTAATTCCATTAAAAGTGATAACAGACGTTCTTCGCCGCTGATATCAAACCCTGTAGATGAAGAAAGTATCTGGTAAAACAGCTCTTCCGGCGTTGCAACATCCACCATAACAGTGCCACTGCCAAGGTCAACCATTGGGAGTCTTACATCTTTTGCAAAATCAAAATTGCAAATACTTTTTGCTGCCATAATCCCGTCACGGATTTTATGTACATTTTTAAGAGATTCTCGAAGTGATGTATATATCTTATCCTTAAGCGGATGCGAATAATCAAGCGCATCAAGCCATTTTGGCAAACAAATACCTATTTCTTTAAGAGGAAATTCATAAAGAACGGCTTTCAAAATGGTTTCAATATCTTCCTCATTCATATCCGCACACGACATTGCAATAACAGGAACGTTATATTCCTGCATAAGCTGATTTTGCAGTTCCTTTGTAGGGGCGCTGTACGGCATAGTAGAGTTAAGAAGTACAACAAACGGTTTATTTATTGCCTTAAGCTCGGAAACAACACGACGCTCCGCATCAAGATAATCCTCGCGGGGGATGTCGGTAATACTGCCGTCACTTGTCACAACAAGACCGATTGTGGAATGGTCTTCAATAACCTTTTTTGTGCCGATTTCTGCAGCTGTATCAAACGGCATAGGGTCTGCATCCCACGGTGTCTGTACCATTCGTACATTACCGTCTTCAATGCCGCCTATTGCACCGTCAACCATATATCCGACACAGTCAATAAGGCGTACTTTGCACATCGCATCATCAATATTTATGGTTACCGCCTCGTTTGGTACAAATTTTGGTTCGGTTGTCATAATGGTCCTGCCTGAGGCGCTTTGCGGAAGCTCATCCATTGCCCGTGTCCTGCGAAAGTCGTTTTCAATATTTGGCAAAACCTTTAAATCCATAAATCTCTTTATAAATGTGGATTTGCCCGTTCGCACAGGACCAACAACACCTATGTAAATGTTGCCTTCCGTGCGGTTTGCTATATCCTGATAAATGTTATAGCCATCCATCTATTTTCCTCCTTTTCAAATATGCAATTGTACATGTAGTATATATATATTTTCGTAAAATGAAAAATATTACATATTCAAAAAGAAAAAGGCAGTTCATTTTGAACTGCCTTTGAAATTATTCCTATAAAGTTTCAACCTTTTCTTCTTTGCGCGAATTTGCCGATTTATACAGCGCATCAAACACACCGATATATTCGGCTGCGGATTCGAACGGTGTATATTCGCCGCCGTGACCGCAAAGGTTTGAATAGAAATTGCCGATAACGGTTTTATGACCGCCACCCCAGCAGGTTTTTCCGCAAACCTCCATTTTATCACTTTCAAGAAGCGACATTTCGCCGTTTTCAATCAAATAAAGGTTATTGAACATATACTTAAGATATGCATTTTCCATAACAACCTCAAGGTCGTAACAGGAATCTCTGCAGTATGCATTGGTTGCATAAAACAGTGCGTTTACACCTTCATCCATATGGATTATAGCTTCAGCAGTATCTTCAACCTCGATAATTCCCTGAAGTGAACGATTGTCGCAAGTTGCTTTAACCGATTTAGGTTTTTTGCCAAGATAACATAAAAGGTCAATTGTGTGAAGAGCCTGGTTAATAACAACCCCGCCGCCTTCAGTTGCCCATTTACCGCGCCACTGCCCGCTTGCGTAATATTTAGCATCACGTTTCCAGGTAAGTATTCCGCGAAGTCCCAATATTTTGCCGTATTTACCGCTTTCGATCATTTCTTTTATTTTAATAATACAAGGGTTGAAACGGTTCTGAATGATGTTGCAAACTTTACCATCATATTCTTTTACAACGGCATATGCGTGGCGGTATTCGTCAAAATTCATTGTCATCGGTTTTTCAATAACTACCTTTTTCCCTGCTTTAACAGATGCTTCAAGCATTGACGAGTGGAGATAATGAGGTGTGCAGATGTGAACAACGTCCACGTTTTCGTCTTCAAGAACCTCTTCAATAGAAGTATAACATTTGCAACCATATTTTGCCACTGCTGCATCAAGCTTTGACTTGTCAGTATCACAAACGCCGTAAAGCTTTGCAAATTCACTGTCATTTATTGCGGCTGCGTGCACGACGGAAATGGAGCCACATCCTATAATAACTGCGTTTAAGTAATCTCTCATTTATTCTTGTTCCTCCTCTGAAGTCCTGCACTTGCAAGGAAGTCATAGTTTTTATTAAGACAATAAAAAGGGTCTTTGCTACAACATTTATCCTGTTCAATAGTATGCAAAATGCCTATTGTTGAACAGGTTTTACAAGGCAGAAAGTGAATGTGGAAGAATTTAATAAGGTTTATCTCCTATTAATAAGTGCCTTTTGTGTCACTTACCTGTTCTCTTAAATTCTTAACATATGTAGAATTTTTGATTTTCTCCTGAAGGAGGTTATAATATAAATCTTCATCAAGATTATCAACGTCAACCCATGAATCTGTCCATGCGGAAAGATGGATAGCGTTTGAGAATTTAACACCATTAATACCTTCCGTACCCTGTGCAAGAAGCGGAGTTCCTTTTTCGATGGCATCAATAACATTGTTGATAATACCTGAGTGTTGTGTGTTTTCAGCTCCGAGAAGCGGTGGTACTTTACATTCCCAAACGTCAGGTGACTGGAAACCCAGAGTTGCATTTTCGTTGAACTGCGGTTCCGGAACGGTCATGCGTTTGAATGTAATTTCATCATTTTCAACAATAAGAGTACCCATTTCGCAGGCAACTTCAAGTCTGTTTGTGCCGGGGCATTCTGTTGTGCTGGAAATAAATGTACCGATTGCGCCGTTGTCGTATTCCATATATGCTGTAACTTCGTCTTCAACTTCGATGTCACGGTATTTACCAAAGCTTACAAAGGATTTAATGCGGTTTGGCATACCGAACATCCACTGCCAAAGGTCAATCTGGTGCGGACACTGGTTGATAAGAAGACCGCCGCCTTCACCTTCCCAGGTTGAACGCCATGCACCGGAATCGTGATACACCTGTGTGCGGTACCAGTTAGTGATAATCCATGTGATTCTTTTAATTTTACCAAGCTCACCATCCTGAATCATCTGGCGTACTTTTCTGTAGATTGGATTTGTTCTCTGGTTGAACATAACACCAAAAACTTTATCACTCTTTTCAGCCGCTTCGTTCATTTCGCGAACCTGTTTTGTATAAACACCCGCAGGTTTTTCACTGATAACGTTAAGATTATTTGCAAGAGCAAGTTTAACCATCGGAGGATGGAAATAATGAGGCACTGCAATAATTACAAGGTCAACTTCGCCGCTTTTGAACATTTCTTCAGCGTCTGTAAAAGTTTTTACTTCTTCGTGACCTATTTCTTTAAGCCACTGCAGTTTTGAGGGGTCTGTGTCGCAAACAGCTGCAAGTTTTCCGTTTGGAATTTTGCCGCCAAAAATGTTTTTTGAATGGGATCTTCCCATATTACCAAGACCAACAATACCAATTCTTACCATAGTAAAACACTACCTTTCTTATTTGAGTTCATCAAGGATTGCTTTTAATGAGTTGAGTGCAAGCGCAAATGTGCGTTCGCCGTTATCTGAAAGATTTTTATACTGAACGTCCTGTTCAAGAGCCGCAAGGCCATCAAATCTGCTGAGATGCGGTTCGAGAGAAATAAATCCGTCAAAGTTCATATCTTTAAGTGACTGCAAAATTTCTTTAATTTTGCCTTCGCCCTGACCGGCAGGACAGGTATCACCGTTTTGTTTAGCATCTTTAATGTGCATATATTCAATGTAGTTTTTGAGCTTGTTGAATGCACTCGGGTAAGTTTCTTCGCCGCATTGAACAAAGTTTGCAGGGTCAAAAACAACACGGAGGTTATCACTGCCTATACTTTCCACAAGGTCAACACATCTGTCGGCAATATCGCCGTAAATGCCCTTTTCATTTTCGTGAAGAAGCATAACACCTGTTCCTTTTGCAGCTTTAACAAATTCGTTCATTCTTTTAAGAATGTCATCGCGATAGAGAGCAGGGTCTGCGTCTTTAGTTGGAGGATAGAAACTGAAAAGTCTTATGTATTTGGCTTCAACAGCCTGCGCAATATCAAGCATATTTTTGAAAGCTGCAAAATGAGGTTCAAAATCTTCGTTGATATAAAATTTACCGATAGGAGAACCAATTGAAGAAACCTTAATGCCATTTTCATCAAGTTGTTTTTTAATAGGTTTAATTTCTTCTTTGTCAAACGCGCCTATGTTTTTTCCGTTAATTCCGCGAATTTCAATATGTGAAAGACCATATTTTTTTGCGCCTTCCATCTGAATTCCGAAATCCTTATTGATTTCATCTGTAAAACCTGAAATTGTAAATGCCATAATAACACTCCCTTTTTATAATTAAAGTTTACATTATTATATATCAAAAATAAAATTTTGTAAATAGTTTATTTTGCACTGGACATTGCAAATCTTGCTATTTATGGTGTAATAAAGTCAGAAGTTGAAAAATAAACTTTAATATAGTGTAAGAAGGAGGGATATAAATGGAAACAAGACGAAAGTCAAGAGGCGTAAAAAAAGAAACAAACCCGCAAAAAGGAGAAGTTAAAATATTTATTCAGCTGATGGTATGTGTGGCGCTCATATGCGGATTTATGATTTTCAAAGATACTCCGCTTCCAAACGGAAAAACTCCTGCCGAATATGTTTCACATTTTTTGAATACAACAGTGAATATGGAAGAAATCGTAAAAAAACTTAATCCGGACGGCGATGTTCAGGACTCTGTTCCGGTATCGGGAAGTGCCGAAGAATAAATGAAAGGCACGTTTAGAATTTATAAAAATGTATTTGCGGATTATTCACTTCTGATAACAGCGGCAATCTGCATTGTAAGCGGAAATACTAATATGTACATAATAGCATTTTCTGCAATAATTCACGAGCTGGCACATTATGCCGCCGCCTGCCTTTGCGGATTTAACCCCGATAATTTTATAATAAAAGGATTCGGCATAGAGCTTGTCGGCGGCAGATACTTTTCATCGGGGGTGCTCTTTTTTGTTGCTTTATGCGGCCCGCTTGTGAATATTATTATGGCGTGCATTGCACTTAAAATAGGTAGTTTTAAATTTTTCATCACGAATCTGTCTGTTGCCGTTATAAACTTAATTCCTGCACTTCCGCTTGACGGAGGACAGATTTTATATGCTTTGGTGTGCAATCTGACAAACAGGAAAACAGCAAAAAAAGTAACTGCCATATCGGGGAAAATAAGCGGGATTCTGATTACAATCCTTGGTGTTATGATGCTTTGCGTAAGCAAAATAAATTTTAGCCTGCTTTATATAGGATTATTTGTATTCTTTTCAAATTCGTCAAATTATTGTAATCCTGTTATTGAAACGGTTTGTGCAAAAGAACGAGATATTGAAAAATGTCCTGCTTTTGCAATAAAAGATTCAATGAAAGCACTTGATGCGGCAAATTCCCTGCCGCATAATGCACTTGGAGTTGTTAAAGATGAAACGGGAGAATTTTATGGAGTGGTTTCACCCTATTATATCTATGGCAGACTTGCCGAGACAAATGCCGATGCTACATTAAAATCAATATTAAAACAAAAATGAGTGGCGTAAAGCCACTCATTTTCAAAATTCAATCAAATCTTTTAAATTCTCGTCAAGAAGAGCTGTTCTTTCTGTTGTATATTCCTCAATATGAGAGGCTGTATACTTTTCAATAGCCTCAACCAAAAGCTCGGGTTTGAGGTTTGTTTCACCGCAACGAACAGTTGCATAAATAGTTTGTCCCTCGATAAAGATTGAACGGATAAACGGTTTTATATCTGTATCCTTAACGCCGCTCTTTGTTTTCTTCGGCATTATTATTTCGGGCATATCGAGAATAACAGCAGGATTTGCAATATCTCCTGTAACGGTTATTTTATACTGTGCAAATGTAAGTGCCGTAAACGGAGATTTGGCAAATTCTTTTTTTGCGGCAAGCACTTTGAACCCGTCAGGCAGATATTCGTTAAGGGTTATAGCAAGGTCGCGCGGTGAAATTTCTTCATCCACACCTATAAGCGCAAGCTCCGAGGTGCTTGAAATTCCTATGCCGATAGGATTTGCAAACGTCATTATCGGGCGGGGATTAAACCCCTGCGACATACTCATTGTAATTCCCGCACGGCGCATTGTTCTGCCGAACAAACGGACAGTATCAAGATGAGAAACATATTTCACTTTTTCGTCCTTCAAAAACTTTATAATATATTTACCCATTCTGCTTCACCCCGCATTTTCCCATAAGTCCGCAGCCTGCACATTTTTCGCGGCAGTTGGGAGTTGTTTTTTCATTATAGGCCTTTTTACATTCGTCTATAAAGAATTTCTTTGTAACGCCGCAGTCAATAACATCCCACGGAAGAACTTCATCAAATGAACGTGCGCGTGCATAAAAGGCAGAGTCAATTCCTGCCTGTTCAAAAGCCTGCATCCATACATCATAATCAAAAAATTCGTCCCATCCGTCAAACTGACAGCCGAGTTTGTGTGCATTTAAAAGCACCTTGCCAAGACGGCGGTCACCCCTTGAAAATACACCCTCAAGCACGCTTACATAAGACTCGTGATAATTGTAGTTTATCATACGGGTTTTGATATTATCTTTAATATGCATCTGCTTTTCGCGAAGTTCGGGAATAGTGTTTTGACGTTCCCATTGGAACGGCGTAAATGGTTTTGGTACAAACGAGGAAACGCTTGTTGTAATACGTCCTCTGCCAATTCCCTTACCGCCTTTTTTTATTTCATAATACTTGTCGGCAACGGATTCGGAAAGCTTGGCAATACCGATTACGTCGTCAATTGTTTCGGTCGGAAGACCAATCATAAAATAAAGCTTAACGCTTGTCCATCCGCCCTCAAAAGCAATTGACACACTTCGCATAAGGTCTTCTTCGGTAACGTTTTTGTTTATAACATCACGCATACGCTGGCTGCCTGCTTCGGGTGCAAATGTAAGAGAGCTTTTTCTCACACTCTGAATTTTCTGCATAAGTCCCGCAGAAAAATTATCCACACGAAGTGAGGGGAGTGCCATGTTTATCTTCTTTTCAGATGTTATGTCAAGAAGTCTGTTTGTTAAGTTTTCAAGGTCTGTATAATCGCTTGTACTGAGTGATGTAAGTGAAATTTCTTCATATCCTGTAGAATCAATAAGCTTGCATGCAAGGTCGCAAAGTCTGTCGGCACTGCGTTCCCTTACGGGACGGTAAATAAATCCCGCCTGACAGAATCTGCATCCGCGAATACATCCTCGAAACAGCTCAAGCATAATTCGGTCGTGCACAATTTCAGTAAACGGCACAATCATTTCTTCGGGATAATCCACGCTGTCCATATCTTCAATAATACGTTTTTTAACAGTTTTAGGCACAAAACCGTATTTTGGAGTATATTCCTTTACCGTGCCGTCATCATTGTATGATACATCATAAAAGGACGGAACATAAATCCCTTCAATTCCTGCAATCTGTTTTAAAAATTCAAAACGTGAAAGCCCGTCGTCTTTCCATTTGCTGTATACGTCAAGAACTTCGTTCCATATTTCTTCGCCCTCGCCGATAAGAAAGAAATCACAAAAATCTGCAAGCGGTTCGGGGTTATACGCACACGGACCGCCGGCACATACAAAGCTGTCACCTTCACCTCTGTCGGCAGATAAAAGAGGAATACCTGCAAGGTCAAGCATACTTAAGATGTTGGTGTAGCTCATTTCGTACTGCAGGGTAAACCCTACAAAATCAAAATCTTTTATGGGGTCTTTACTTTCAAGTCCGTAAAGCGGCACACCCGCTTTTTTCATTTCGTCCTGCATATCAACCCAGGGGGCAAATACACGCTCAACCCATGTGTCCTCGCGCTTGTTAAGACCGTGGTATAAAATCTTCATTCCGAGATGACTCATTCCAACCTCGTACACATCGGGGAAACAAAACGCAAAACGGATTTTGGTATCCTTATCTTTTACTATACTGTTCAGCTCGCCGCCGGTATAACGTGCGGCTTTTTGCACTTTATTAAGAATATTCATAGTTTTCGCTCCAAAAAATATATTATAAATATTATATAACAAGAAAAGATAAAAAACAAGATAAAAATTATAGGTATAAAAGGTTGACAAAGGTGTTTTTTTGTGATATAATTCTGTATTAGCCGCATGGGGCAGGTTATAAATCCCATTTGGGTACCTGGTTGTCCGGCGAGTATGGAGGATGGAGGTGCTACTATGTACGCAGTTGTTGAAACAGGCGGCAAACAGTACAAGGTTGAAGCAGGCGATGTTATTTTCATTGAAAAAACAGGCGCAGCAGAAGGCGAAAAAATCAATCTTGACGTTGTTGCTATTATCGATGGTGAAAATTCAAAAATCGGTGCTCCGTTAGTTGAAGGCGCAAGCGTAACAGCAGAAGTTCTTGCTAACACAAAAGGCAAAAAAATCAGAATTTTCAAGTACAAATCAAAAAAAGGCTATCATAAGCGTCAGGGCCACAGACAGCCGCTTGATAAGATTTCTATCAGCGAAATCAAGGCATAATGTATGACTAGATTAAAGTTTATACAGGACAAAAGTGGCAATTTTGTTGCATTTCGTATGCAGGGTCATGCGGAATATGCAAACGAAAACGACATTGTGTGTGCAGCATTGTCTGCATGCGTACAGCTTTTTGAACAAAGTGTGGTTGAACTTTTAGGTGAGGAAAAAGGCTCGTTTACAGCCGATGAAGAAACTACCGAAATCTCTTATTCATTACCCGACGTGGATAATGAAAAGAAACAGGTGTTTTATCTTCTTATTTCTTCATTTTATAAGTATGTTACCAGACTTCAAAAGCAATATAAGAAAAACATATATTGTGAAACGGAGGTTAAACCATGTTAAGACTGGATTTGCAATTCTTTGCACATAAAAAAGGTGTGGGAAGCACAAAGAACGGCCGTGACAGTGAGTCCAAAAGACTTGGACCGAAACGTGCTGACGGACAGAGTGTTCTCGCAGGTAATATCCTCGTTAAACAGAGAGGAACAAAAATTCATCCGGGTGCTAACGTAGGCAAAGGAAGCGATGATACATTGTTCGCTCTTATCGACGGAACAGTTAAATTTGAAAGATGGGGCCGCGACAAGAAAAAGGTTAGCGTATATCCTATCGCTCAGTAAATTTAAAATGATAAATCCGCAAGGTATTCCTTGCGGATTTTTTATATATTTTCTATTTGCCAGTCTATTGGTGTCATATTTTCATTTTCCAGGATTGTATTTGCTTTGGAAAAGTGCCGACATCCCATAAATCCTCTTGTAGCTGAAAGGGGACTTGGATGCGCCGCCGAAAGCACATAATGCTTCGGGTTCGTAATAAACTGGAGCTTTTCCTTTGCATTATTTCCCCAAAGTAAGAAAATAATGGGTTTATCGCGTTCGTTAAGCTTTTTTATAACTGCATCAGTAAAGTTTTCCCATCCTTTTTTGCGGTGGGAATTTGCCTGCCCGCCGCGCACGGTGAGCACTGCATTAAGTAGCAGTATTCCTTGCTTTGCCCATTTTGTAAGGTGTCCGTTGTTTGGTGTAAAGCATCCCAAATCAGTTCCAAGTTCCTTGTATATATTAACAAGTGACGGGGGAGTCTGAACCCCCGGTTTTACCGAAAAACAAAGTCCGTGTGCCTGTCCCTCTTCGTGATACGGATCCTGACCGATAATAACAATTTTCACATCTTCATACGCCGTATATTTAAGTGCGGAAAAAATCTCATCTCTTGGTGGATAAACGGGTTCCGATGCATATTCTTCATCAAGAAAAGCGGAAAGCTTTATAAAATATTCTTTTTCAAATTCGTCTTTAAGGATGCTGTCCCAGCTGTTACCTATCATAATATGCACCTTATTTGAAAATCATAATTCCTACAAGTCCCGGACCTGCGTGTGTTCCTATTACGGGACCAACAATAGCAATTTCGGCATTCGTAACGCCAAAACGCTCTTTAAGCTCGCCACGAACCTTTTCAATAAGCTCGTCGCCTGCGGCACCGTCAAAAATATAAACCTCTTTTGCATCGCGGATACCTGCTTCGTCAATAAGATCAAACATTCTTGCAAGAGCTTTTTTAGACCCTCTTACTTTATCGGCAACAGTAACAAGACCTCCGTCAATGGAAAGAATGGGTTTTATATTCAATATATCGCCAACAGTTGCGGCGGTTGCGTTAATTCTTCCGCCTTTTTTGAGATATTTAAGTGAATCAACAAGGAAATATACCCTTGCGCTGTCGATTATTTTAGTTGCAGTTTCAATAATTTCGTCCTTGTCGCATCCGTCTATAGCCATTTTTGCTGCTTCCACAACGGCTCTTCCGTAAACGTAGGAAAGATATCCTGCAACAATGTTTATATCGGCTTTAATACCATCTTCTTCAAGCATCTGCTTTGCAAGGTGTGCATTCTGGTATGTGCCACTTGCTTCCTTTGAAATAGTAAAACAGATGATAGTGTCATATCCTTCTTCTATAGCGGATTTAAACCCTTCGTAAAAATCAAGCACAGTCATCTGTGATGTTGTAGGAAGCTCATCGCATGTTTTGATGCGCTCATAAAACTCCGTGGGAGTTATATCAACATAGTCACGGACAACCTCTTCACCAAAAAGGATTCGTACAGGGAAAAAGCCAATATTAAGCTCCTGTACAACGTCATATGCAATATCTGCAGGAGAGTCCGTGAATATTTTTATTTTACTCATAATACACCTCAAAAAACGTATTTCTTATATGATATAATAATTCTTTATGTTTGTCAAGTTGACGACAAAAAGCCCTTCTTTTTGTCAATTACAGACGCAATTATAACATAAATTATTCCGCTTGCAAGTGGTTGAATAAGTCCCTGCAGAGTTGAAAGAAGTGGGGATATAAAATTACCCGCTAAAACAACCTCTGCTATGTAATAACCTACTGTGCATATAATTCCTGCAAAAACGATAGCAAGCACGTTGTGTTTGCATAACAATTTGCTACCTTTTGCAGTAAACATAAGCGCCATAAACGATTTTATTATTACTGTCGGCAGTATGTATATGGGAGCAACAAAAAGGTCAGCAAGTCCCGAACCTATTGCACTTGCGGCTACTGCATATGCAGGTGACAGTAATGACGCTGCAAGATATATAAAAGTGTCGCCTATATGCACATATCCGCCGTTTACTCCTACGGGTAAATGAGGAAACATGGTTGTAACGCAAATTATAGCGGCAAAAAGTCCGGAAAGAACAAGTTTTTTTATTTTCATATTGTTCATCTTCTTCCTGTTAATCTTTCAACTATAATTATATAACAATCATACCTCAAAATCAAGCAAAATAATACATAAATATTTGACATTTGCCAAATATATGATATAATAAAATGTACTGCTTAATATATAATAGGGGGGATTGTAATGTTGGCGGAACTTAAAAAAATATTCAAATCCATGGACAAAATGCTTCTTACAGCAGTTTCGCTTTTGGCGCTTATTGGGTTTGTAATGATATACAGCGCAACAATTTCATACGGAAACCCTCTTAAATTTACAATTGTGCAGTTTGCTGCCTTTGCAATAGGGTTTGCAATAATGATTTTTTTAGTCCGTATGGATTATGAAAACTTTGGTAACAAAACGAAGATTATATACGGAATAAATGTGCTGGTGCTTGTTCTTGTCTTGTTCCTCGGTACAGGGGATGAAGTGGGTACAAGAGGATGGATAAGAATAGGCGGGATAGGTATTCAACCGTCGGAACTTGTTAAAATAGGGTTTGTTCTTACATTTGCAAAACATCTTGAACAAAACGAAGACAGGGTAAACAAATTTCTTCCGTTTCTCGGGATGATGGCGCATGCTGGCATAATTATCCTTATTGTCCTTATGCAGCCTGACTACGGTACAGCAATGGTATATGCGTTTATGTTTATTTGCATGGTTTTTGCTGCAGGAATAAAATACAGGACAATACTTATTGCACTTGGCGGATTTGCGGCGTTTGCACCGATTGCCTGGTTCTTTATATTGAAAGATTATCAGAAAGACAGATTTATAACATTCTTCAATCCGGAGCATGATCCCATCGGCAGGGGATATCAGGTAATTCAATCGAAAATATCAATAGGCTCGGGCGAATTTGCGGGAAACGGTTTGTTTTCCGGTCCGCAGACACAACTTGGGATTCTGCCGGCAAAACATACAGACTTTATTATGGGTGTAATCGGCGAAGAATTTGGTTTTATCGGCTGTCTTATTGTGCTTGCACTTCTGTTTGCGCTTATAATAAAGTGTTTTAAAACAGGAATGGAAGCGCGCAGTGGCTATGGAAAATATATTTGTATCGGAATAGGAGCAATGCTTTTGTTCCAGACATTTGAAAATATCGGAATGTGTATCGGTGTTATGCCGGTAACGGGAATTCCGCTTCCGTTTTTAAGCTACGGGGGTTCGTCAATGCTGACGAGTATGATTGCGGTTGGGCTGGTTATGAGTGTCGGCGCCCGCAAGAAAATGATTAAATTTTAGGGGGCTTTTGTGTGGATAACAGAGCTATCGGTGTATTTGATTCCGGTCTTGGCGGGCTTACCTGCGTACGCGCAATAACAAAGCTTTTGCCCGGCGAAAACATAATATACTTTGGTGATACCGGAAGAGTTCCTTACGGTACACGTTCAAAAGAAACCATAATTAATTATACCCGAAGCGATATAAGGTTTTTAAAAAGCTTTGATATCAAGGTTGCGGTAATTGCCTGCGGAACGGCAAGTTCAATTGCACTCGATACAGTTAAAAATGAATATGATTTCCCGATTATGGGTGTTGTAGTGCCAACGGCAAAAGCCGCGGTAAGTGCAACAAAAAACGGACGCATAGGCGTAATAGGAACACCCCTTACAATAAAATCGGGTAAATATAAAGAGGAAATAGAAAAGATAAATAAAGATGCGTTTGTTGTTTCAAACGCGTGCTCGCTTTTTGTTCCTTTTGTGGAAAGCGGGTATGCAGACCACGAGGCAACAAGGCTTATTGCAAAAGAGTATCTTAAACCAATTAAAGAAGCAGGTATAGATACACTTATTCTCGGATGCACTCACTATCCGCTTTTAACGGGCATTATAAGCGAAATCATGGGCGAAGGGGTAACTCTTGTTGATTCGGGAATGGAAACCGCAAAAAGCCTCAAAAAATACCTGGAAAACAATAATCTTCTTTCACAGAATGCGGAAGAAGGAACCTGCAACTACTATGTAAGCGACAGCGTTCAGGGTTTTGAAGAGCTTGGCGGAATGTTTCTTAATAAAGCAATAACAGGAAAAGTTGAAAAAATTGATATTGAAAAATATTAATAGGTAATATTAAGAGGTAATAATGAAAAAAGAAATAAGGATTTCGATTGTCGGTGTTCGTCAGGAAAAAGGCGGCGAACCGGAGAAAATTGAATTTGAAACCGAAGGGAAGTATTATATAAAAGATACAACCCATTATAGAGTGTACGAGGAAAGTGAGCTTACCGGATATAAAGGTACAACCACCACAATAAAGGTGAGCGGGGATGAGGTTACGCTTGCGAGGTTCGGCACAAACAATACACAGATGATGTTTAAACAAGGACGTCAGTACAGAGGATATTACGAAACTCCATACGGTAACTTCGGAATGTGTATAACGCCTACAAAGGTTGATATAAAAATTAGCGAAGACGGCGGGAATATAAACCTTGAATATTTGCTTGATTTTGCGAAGAGCTCAAGTAAAAATACATTTAATATAAAATTCTCAATATAGGAGGAACCATGGTTAATATAATAGAAGAAATAAAAGAACAACTTGTAAATTCCATAGGAAATTCAATATCCGCGGCAGTGGAAAAAGGTGATTTGCCTTGTAAATTTGATGGCGAAATTGCCATTGAAAAACCAAGAGAAAAAGCACACGGCGATTTTTCGAGTAACGTGGCAATGCAGTTTGCACGTCTTGCAAAAAAATCTCCCCGAGATGTTGCAAATATCATAATTGAAAACTTTAATTTTGACGGCACATATATTGCATCTGCCGAAATTGCAGGTCCCGGATTTCTTAATTTCCGTTTAAAAGATGAATGGCTTTATGATGCATTAAAGCTTATTGAAGAAAAAGGAGAAGCCTACGGAAAACAGAACATCGGTGGCGGCAAAAAGGTGATGATAGAATTTGTATCTGCAAATCCGACGGGACCTATGCATATGGGTAATGCAAGAGGCGGTGCACTTGGCGACAGCCTTGCGGCAGTGCTTGATTACTGCGGTTATGATGTAACACGTGAGTTTTATCTCAACGATGCCGGCGCGCAGATTGAAAAGCTCGGCAAATCTCTTGAAGCGAGATACGTTCAGCTTATAAAAGACGAGGACGCAATGGAATTCCCTGAAGATGGTTACCATGGCGGCGATATAAAAGAGCATATGAAAGCATTTATTGAAATCCACGGTGAAAAATACATAGATGTGGATAGCGAAGAACGTCGTAAGGTGTTTGCACAGTATGCCCTTGAAAAGAACTTCGCAAAAATTAAAGCCGACCTTGGCGCATATAAAATCAATTATGATGTATGGTTCCCTGAAACAGACCTCTATAAAAGCGGCGAGGTAGAAGAAACAATAGAAATTCTTAAAAACAGCGGATATACCTATGAAAGTGACGGAGCACTCTGGCTTAAGAGCACCGACCTTGGACTTGATAAGGACGACGTTCTTGTAAGAAACAACGGTATCCCGACCTATTTCCTTGTTGATATTGCATACCACAGAAACAAATTTGTAAAACGTGGGTTCGATAAAGTAATAAACATCTGGGGTGCTGACCACCACGGTCACGTTGAAAGAATGAAAGCCGCAATGAAAGCAATCGGTGTAGACCCGAACGGACTTGACGTAATTCTTATGCAGCTTGTAAGACTTATGAAAGAGGGCAAACCCGTAAAAATGTCCAAACGTACGGGCGAAATGATAAACCTTGCGGATTTGCTTGAAGATATCGGTATAGATGCAGCTCGTTTCTTCTTCAACTTAAGACAGGCAGACAGCCATTTTGACTTTGACCTTGACCTTGCGGTTGAACAGTCAAACGATAACCCCGTATTCTATGTTCAGTATGCACACGCAAGAATATGCAGTATCCTTGCAAGACTTGAAGAAGAGGGTACCAGCCTTAAAAAAACGGCGGATGTCAACTTGTCACTTCTTAAAGAAGAAGAGGAAAAAGAGCTTATCAAAATGCTTGCAAAATATCCGGAAGAACTTGCGCTTGCAGCAAAAGCATATGACCCGACAAGACTTACAAGATACTCGGTTGACCTTGCTTCGGCATTCCACACATTCTATAATGCATGCAGGGTAAAAGGCGTAGAAGAAGACCTCATGAACGCAAGACTTATTCTTGTTTCAATGGTAAAACTTATCCTTTCATCAGCATTAAATCTTCTTGGTGTAACAGCTCCGGAAAGAATGTAATAATGCAAGAGCTGAACGAAAATGCGCAGACCGCACAAAGACAACTATTTGTTATAGGTGTGGTTGCAAATGTTTGATTTTGTATATAAGTAAAAAATCCGCAGAGAAATCTGCGGATTTTCTTTTTATAGTTAAATTTCAAATCCTTCTCCTAAAACTTCCTTCGTTTCGGAAATGGCAACAAAAGCGGTTTTATCAATTTCTTTTACAAGTGTTTTAAGTTTGTGAACTTCTTTTGCGGAAACAACCACAAACAGAAGTTTTTTATCCTCTCCGGTATACATTCCGGTTGCGTTAATAGCAGTAACGCCACGGTCCATTTCAGACATTACACTTTTTGCAATTTCCTCGCTTTTAGCCGAAATAATAAACACGGTTTTTGAAAAATGAAGTCCTTCAATAACAGTATTCGCAATAATGGATGCAACAAAAACTGCAATTGCGGCATATATTGTTTTAACCGGTCCATACACAAAAAGTCCAAGCAGGATAATTACAGCATCAATTACAAAAATCATGCCTGTAATATTTGCATGAGGCATCTTCTTTTTGATAATGGAAGCCAGCATATCCGAGCCGCCTGTTGTGGCATTCACTTTCAGTACAAGTCCTATTGCAACTCCGGCAAAAATACCGGACAGTAGTGCTGTGAGAAGTAAATCCTCGCCAACGTATAATGGATTCGGCAGAAACTCGCAAAACCAAAGTGCAATCGTAAGCCAGAGCATTCCTATAAGAGATTTATATATAAACTTTATTCCGTTTTGAATGTAGGAAATAATAAATAACGGAATATTTATTACAAGGTTGGTCAGAAACAACGGTATTTCAAATCCGAGTATTTGCAGTGACAGGGTTTTTATAACAATTGAAAGTCCGGTAACGCCGCCGGTTACAAGTCCGGCAGGGTCTGCAAACCATACAACGCTTAACGCCAACACCGTAGCACCTGCAATTATACATAATGTTTCATACAGAAAATGCTTTTTCATATGCCTCCTTATTCCGAGAGGCTGGAAGCTCCCGTTTCAATAGAAGAATCAATAAATTTAGATTCAAGTTTTTTCATTATATCATCAAACTGTTTCATGCTGCGTCCGTAGTTAATCCAGTCGCCCTCACTCTGGAACTGAGTAGCTTCTTTATATGTTTCAATCGCAGAAAGAATAAGCTCGTTGTCTGTTTCAGGAGATTCAGGCAAAGTAAGCTGAGGAGTGTCATATCCTGCGGACGGCATTGTTTTTGCAAGTTTGGAGAATGCATCTTTAACTGAATTTTCAATGATGATATTATCACCGCAAACCAGAACAATCTTCTGAAGCTCCGGCACGGAAGCGGTATTTGTAGATGTTGTGTATATCGGTTTAATATAAACAACAGTATCCATTATAGGCACAACCAGCATATTTCCGCGAAGAGCATTTGTGCTGTCTGTCTTAAGAGTTGACAGAAGAGCAGATACATCGGAATTTGTATCAATCTTATTTTCAATCTGCAGACTTCCGTAAACGTGTTTACTCTGCGGGAAAATATAGGATGTCATTTTTCCGTAATTGTTAATATCACAGGAAGCTGCAACCCATGCAGTCATATTATCTTTTGCAACTGCAGTAAACGGCTGCATAAGTACAAGCTCACTTGTGTTATTGTATATTTTAGCAAAATTGTAATAAGGTCTTATTGATTTTACATCGCCCGAAGTACCGCGTTTTTCTTTGGAAATTTCCCAAAGATCCGAGTTAGAATAGAATGTGGATGGATTTGTATTGTGATACTTTTTGTAAATATTTGCCTGCATTTCAAAAAGTGTTTCGGGGTATGTAATCTGCGATGCAATATCATTAGGAAGAGCTTCGGAAGAGAATACTCCCGGATATGTTTTGTTATATGTCTGTATAATCGGGTCGCTCCAGTCAATTACATAAGCAGTAACTGTTCCGTTATAAGCATCAACAATAACTTTAACACAGTTTCTTACATAGTTTGTACCAAAATCCTCATCAAGCGTATAATCACGCTGTGAATACGGATAGTTATTTGTAGTGGTATATCCGTCAATAACCCATACAAGGCGTCCGTCTTCTGTAATTGCAATATGTGCATCTTCGTCAAATTTAAGGAACGGAAGAGCAAGCTCGGCACGGTCAATGATGTTGCGGTTAGTAAGGATTTTACTGTCGTTTGTAATATAACCTGAAATGGCAATATTTATGTCAGCGAATTTTGTGGCATACAAAATTCGTGTAAACGGATTAAGCTGAACACCTGCATATCCGTCGTATGAAAACTCCTGTTCGTCTTTGGAATTGTAATAGTCAAGCTCGTTCTGGAGAGTGTTTACAATAACGTAACTGTCATCATCGGCAAGCTCGCCGAAATAGATGCGGTTTTGCTTGATTTCGGTAGGGAATTTAGATGTTCCGTCCATATTCTCAATCAAAAACTCGGGTTTCCCGTCGGCTGTAAATTTACTTGCAGAGCTTGCTGTAACGCCATATCCGTGAGTGTATCTCATTGTACGGCTTACATAATCAGAATCATCTTTCGGGATGTTTTCAGTGTTGAGTTCACGTACGGAAACAAGAGCAGTTTTTCTGTTGCCGTTTTCGTCAGTATAGGGAAGAGTATCAATATCGCTGAATGTGTAGAATGTGCGGAAACTCTGAAGCTGATTGAATGCCTGAAGTGTAGCGTCAATATCAGCAATACGGATATTTGCAATGTCGCTTTCATTCTGCGAAACAGCCGCCGGAGTAACAACACCGGAAACGGGATACTCAATTTCAGTAATATCGTCAAGGTTATACGCCATATTTGTATACTGGATATTGTTTTTTATGTACGGTCTTTCAATGGAAGCTTCGTTAGGACGAACAACAAAGTTCTGAACCACAACGGCGCAGATAACCGCAACAACCCATATAGCCGGATATGCAAGAACGCTTCCGATAAGGTGTTTCGGTTTTTTCTTTACAATAAAAATAATTGCCGCAACAATTATAGCAAAAAGGAAAATAGGGGACAGTTTGTAGTAATTAAGCCATACTGTCATATCTGTATATTTACCGCCGGTAGTATCTCCTGATTGGGTAAATAAAAGTTCTTCAGCTGCAAAAGAGAATGCAACGGTAGTAAGTGCAAATATTGCAAGAACACAAATTGTAAGATGCACTACAATACGCTGTTGTTTAAGGATTTTAGAAAATCCGCCGCCACCGTTTCTTACATAATACAGGAAATATACAAAAACGGAATATGCAAAAACAAAGGAAAGAAGGACAATTCCCCAAATGGTAGCATTTATGAAAAGCGGGCGCTGGAACACATAATATCCAACGTCTTTAAAGAAAATCGGGTCAAGAACGGAGAACCAGCTTGGGTTTGATGCAACAAGCGCAGATCCTGCCATATTATACGGAGTAAAGCAAATTGCAATAAGTGCAAGAAGCGCCGGCATTCCCCAGAATCCGAGAGGGGATGTTAAATATGTAGCTGTCGGCTCCCATTTAAGCAGATTCTTTTTGATAATCAAATCGGAAATCATAAAAAGAATAAAAGCAAGCACAAAACATCCTGATTTCAGGATAATATCAGCCTGAACATTTTTGATATAAATTGAAAGATACTGCTCGCCAATTTCTTTTATGTTGATATAGTTCAGATAAACAGTTGCTGCTCCATACCCGATAACAACAAGAAAAACGGCAATAAGGGCTGCTATCCACCAGCCTTTATGTTTAATTTTAATCTTCTGTTTGTTTCCCATTTTTTATTCCTCCGTCTTATCAAAAAGTGCATTTGCAAATTCGTCTGCAGAAAAATCCTGTATACTGTCAATAGACTCCCCAAGTCCGATATATTTAACCGGAATATTCTGCTCATTTGAAATGGCAATAATTACGCCGCCCTTTGCAGTTCCGTCAAGTTTTGTAAGGATAATACCGGTAATTTCACCAACCTCGCCAAACAGCTTTGACTGGGAAAGAGCGTTCTGTCCGGTTGAAGCGTCAAGCACAAGATAAACATCACAGATAGCGCCCGGTGCCTGTTTTTCGGCAATGCGAAGCATTTTCTTTAGCTCTTCCATAAGATTTTTCTTATTATGAAGTCTGCCTGCCGTATCCACAATAAGCACATCGGGTTTTCTGATTGCTGCTGCTGAAAGAGCATCATACACAACTGCAGCAGGGTCAGAACCTTCGTTTTGCTTTATCAGTGGAACATCGCACCTGTCTGCCCATACCTGAAGCTGGTCAATTGCACCCGCACGGAAAGTATCCGCTGCCGCAAGCAGCACATTTTTACCTTCGGATTTGAATTTGTATGCCAGCTTACCGATTGAAGTGGTTTTCCCAACTCCGTTAACGCCGATCACAAAAATAATCTGCATTCCGTCTGTGCTGACCGCATCTTCGCTTTTTTTCAGCATTTCTATAATTATATCTTTAAGCTCGTCCTTAAGAAGTTCCGAATCGGAAATATTTTTTAATTTTGCCGCATCGCGCAACCTGTCGATTATTTCAAGTGAGGTAGAAACGCCCACATCGGCGCTGATAAGAGCTTCTTCAAGCTCTTCCATAAGCTCTTCGTCAACCTTGCGGAAACTGGCAAAAACAGCATCAACACGCTCGGTAAAAGCTGCTTTAGTTTTTGTAAGTCCTTGTTTTATTTTATTAAAAAATCCCATAACAGAATCCTTTCTTCATATTTAAATATAATTATATATCTTTTTATATCAAATATCAATAGTTTTATACAATTATTCCCACGATGTAATATATTCAAAACAAATTACATCGCCGTTTTCAGGAAAATAAGAATCACATCCTACTACGGGAGACTCGCCGTTAACGGTATATACCCAGCCCGACATATCGCCGAAATCTCTTTCATATATGTTGCCGATCGCCTGCAGATAAACAGGATTTTGATTGAACTCGAAATGTATTTTGTTTAATGTAAGCTCGCGTTTTAATATGTCAAACACACTTTCTCCTGCGGAAAATCCGGCAGTTTCAGTTTTATATATAATACCGTCTTCAGGGATTATTTCAAGCTTTTCGGTATTTTGTACCTCAGCAGAAAATACGCTGCTACAATCAAAAACAAGTGTGCACACACTGTCTGGTGTAGGAGTGTTTGTGCATCCACAAAAAAGCCCGATTATAAACACAGTTAAACTTAAAAAGTATATTTTTTTCATATGACACCTCAAAAAACATATTCAAGGGGATTTGCAGCACGCAAAACCCCTTGAAAGTATATCATATTTAGCATTTTGTGTCAATAATCTACATATGTGCCCGAAGCTTTTTTATAGCTTTTTTTTCAATACGGGATACATACGACCTTGAAATACCAAGTTCGTCGGCAATATCGTTTTGAGTTTTAGTAGGACAACCGCCAATACCAAACCGTTTTGTAAGTATGTAAAACTCGCGTTCATCAAGAGCATTTTTCATACTGCTATGAAGCTCATCAATCTGCGAGGAAAGAGCAACCTTGTCATAAACGTTACCGTCCTCATCAACAAGAATATCCATCAGGGTAATTTCGTTTCCGTCACGGTCCGAGCCGATGGTATCGTTCATTGAAACTTCGTTCTGAAATTTTTTGTTTCTTCGTATGTGCATAAGAATTTCGTTTTCAATACATTTTGCCAGATATGTGGCAAGCTTACTTCCTTTTTCGGCATTGAAACTTGTAACCCCTTTTATAAGCCCTATCGTACCTATGGAAATAAGGTCATCGTTTTCATACCCGCAGGCAGAATACTTTTTTACAATATGCGCAACAAGCCGCATATTGCGTTCAATAAGAATGTTTTTTGCGTTTGTATCACCGCTTTTCATCTTGTCAAGATACATCTTTTCATCGGCGGCGGAAAGCGGTTTTTTAAAACTGTTTCCTTTTCCCATATATCCTGCAAAAAACCATACGTTGGCTGCAATAATGGTAAGAATACCCCATAATGTTTCAAACAAAACAAAACACACCTCTCACAATATAATAATACATTATATGACGTAAAAGGTGTGTTTTATATTTATTTTTACAAAAAATTACTGAAGGTTGAATGTCACGTTGATTTCTTCAACCTGCTCGTCGTTGATTTTGACAATTTCGCCAAGCTGTTTTGAAGTTATAATGGCCATTGCGGTATATTCAGCAACTTCAAGACGGTCAAACGCATTGATAAGCGATGCGCCTGTTGCAATAAGACAGTCGTTTTCAACAAGCGCAACCGGTGTTGACGGGCTTAATATATCAGCTGTCATTTCGGGCTGCATAAAACTGCTGCCAAACGGAATTTTAGCTACGTTACGAAGCTGGATGTATGATTCCGGAATTGTTCTTGAATCAAATTCCGTATCTGTTGCCGCAAAAGCCATTACGTTATGCGGATATGCAATGATAACGGAATTGATTTCCGGATGTTTTTCATAAACATATTTATGTAAAAGTGCAGAACGGCTTGGGAATTTACCTGCTTCTTTTTTGCCGTCGCGGATTGTAACAAGATCTTCCGGTTCAAGATAGAATCGGTCTTTGTTATAAGGTGTAATAACAAAAGAATTATCATCAATTCTCTGTGAGAAAGTACCCTGTGTGCTGGAGAAAAGACGCTGTGTGTATGCACGTCTAATAAGCTTAACCATATCACGGCGGATAGCTTTTTCATCACTTGAATAGTATTCGGGAACAAATTCTTCTGTGATAGGATGTACCTTTGTTTCATAAGCTTCAATGTTTTTATCGGAAAGGACACGCGGTGTACCTACAATTCTTGAGTTAATTTCAAGTCTTGCACAGTATTCAAAAGTTTCAAAACCCATAAATGCTCTGAAAAGGGAAGAATGACCTACAACAACTCCGTGGTTATCCATCATAACCGTATTGATTTCAGGATCCGAGAAAACTTTTGCAATATTTTCGCCAAGTTTTATGCTACCGGGAATGTCGTAGCCGGCAACTCCGATTTTTCCGCATACGGAAGAAATATTTGAAAGAATTTTGCTGTTCGGAACTTTGCGTACAATACTGTAAGAAACAAGAGCCGGGGGATGCGCGTGCAGTATTGCTTTAATGTCGGGACGTGTTTTATAAAGAAGTGAATGGAACGGAAGCTCACAGGACGGATTATGTTTACCAATAATTTCGCCCGATGGAGTAACGCGCACAATATCCTCACGTGTAAGAGAGCCTTTGTCAACACTGCCCGGTGTAATCCATATATCGCCGTTTTCGTCAATAACAGAAAGGTTACCGCCGGAAGTGGTTGTCATTCCGCAAGCGTAAATACGCTCCATAATTGTTACAATCTGGTCAGCCGGATGCATAATTTCAAAATTCATAATTCATTGTCCTTTCACACACACAACCAAAAGGTTGTTAAAAATTTGTCATACTTTGATTATATATCAAATTATTCATAATGTCAATAAAATTTGGATTTATTGTAGAAAATATACAAATAAAGGCGGCTTAATAGCCGCCCTCTTCATTAAGGGAGTCGTCGTTTGTAATCCAGTCTTCAACATCAACAATACGGAAGTTTTCCTTATCGTCGCGGATAATAACCTGTTTTATGCCTGCGTTTATAACAAGACGTTTGCACATAGAACAGGATGAAGCACCGCTTACATATTCGCCTGTGGAAATTTCTTTACCAACAAGATAAATAACGGAATCAAGAAGGTCACGTCTTGATGCACTTATAATGGCGTTTGCCTCTGCGTGAACGGAACGGCAAAGCTCGTAACGTTCGCCGCGGGGGATGTTAAGCTTTTCTCTCATGCAAACCTGAAGTTCGCAGCAGTTTGCACGTCCGCGGGGAGCACCGTTGTATCCCGTTGAAATAATCTCATCATTTTTAACAACAATTGCGCCATACGCCTTGCGAAGACAAGTACTTCTTTCAAGAACGGTTTCCGCAATATCAAGATAATAATTGTGTTTGTTTATTCTGTTCATAATACACACAACACCTTTCAAACAAAAAAATACTGTTTTTGACATTATATCATAAAAACAGTATTTTTTCAAGAGGATTGTTTATCTTTCAACAGGAACCTTAATTCTCTGGTGAAGTTCTACGCGTGAAGAGTCAAGATTATTGAAAGAAATAATCTCATCTACCTTATCTCTTACATCACCTTTTGTATTATTTTTTGCAATGCTCCAAAGTGTATCGCCTGAGCGGACAACAACAGTAACATATTCAACCTCATCCGAAGAAGCCTGAACTCCGCCGGTAATAAAGTTTCCTGCATATATAATTGTAAGTACAAGCATTGTAAGACAAATAACACTTCTGAATAATTTAAACGGGTTAATTGTAATTCTTTTCATATAAATCTCTCCTTCCAAACAAATAAGAACGTTTGTTTGATTATAGTATAACAGAACATTTGTTCTTTGTCAATATGTTTTCGAAAAAATTTTCAAACATATGTTTGACAATGGCAAAATTGTGTGTTATAATATAAATAAATAAAGGTAAAGGAAGTGTTACCGTGGCAAGAAAAAAACGTGAAGGCATAGAAGAAGAAATACTTAATTTTATAAAAGAATTTATGAATGAACATGGGTATTCACCCTCTGTTCGTGAAATAGGTAGCGCTGTAGGCTTCAGCTCATCCTCAACAATTCATGGGTATATTAAACGCCTTGAGGAAGAGGGCAGGCTTGTAATGGCAGCCGAAAAAACAAGAACTATTAATTTAAAGGAAGAAAAGCCTAGTCCTTTTGCCGATATGCCCGACATTTCAACCGAGCATATTGATGTGCCCGTTGTCGGAAGTGTTGCCGCAGGACTTCCCATAACCGCGGAAGAAAACATAACCGATGCGTTTCCGCTCCCGGCATATTTTGCGCGTGGCGGCGAAGTGTTTATGCTTAAAGTAAAAGGCGACAGTATGATAAATGCCGGCATCTTAAACGGCGATTATGTGATTGTAAAAAAACAGTCCACCGCCAAAGCAGGGGAAATAATTGTTGCGAGAATTGATGAAGAGGCAACCGTTAAACGTTATTATAATGAAGGAAACGTAATCCGCCTCCAGCCCGAAAACGACTATATGGACCCCATCTATTCCGATAATGTTATAATAGAAGGAAAAGTAATCGGGGTTTTCCGAACGAATGTAATATAAGGATTTCATCTTTGATGAAATCAATGAATTGCCTTCGGCATGAATTGAAATTTGCAATTTCATGAATTTCGCCTTGCGGCGAATGAATTGCACTTCGTGCATTGTAAAGGCAATTCAATTCATGTTGCCCCGCAACAATTCATGGCACAGCCAATTCATGACAGCGCAGCTGTCAATTCATTTAATGAAGAGAATGGTGGATTGACCAAGTGGTCTGGTTAAGGAGTCGAAAAAAGTGTTAAGTGAAATAGAAATGCATAAGGCTGCATTGCGAAAACTCATTGATATCAAAGGAAAAGATTATGTTTTAAAAAACAAAAATAACTTATATCCTTGTTGGAGTGTAAACGGGACAGTTGCTCAAATATCAATTTCATTGTCGGACGGTAATGATGATTCTATCTTTGATAGCGAGGGTAATATAGTAATTGATGAAACAAAAAAAGCAAAAGAAGAATTTAAGTTTGAAGTAAATTTAAAGACTGGTGAATGTAAATACATAGAATGACCACCCTGCATTTTTGCAGGGTGCTTTTTTTATTCCAACTTTTTCTCAATAACCTATTGACAAAGGAGTAAAAAAGTGGTATTGTTATATAAGTTGTTAGCACTAAAGATAAATGAGTGCTAATAACAATTGCAAGGATGGTGATATTATGCAGTTGAGTGACCGTAAACGCAAAATATTACAGGCAATTATACATGATTATATTGAAACGGCGGAGCCGGTAGGCTCCCGCACAATATGCAAAAATCATATAAGCGACTTAAGTCCTGCAACAATCCGTAACGAAATGGCAGACCTTGAGGAAATGGGCTATCTTGAACAGCCGCACACCTCTGCGGGCAGAATTCCGTCGGATCTGGGATACAGGGTTTTTGTAGACAGCGGTCTTGAACGCTACAGACTTACAATTAAAGAAATGCTGCAGATGCAGGAAGCATTCAAACATAAAATGCGTGAGGCAAATTCCATAATGTCGGAAATTTCGTCAATTCTTTCGCAGATGACAAATTATACGGCGGTTGCAACATCAAAACGTGCAAGCAACATAAAAATCCAGAGTCTTCAGGTAATGCCGATTGACGCGCGCAGAATTCTTGCTATGATGATTACAAACGACGGCGGCGTTAAAAATCAGCTTATCGTAACCCATAAGGAGATTGACGGCGTACGTGCATCGGAAATCACGGCAGTTTTAAACAGCTGTTTTGCAGGAATGACCGTGTCAGACATCACTCCCGAAAAGCTTGCCGAAGCAGGCGCAAGATTCAGAGGATTTGCGGAAATTGATGATGTGTTTGAGTTTATGCTTAAATCTGCGGCGGAAATTGAAAAGCAGGAAATCATTGTTGACGGCAGTATCAATATGCTTTCTTTCCCCGAATATTCGGATGTAAATAAAGCAAAACGGATTCTTGAATATATTAATGATAAGAAAAGCCTTAATATGCTTCTTCAGAGTCCCAAACGAGAAAATGAAATTGAAGTTATTATAGGAAACGAAAATCCGCTTGACGAGTTCAAGGACTGCAGTATCATAATGTGCAGCTACAACCTTGGCGGCAGAAGCGGAAGCATAGGTCTTGTAGGACCGAGAAGAATGAATTATTCAAAAGCCATTTCAATGATGGAATATCTTAAAAATGAGCTTGATAATATAATATCGGAAAGGACCGATGAGGATGAGTAAGAAAAAAGCCGCTGAAGAAGAAGTTCTTCAGCAGGAAGAAACCGTAAGCGAAGAACCTGTGGCAGAAGAAACAAACGAAACAAATGAAGCTATGGAAAAATATCTTCGTCTTGCGGCAGAATTTGACAACTATAAAAAGCGTACAATTAAAGAAAGAACGCAGATAGCTGAAAATTCAAAAGCAGATATCATAAAAGAGTTTTTGCCGGTTATGGATAACATAACCCGTGCGGTAGCGGCACTTGAAGGTGCGGACGATGGCGTAAAACAAGGCGTAGAGCTTATGGCAAAACAGGTAGGAGATATTTTTGCAAAACTTGGTGTTGAAAAAATTCCGGCACTTGGTGAAACCTTTGACCCGAACCTTCACGAAGCGGTAATGCACATTGAAGACGATTCGTGTGCAGAAAGCGTTATCGTGGAAGAGTTCGAAACCGGATATAAATATAATGATAAAGTAATCCGCCACAGCATAGTCAAAGTGGCTAACTAAATTTGGAGGTAGAAGATTATGGGCAAAATCATAGGTATTGACCTTGGTACAACAAACTCCTGCGTAGCAGTTATGGAAGGCGGCGAAGCAGTAGTAATTCCTAATCCGGAAGGAGCAAGAACAACACCTTCCGTTGTAGCATTCACAAAATCAAACGAAAGACTTATCGGTCAGGTTGCTAAAAGACAGGCAGTTGCAAACCCCGACAGAACAATCCTTTCAATTAAAAGGGATATGGGAACTGACAGAAAAGTAACTATCGACGATAAATCATATTCACCACAGGAAATTTCCGCAATGATTCTTCAGAAGCTTAAAGCTGATGCAGAAAGCTATCTCGGCGAAAGCGTATCTCAGGCAGTAATCACAGTTCCTGCATATTTCAGTGACAGCCAGCGTCAGGCAACAAAAGACGCAGGTAAAATTGCAGGTCTTGAAGTTCTTCGTATTATAAACGAACCTACAGCCGCAGCGCTTGCATACGGTATGGATAAAGACGGCGACCAGAAAATCATGGTATATGACCTTGGCGGCGGTACATTCGACGTATCAATTCTTGAAATCGGCGACGGTATTTTCGAAGTTCTTGCAACAAGCGGTAACAACAAACTCGGCGGTGACGACTTCGACGAAAGAATTATCGGCTGGCTTGCAGACGAATTCAAAAAACTCGAAGGAATTGACCTCAGAGCAGACAAAAGCGCAATGCAGAGACTTAAAGAAGCAGCTGAAAAAGCTAAAATCGAGCTTTCCGGTGTAGCTTCCACAAACATCAACCTTCCGTACATCACAGCGGATGCAACAGGTGCAAAACACCTTGATATGACACTTACAAAAGCTAAATTTGATGAACTTACAGATGACCTTGTTGAAGCAACAATGGAACCTGCAAGAAAAGCACTTGCAGATGCAGGACTTTCCGCATCTCAGGTTGACAAAGTAATGCTTGTTGGTGGTTCAACACGTATTCCTGCAGTTCAGGAAGCCGTTAAAAAACTTATCGGTAAAGAACCGCATAAAGGAATCAACCCTGACGAATGTGTTGCACTTGGTGCGGCAATTCAGGGTGGTGTGCTTGCAGGGGATGTTCAGGACCTCGTTCTTCTTGACGTAACTCCGCTTTCACTCGGTCTTGAAACACTTGGCGGTGTATTCACAAAACTTATCGAAAGAAATACAACAATCCCAACAAAGAAAAGCCAGATTTTCTCCACAGCAGCAGATAATCAGCCGGCGGTTGATATCCACATCCTGCAGGGTGAACGTGAAATGGCTGCATATAACAAAACTCTCGGCCGCTTCCAGCTTTCAGGTATTCCTCCGGCACCGAGAGGGGTTCCGCAAATTGAAGTTACATTCGATATTGACGCAAACGGTATCGTAAACGTATCTGCAAAAGATATGGGCACAGGAGCTGAACAGAAAATCACAATTACAGCAAGCACTAACCTCAGCGATGATGAAATCGACAAAGCTGTAAAAGAAGCTGAACAGTATGCTGAAGAAGATAAAAAACGTAAAGAAGAAATTGACGTAAGAAACAATGCCGATTCTCTCGTATACCAGACAGAAAAAGTTCTGAAAGAAAACGGAGAAGGACTTCCGGCAGAAGATAAAGCGGCAATTGAAGCTGAAGTTGCAGAAGTTAAGAAAGCTCTTGAAGGTACAGATACAGAAGCAATCAAAGCTGCAACAGAAAAATTAACACAGAAATTCCACGAGCTTTCTGCAAAAATGTATCAGCAGCAGGCTCCGCAGGGAGCGCCGGGCGCGGATAGCGCAGACGGCGCAGCTCCGGGCGGCGATGCTCAGGACGCAGATTTTAAAGAAATATAATTTAAATGGGGGAAAATACTAAAGCATTTTTTCGTGCTTTAGTATTTCCTATGTCTAAACATTTGTTTTTGGTGGGGGAATAAACTTGAAACGAGATTATTATGAATCGCTCGGTGTTAGTAAAACAGCATCGGCTGATGAAATAAAAAAAGCATACAGAAAACTGGCAAAACAGTACCATCCCGACTTAAATCCCAATAATAAAGAAGCTGAAGAAAAGTTCAAAGAAGTAAGCGAAGCTTATGAAGTACTCAGTGATGATACCAAACGTCGTAACTATGACCAGTTCGGTCATGAAGGTGTAAACGGTGCCGGCGGTTTCGGCGGAGCAGGCGGCTTTGGCGGAATGGGCGGTTTCGGCGGATTTGAAGACCTTGGCGATATTTTCGGCAGCTTTTTCGGTGGCGGTGGCGGAAGAAGACGCTCATCTAATGCACCGCAGCGCGGCAGAGATATTGAAGTTGATGAGGTTATTTCATTTGAAGAAGCAGCTTTTGGCGTGGAAAAAGAAATTACCTATTCAAGAGTTGAAGACTGTCCCGACTGTAAAGGCAGTGGTGCAAAACCGGGCACAAGTCCCGAAACATGTAGTGCCTGCGGTGGTAGCGGTCAGGTTCGTAGAGTGCAGTCCACACCTTTCGGTCAGTTCCAGACAAACAGCCCGTGTAATGCTTGTAACGGCACGGGTAAAGTAATCAAAAGCCCGTGCTCAAAATGTGACGGCAAAGGTAAAGTAAGAAGAAAAATCACTAAAAAAGTTCATATTCCCGCAGGTATAAACGAAGGACAGACAATCCCCGTTGAAGGCGCAGGCAGCGTTGGCTTCCGTGGCGGCGCAAACGGAGATTTATATGTAAATGTGCATATCCGTCCGCATCAGCTGTTTGAAAGAAGGGGAACATCTGTGCTTTGCAATATTCCGATAACATTTGTTCAGGCGGCACTTGGTGCAAAGGTTGTTGTTCCCACACTCCACGGCAATGTTGAAATGACAGTTCCGGAAGGAACACAGCCGAATACAACCTTTACTTTAAAAGGCAAAGGTATTCCTGAACTCTACAGCAAACGTATGGGCGACCAGTACGTAACTGTTGTTGTGGAAGTGCCGAAAAACCTTACCGGCGAACAAAAAGAAATTCTTGAAAAATTTGCGGAAACAACAGACGATAAACAGTATAATAAAAAGAAAAAATTCGGCGATAAATTCAAAGGATTTATGGGCGGTGACAAATAATGAACTGGACAGAAATTACAATTACAACACTCCCTGAAGCGGTTGATGCAGTGTGCGGAATACTGTACGAAACCGGCGTAGGCGGTGTAAATATTGAAGATTCAAGCCTTCTTGACGAAGCAAATAGATATACCGACCGTTGGGACGTTCTTGATGACGATGTACGTGAAAAATATATAATGGACAATGCCATAGTAAAAGCGTATTATTCACCTGATGTCAATATTGAAGAAGTGCTTATGGCAATAGCTGAAGGCGTAAAACGTGCTGAGGATATGGTTGATTTCGGTGAATTTTCTGTATCTGCTAATGTGGTAAACGAAGAAGACTGGGAAAACAGCTGGAAGAAATACTATAAACCGGTTAAGGTAGGTAAAAGAATTATCATTAAACCGCTCTGGGAAGAGATAGATAACGAACGTGATGTTGTTATTGAGCTTGATCCCGGAATGGCGTTTGGTACAGGTACACACGAAACTACAAGAATGTGTCTTGAGCTTCTTGAACAGAACATAAAACCGTCGGACGATGTACTTGATATAGGTACCGGCAGCGGTATACTTTCAATCGGAGCAGTAAAACTCGGTTGCAACAAAATAACAGCGGTTGATATTGACCCCGTTGCAGTTAAGGTTGCAAAGGAAAACGCACAGATAAACGGCGTTGAAGATAGAATAAATATTCTCTGCGGCGATTTAACGAAAGATGTAACCGGCACATACGATATTGTGGTTGCAAATATAATCGCAGATGCAATTGTAAAGCTTTCGGGCACAGCCGCGCAGTTTCTTAAAGACGGCGGTCTTTACATCACATCGGGTATTATAAACACCCGCCTTGATGATGTAAAAGCGGCGCTTATCGAAAACGGATTTAACATTCTTGAAATAAAAACAGAAGGCGACTGGGTTGCAATAGTTTGTAATAAGGGGTAACTTATGAGAAGATTTTTTGCGGATATAGCGGGAAACGAAGTTTTAATATCGGGTGATGAGGCGCATCATATAATAGACGTGCTTCGTCTTAAACCCGGCGAAAAAATTGCCGTATGCGATGGATGCGGCAATGACTGCGTATGCGAAATTTCGGAAATTTCGGGCAAAACCATATCTGCAAAAATCCTTGAAAAGTTTGCCTCTACAGCAGAAGCTGGCGTTAAAGTAACGCTTTATCAGGGACTGCCGAAATCCGATAAAATGGAGCTTATAATTCAAAAAGCAGTGGAACTCGGTGTATGCGAAATTGTTCCAGTTGAAACCGGGCGCTGCGTTTCTAAAATAGAACCTAAAAAAGCGGATGCAAAAACAGACCGCTGGAACAAAATTTCAATGTCGGCGGCAAAACAGTCGGGCAGGGGAATAATCCCTGAAGTGAAAAAACCCGTAAGCTTTGCCGAGGCTGTAGAAATGATGAAATCTCACGATTTTTCATTTGCAGCATACGAAGAAGAAACCGATAATACAATTAAAAGTGAACTTAAGAATCACAAAGATGCAAAGACAATAGGCTTTTTCATCGGGCCCGAGGGAGGAATTGCGCCTGAAGAAATAGAAAAAATAAGAGCAGCGGGGTTCCCGACCGTAACACTTGGCGAAAGAATCTTACGTACGGAAACAGCACCTCTTGCGGTACTTTCAATGATAATGTATGAATTTGAATAAACCTATGTCCCGGTAGTCTAATGGATAAAACGACAGATTCCGGTTCTGTTGATGCGGGTTCGACTCCTGTCCGGGACACCAAAAAGGCGGTTTTTTTAACCGTCTTTCTTTTTTTCTTAAAATTCCTTAAACCCTTTTATAAAGCGGTTTTTGCGACTTTCTAAAGAAAATCAAAATTAAGTAGAGGAAGAAAAAAGTAATATAATTGGCAACAGTTTGGCAACAATGATGTTTTAAAATATATCTGCAGCGCTCCTTTTTTAGTCGCAAGGTTTCGCAAACTACAAATAACCCCCTGCCGGTAATGTTCCGAACAGGGGGAGAGGAGAGACTAAATATTTATGATGTTTACACTTTGCCATATTCTTCAAGCAGTTCTCGGACAAGACCGCCGTCATCATCTTCTTTCGGTTTATCAAGACCAAGCATTTCAGCAATGGCTATAAGAGCTTTTATTTTATCCGCTGCCTTTATGTTTTGAGTATCTACATCGGCAAAGCCTATTGTTGTTAGCTCCGAAATCAATTGCTTTTGTGTGATTTTGGTTTTTTCACGCAAGTCTGCCTGCAGGTCAGCAATGTATTTTTGAATTGTAGTATTTTGTAGTAATTTATTAGCGTTTGTGTGTGCATACTTTTCCGAATACCCGGCACGAATTGCCGCTTGTGTTGCGTTTAACTCGGTCAAGTATTCCTCACAGAATCGTTTCTGTCTATCTGTTATGGTTCCTCACTCCTTAATTTGTCGCTTGCTCTTTCAAGTATATCAACAATTTTCTGTTTCTCATTCTCGCCTAATGCCTGTTTAACGGCCGCTAATAGGTGGTGCAGAAACAACTCATAGAATTGTAATATTTTTTCATCTTCTGTTTTGTTTTCGGGTTTATTCAAATAAGTCCCTTCTTTCTTCGGTGTCATAATCTTTCATTTTCTCACAATTCGACAATGTTTGATTCCGTATATTCAAAACAGGACGGAATTATATTGCCTCTAAGCAGATTTTCATTTTCGTATGATGTGTTAATACCTTTGTAGGTTTCTATAAACTTGATACACTTGTCTGTAATTCCGTCAAGTGCCTCTATTTTGTCGGTAAGGGTAATTACTTTACAGTGAAGCTTGTTTTGTTCAGCAAGATTGTTAAGAAGTTTAGCGGCCGAGTAATTGTTTTTATATTTTTCAGCAAAAGCCTTAAATTCGTTTTCGTCCATAGAAACATCTTTTAGCAGACGGTATTCTTCCGCAAACCCTTCCGGAATATTTTCAGCAGCACGGTCCGAAAGTGTTTTTTTAATATTGCTGATTTCTGTTTCGATGTTTTTCAGTGCCGATTCACGAGCCGCTTTAATTTGTTCATTGTATTCTTCCGTCAATTTTTTATCTTCAGTCTCGGCAAAATCAGTTGAATAACGCTTATGTATGTCTGTTCGATTTTTTTCCATATCTGCAGTTGAAGTGTTGTAAAAATCCGCATAGGTTTTTAATATTGATAATATTTTATCTTTCATTTTTTAATCTCCTTTGTATTTATAATTTTCTCGTTATTTTATACTTAAGTATCAAGTTTTGACAAGTCCTGCTCCTGCATTCTTTTGAATGCTGCCAATTCCGTTGCGCTCATCCAGGTATGATTATATTGGCTTAATGTAACATGACGGTATGGCAAAGCTTCGTAATACTCACTAAAGCAATTTCGCACGTTCTTATTCTTCCGCAGCTTCCGCAAGGCATTTGCATTGTTCTGATGGATAGCACTATTTGAAATACCAATTGATTTTGATATACTCAATAGGCTCTCGTTTTCAAAATAATGCCGTTTAATGACGTCCTGTTCTCTGTCTGATAACTTTCCTATCTCTTCGTGCAGAACCTCAAAATCGGCTTGTTTTTCGGCTTCCTCAAAGCTTTCAATTGCACCAATATCTTCAACACTATCTGCATAGGTTAAATCATCCGTTCCTGGAAGCGGCGCATCAAGGCTCAAGACGTTACGGTTCAGAAGCTCGTTTTTGCCGCCGACCGTTCTAAACCCTAAAAGCTTATTGTATGTAGTTCGCATGGGATAGCTTAAAAATGTAGTAAATTTGTATTGCTTATCACTTTGACAATATGCTTTTGCGGCAGTTTCAATAATGAAATAGCTTTCATTTAGAAGGTCATCATATTCAATACCGCATTCAGCACACCTTGAGGAATATTGATTATAATACTGCCATACTTTAATCTTTATCAGCTTATAACATTGCTTGTATAGTTCCGGCACGCACTCTGAACGGCCGCTGCCAATCTCCATGGCAAGCTCTTCATTTGTCATTTGCATTTTTCACCGCCTTATGATATAATAATTACGGTGCTAATGCATAGGCATAGATTAATCTATCCTTAACCGCTCCCATATAGCAAAACGTATGGGAGTTTTTTTTATTATTTAGGACAGACCCATCGCACGACGTGCAATCAGTTCTCTATCTTCTTCGTCATATTCTCCAAACGTTTCTTCCGCCGGTGTAAATTCAATACCTCTTACTTTGCCGAATTTAAGAATGTCATCAAATAAATTCTTTAGACTTAAAACTGTGCTGACTTCATCCTGTTCAATATTCTTGGCTGCAGATATTAAAGGCTGAATTGCAAACCCTGCGCTTGTTATGTATTCTTCATACCCGTATGGCGCCAAATCAATGCCGTAACGGTCAAAAGCTGATTTAATAGTTATCAATGCCTGATACTGTCCGGCAAAATTTAATTTAATACCATTTATCACATCTGCAGGAAGGTTGCCCTGTGCTGCATTAATGGCCGCAAGAGTGTTTGAAAACTCCGGAGTATCAAATTCAAGTATCTTTTCTTGTTCAAGTTCGATTTCTGCAATCTCTTCCAGGATTTCAGCAAGCTTTGTTTTTGTTTCTTCATACTTGGCATTATATGCCGCTCTTAACTCGGCAAGCTTATCATTCTTATACTTTTGAGCAAGCATTTCATCCTGATTTACCTTTAAAGCTTCCTTGCGGAAGTTCTTGGCATAAAGTGCCTGGCTCCTTAAAAGCCCGATTACCTCATTGATTTTTGTTTTTGTCTGTTCGTGGTTGATTTTCATTTTCATTCTCCTTTAATATTTTTTATTTTACACTGAAGGAATGTTCAGTGTTATTTATTACTCTTTTTTTGTACCAGTTTTGTACCAGTTTTGTCCCAATTTTTTCGGCTGTTTTTTGTGCTAGTTTTGTGCCTATATTGTGTTGTTTTTTTCGGCTGTTTTTGCCCTACTTTTGCCTCAATTTTGCCATACTTTTTACGACGTATATTTTCATCTGCAGAGTAACTTATATATCCAATACCGTACTTTACCGAAATGCTGCACTCTGTAGGCAAATAGTTCCGCCTGGCTTTCTCGTTCCACCCCTGAGATATCAGCAAAGGTGCTTTTATTTAAAAGATGTAAATCAATATGCCCTGTTTCGTGTAATAAGATATGGAGCTTATCAGCTGTCGGCAAGTTTGAATCTATGATAACAAAGCTTACTGCTTTTTGTATTACTGCAATTCCTTTCTCGTTTGCATATTGTTCATAACACCCAAACTTTTTTAATATATCATTGCCGGCTTCGGTGTGTAGCTCAACAATGATAAACCCCTTGCTTTGTATGTAATTGCAAAGTGCAGAATAACACACATTGCCGTTTGTATATTTAAGCACCTGATATGCTGCCTTTCTAATTTCTTTTTCTGTCATTGTTCTTCCTCGCTTTCTAACCATGCTGTAATACATTTGACGCAATCTCTATACTGCGGACATCTGTTGAGAACTATATCCGGCTCACCGTCATAAGGACACATTATTATCTCGGCAAGCTTGGCAGCGGGCATCTTTCTTATCCTTTCAAGATTGGTTATGCTCTTGCCCATGAGTTGCGCCTTGCGTTCCCAATACCGCTTTTCATACTCTTTGACCTTGTCCGGGTTCTTGCGCCGCCATTCTTTGTTGTATTCATTTAATTTGTCTCGGCGGTTTTTATTATACTTTCGCATATATGCTCTTTTAGCTTCTTCGCCTGTCATATCAATCACTCCTGTTTGTCCCTGCTCGCAGGCATTGCCGCTGCCGTTTCATATTTTGTCCTTGCTTCATCAAGAGAAATAACACCAAAGCTTAACTGCGAAAAGATTATATATACCTCTCTTGCAAAATCTTTGTATTCTTCAGGCAACGACACAAACCATTTTAAATAATCATCGTGCGCTTCCTCACCGGATGCAATGCGCTTTGTGAATTTGTATGTTGTTTTTTTGATTTCGTCTACCATCAGAATACCCTCAAGGCCTTAAGAGCCGAACTCATTGATAAAAAATAAATCTTGCCCAGACCGGAAGAAAAATCTGTAATTGTCCATTGGTTGCCATATGCTTCGGCAATCAGAGCATCTTCGCCGGTCTTGTTGCAAATAATATCCACTATCCTAAAAACCGAAAGCTCACCGAATAAAATTGAATATATACTTCGGCCCTTTAACGCCTTATAGCCTATCATCGTCATTCTCCTCTTTTGTTAGGGTGGGTTAGGGGGTGGATAAACATATAAATTCTATATATATCTTTTTTCTTTTTTTATATATCTATATATATTTAATCCACCCAATCCACCCAATAATAAAAACATTAGATAAATAAAGGGATTTCGGGGGTGGATTGCCTTTATTTTTCGTTCCACCCATAAACACCCTGTTTCACCCTTGGCAGTAAATAAAGGGTATATCCGTGCATAGTTTTTTTATAACAGCGTGGATAAAGCTCTTCCGCTATCTTCGCCATGGCTCTGCCTACATACCGAGCATCAGGACAACCGGGAATAAGCTTTGCCATATCTGCAGCTCGCCACCATTCCCATTGGTCTTTAGGTAATGAAAAATTGAGCAGCGACCTTATGTTTTCTTCGTAAATTAGCGGAATTTCGTACTCTTTATTATCTGCTTGTAATTGTTTCGTTTCCGCATCTGTCAGCCTGAATGCGTTGTTATCCTGCTTGTACGCTTCATACATCTGAAACCAAAGTTGTTGAACCCATTCTTTAGGCAATGAGAATAATGCAGCCTTGTCAATTTTTTCTATCGGAATAGTCCAAAAACGCCTGTTTCCTGTTTCGTCGTTCAAGTATTTTTTTGGATTAACCGTACCGCAAAATGACGTAATCCGAGGTGAAAATAACGCTATTCTTGCGTACGGTGGCCTTATTTTGTCTGCAGATGACGTTATAAATGCCTTTAATGACGACTGTTCTTTTTTAACTGTGCTATCAAGTTCCCCTAATTCTGTTATCCATCCGGACAAAGCATTGAGCCGTGAATCCTTATCTGTCATATTGATAACCGCACCTTCTACAAACCATCTGGGGAAGGGTGTTAATATACGGAAAAAAGATGTTTTAGCAATGCCCTGTGCCCCCTGAAGAACGAGAACCCCTTCTGCTCCGACAGGATTGTTTTCGTCATTTAATCCAAGTGCAACACATTGAATAAGCCATTTTTTAATATATGTCTGATAATGTAGCTGTGTAATACCTAATATGCGGAACACTTCCGGGAGCCTGTCCGTTTTATCCCATGTTCCAAAATTGAGATATTCTTCTATCGGATTGTATCTGTTTTGCCCTGCTATGATATTAAGGTAATCTGTAACTGTTTCACGTCTTGCTCCTTTAATCTCAAAAGAGTGTAAAAAATCCACCATATACATTGGCAATGTGTTTGCACTATCTGCAGCCGAATATTGTGCCGGCATACCGGATATGTCTACATCCTTCATTAGAATGTTGTACCTGACAGAGATTCCGGACATCTTCAGCGCATCCTTCAGAATACTTTCGTTTAATGCCTTGCCCTGATGCTTGCTCATAACATCCGCTATATCTTCAATGGATGGTGTAAATTGTTCTGCCTGTTTTACAAGCCCTAAAACGCCAGTAAAGGCTTCTTTTCCAAACTTGGCAATGTAATCCGATATGTCGGCGTGTTCGGGAATTTCTGCCCAAATTTTAGCCAAATCAATGATTTTAACACTGCATGCTATATCAAGGACCTTTTCTGCAACCATCCTGGCATATTCTTTGCCGGGATTATCGTTGTCCTGAATTATAACAACATCCTTGCCATTAAAAAAGCTTTCGTACTCGCTGCGCCATTTTGATTTTGCTCCATCAGGAAAAGATACCGCAGCTTGTCCCAAATCTTTCAGCGAGAGAACGTCTTTTTCTCCTTCGACTATGTATACTGTTTTACTGTTCTTGGCTTGATGCTGATTAAAAATAGGGGGTACGGTTTTCCCTCTGCCGTTTATCCAGTTGCCTTTACCATCCGGACGCTGCCAAAAAAATTTCTTATTCGGCATGCGGATTTTCTTCAGGATAGCTTTACCGTCAATGTCAGTATATGTATATTCAATCGGAACGGAAGAAAAGACTGCAGCTTCTCTCGAACCGGTCCGAAGGGCGGACCGTTCTATTCCTAATCCTTTCAGGATGGCATCAAGCTCGCATCCGGCATGACAGTATAATAAAATCTTTCCATCCTTTTCTGATACGGCAAGGCTCGCCCTTTTGTCATTATGTGCCGGACAACATGCAACATACTGACCGCCGCTCTGTTTTACTCCCTTTAATCGGGAGAGTATTTCATGTAATTCCATTTCATTCTCCTTTATAATAACTTGACTGCTTATGTGTTTTGTGATATAATAGTCTCGTTAATACAAGTGATTCCATCACTTTGTAACACTTGACTTAGAAAAGCAGTGCTCATTCTCCTGGGGCTGCTTTTCTTTTTTACAGTCGCATTGTTCGGATGGGTCAAGGTGTGCGCCGCAGTCGGGACACGTTCTATAATACATTTTCTTTCACTCCATTTTGTTTTTATTTGAATAATAATATCTTTTCTTCAATTTCGCGGGCTTCTCCGCCGTTCTTCATCCAGTTTTCAAGCTTTTCGGTTATGTAAAATCGTCTGCGTCCTATTTGGTAGTATGTGCCTTTTAAAAATCCTGCTTTTTCCATACTGTAAAGCTTTGACTTACTGCAGCCTATAAAATCCGCTGCCTCTGAACGTGTCAACCTGTCCATTATTACAGTCCCCCCATCATAAGCTCTACGGCCGTTTTAAATCCTATTTTAAAGGCAGTCTTTCTTGCGCTCGCTATTACTATGTTAAGGTCATCCCACATAGTGTTTTGTTGGTCTAATGAATTCGTTTCTACCTCAATATATTTTTCTGTAAAATTTTCATATGCTCGGTGAAATGCCGCCGTGTCAAATTTGTTGTCTCGGATATCCTCAGCATCCATTGCCAAGTATAATTTTTCTAAAGCATTTGGATTAAACATATCTTCTTTCACTCCATTTCATTTAATTTTGCCGCTGCCAAAAGCTCCGGCACTAAGTATTTGATTAAATAAACCATTGCTGATATTATCATTGTCAGCATAAGTATCTTTTGTATCATTCTCTATACACTCCTTTATGTACGTCTTTCCATTGCCCATTTTTCAAAGGCTGCTTTTGATACCTTCATGTTTTTACCGGCAAGGATTAAAGGGAAGTCCGCCCTGCGCATAATTTCTCTTGCCGTAGGTATTGAACATCCAAGGGCAGCGGCAACGTCTTTTGTACCATAAAATATTAAACCATTATCCGCTGCACTGCTTGTCTGTTCGTTTGTGTTTGGTGTAGTAGTTGGCATTGAGCCTCATCCTTTCGTTAAGTATCACAATATTTTGTTATCGTTTAAGCAACTGTGGTTGTACAAAAAATTTCCTCTTTCAATCCATACACTTCTTTTAATGTTTGTATTTCAGCAAGAAGAAAGTCAGAACGCCCGTTTATTTTTGCAGAAACAGTAGGGGGCGTTATTTTCAATGTTTTCGCTACATCTCTGTATGTAAGTCCGTTTTCTCTTAACCATCCCTTTAGTCTTTTATAGGGTTTGTGTATTAATTTCATAAGTATTTTCTCCTTTTCTGTCATTTTTCATAATGCGCATTGATGTTGCTTATATAGTAACATATTTTTGTTGCTTTGTCAATAACAAAGTGATGATTTTTTTTATTTTTATTAAAAAATGCTTGATTTTTGTTATGTTTTATGATAATATAGAAGTGCGGAGGCGATAATATGTTTGGTGAACGATTGCAAAATTTAAGAAAGGCTCGAGGCTACAGCATGGACAAGCTGATAGAATTATACAATAACAAATATGATGCAAAAATGAACAAAAGTACATTAAGTAGGTATGAAAATGGAATACAAGACCCTATATATACGGTGGTTGTTAATTTGGCAGACTTTTTTGGAGTAAGTGTTGGATACATTTCTGGCTCGGAAGAAGTATGTAGTTATATGGATATAAGTTTGAGGATTAAAAAATTCCGAAAGAAATTAGGACTGACCACTTTTGAACTATCCAAATTGATTGGTGTTAGCGAAGAGACGCTATTAACGTGGGAAAGTAGCGACTTATCATCAATGGGGTTGAATAAAGTTGAATTGCTTGCTAAAGTTTTCGGAACAACTCCAGGATATCTTATAGGTTGGACAGACGACCCTAAACAAGAAAATAATGAAAACTTTCAACAAGATAAGAAAATGGAAAAGTGTTTAGATGTTTTTGAAAGATTAAGCGATACTGGACAAGAAAAGGTAATAGATTATGCCTCGATGGTATTGACTTTAGAGCAAAAAGACGAAGGACAAGACAAATAAAAAACCGTCCCGGTGCTGGAACACCAAAGACGGTTATGGAGTGCATATATAAAATATACACCAAACACAGTTATATTTTATCATAAGCACTCTATTTTGTCAATCACAAAAAGGAGTGTATTTTTTATGGCTAAAAGACGTTCAAAAGGGGACGGAGCAATTTATTTTGATGAAAAAAGAGGTTTATATGTAGGACAAATCGGTGTAGGTTATGACGAAAGAGGAAAGAGGAAACGAAAAACTGTTTATGGAAAAACAAAAGCAGAGGTCCGGACAAAGATTAAGAATATTGACTTGCAAATCTTTACTGGAACATTTACCGATGAAAATGACGTGACCATATATCACCTTGCAAAGCAGTTCCTTGATGATAAGTTAAACCAAAACGAAATAAAACCAACAACTTACTATAGACATATTGAAACGCTTAAGGCTCTGCGGCAAATATATAACACGCCGATTCAGACTGCCAACGAAACGCAGCTGCGTGCCTTTTTAAATAGCAGGCTTTATTATTCACAATCGTATATAAACAAGATTTATGAGCTTTTAAATAAAACCTTCAGGGAAGCGGCAAGACGTAAGATAATAACTGAAAATCCAATGGAGCATATTAAAAAACCTCATTCAAAGAAAAAAACGGAGATTGTGCGCGCCTTGACGAAGGACGAACAAAGAAAGCTTATCCACGTTTTATTGACTGAAGATATAAACTATAGTCAGCAAATGCTTTTGTCAATGGCAGCGGGGTTCCGTATGGGTGAGATTAATGCTTTGTTTGTCGAAACAGTGAACTTCACGTTTAACCGTGTTAAAGTGCAAAGAACAATCTCAAGAGGAGAAAAAGGCGAGGCAATATTAAGTGATACTGCAAAAACGGATGCAGGAACAAGAATACTGACTATGACTGAAGATGTGCGAGAACTGCTGCGCGACTGTATCGGAGACAAAAAGAGTGGTTTAATATTCACACACAAAGGCAAAATGATTTCTACATCACAAGTAAATTCGCAATTCAGACGTGTACTAAAAAAATATGATATTCTTGATAAAACAATAACGGATGGGAAAGTGGATTTGCATTCCCTGCGCCACACGTTCGGTACCCGATGCGCTGAAGCAGGAATGCCGCCAAAGGTTCTTCAAGAGATAATGGGACACACAGATATAAGTGTTACAATGAACACTTATTTTTATGCTACAAGAGATTATATTGATGAAAACATATACAAGGTTGATAACATTCTTAAAAATGAAGGCTTGAGCATAGCTCCGGATAGGGGAGAAAACCAATACAAAGCTATTTAGGAAAGGATAAAGTTTTTTAATAGGCAACAATTTGGCAACAGTAAAAATTTAAACCCCGCATAAAATCAAGCAAAAAAGAATATTAGTTCCTGTCCGGGACACCAGAAAAAGCATCGGCTTTTTGAACTACACAAATTGGTGCAGTTCATTTTGTCGGTGCTTTAAATTTTGTATTGATTAAAAGGGAAAAATATGTTACAATAAAAAGTATAAATTTATATTGGGTAGGTGCAAAACATGAATAATAAATACATAGGACATCCAACACAGCTTTACGGCGTAAAAGAAACACGGATGGTTGGTGGCAAAGCTGATGGAATGAGATTGCTGGAGGTAAGAAATGGGAAAGGTCTTGAGTTTACTGTTTCTCTTGACAGAGCTGCTGACATTGCGTATCTTTTTTATAAAAACAACAGTATGGCATACATTTCACCTTGCGGAATGGTAGGGCCACAGTATTATGATAAAAACGGTGCAGGTTTTCTCCAAGGATTTACTGCGGGTTTTATAACAACCTGCGGTCTTACTTCTGTTGGCAATCCTTGTATAGATAATGGGGAAGAGGCTCCGCTTCATGGCAACATTTCTTATGTACCGTGCGAGCAGCATTCATACAAAATAGATGAAAACTTTATAACAATAAATGCGGTTGTGCGTGATGCAAGTATTTTCGGACATCAGTTTGTTCTTGAAAGAGAATATCGATGTGGATTGAATGAAAATACCCTTTCGATAACTGACAAAGTAAAAAATATTTCTGCCAAAGAAACACCTTATATGATAATGTATCACTGCAATATGGGATATCCTCTTTTGAGCGAAAATGCAGAACTTAAAATTTCATCTGCAGAAGTTACGCCAAGAAATGATTATGCAGCAAAAGATATGGATAAATGGCATAAAATGTGTAAACCTGAAAGCAGTGCTATTGAACAATGTTATTATCATAAGTTCGATAAAAAACCGGAAATTTCTTTAAGAAACCCAGACATCCATACAGAACTTAAAATGACGTTTGATACAAGCACACTTGATTGCTTTACACAGTGGAAAATGATGGGTGAGAATGTATATGTTCTGGGGTTGGAACCTGCCAATTGCTATCCGGATGGAAGAGATGTAATGCGAGAGAAAGGAATCCTTAAATTTCTTAATCCCGGTGAAGAAAGTGTTAATTCCCTTGAATTTACATTTACTGATATATAATTTGAAAAACGATATACTTTTCATAATTCCAAAAACGGCGGAAGTTTCTGCCGTTTTTTTATGCAAATAAACTGTTGATTTGTGTCATATTTAGGAGTATAATTATTACTTGTGATTTATATGTAAAGGAGTTAATATATATGAAAGTATTTCAGCCGAAACTTTTTACGGAACTGAAAAACTATTCCGCAAAAAAGCTCACAAGTGATTTGATTGCCGGACTTATCGTGGCAATTATTGCGCTTCCGCTTTCTATTGCGCTTGCGATTGCATCGGGAGTATCGCCGGAAAAAGGTCTTTATACAGCAATCGTTGCAGGGTTTGTAATTGCCTTTCTCGGTGGCAGTAAAGTTAATATATCGGGACCTACCGCAGCATTTGCAACCATAGTTGCAGGTATAGTTGCGCAGTACGGAATCAGCGGACTTGCCATTGCAACAATAATGGCGGGTATAATCCTTATTCTGATGGGTGTATGCAAACTAGGCGCACTTATCAAATACATACCGGCAACAATAACAACAGGTTTTACATCAGGTATTGCGGTTACAATTGTGGCGGGTCAGCTTAAAGATTTCTTTGGTCTTACCTTTGCACCGGGCACACACGCGGTTGAAACAATGGAAAAGCTTTCAGCCGTTGCCGCTTCATTTGGCACACTCAACTGGCAAAGCCTTATTATCGGCGTAGTAGCGCTTGCAATTCTTGCAGTTTGGCCTAAAATAAGCAAAAAAATTCCCGGCTCACTTATCGTTGTAATCCTCGGTGCACTTGTTGTAAAACTGTTCGGTCTTAACGTAAATACAATCGGCGACCTTTATACAATAACAAACCAACCGCCTATGTTTGCGCTTCCGGTATTTGATTTTGCGCAAATAAAAGAACTTATACCAAGTGCATTTACCATAGCAATTCTTGCGGCAATAGAATCTCTTCTTTCTTGTGTTGTATCTGATGGAATGATAGGGGATAAACATAATTCCAATACAGAACTTATCGCACAGGGTGCGGGTAATATCTGCTCGGGTCTTTTTGGTGGAATCCCCGCTACAGGCGCAATCGCAAGAACAGCGGCAAATGTTAAAAACGGCGGCGGGTCGCCTGTTTCGGGTATTGTTCATGCGGTAGTACTTCTTCTTATTCTTGTTGTACTTATGCCGTACGCAGCACTCATTCCAATGCCCGTAATTGCTGCAATTCTTATAATGGTTGCATATAATATGTGCGAATGGCGTGAATTTGTAAAAATCTGTAAAACAGCACCGAAAAGCGATATTCTTGTACTTGTAATAACATTTGTTTTAACAGTTGTATTTGACCTTGTTGTTGCAATTGAAATAGGTATGCTTGTTGCGGTTATTCTCTTTATGAAACGAATGGCGGACGTAACATATATCCGCAGATGGACGCAGCGTGAAAGTATTGCCGATGATATAGGAAGACTTAAACGAATTCCTGAAAACACACAGGTTTTTGAAATCAACGGACCTATGTTTTTTGCAACATCTGATAAGATAGATGAAATTCCTCTTCAGGACGGAATAAAGGTTGTAATCTTCAGAATGAGAAATATTCCGGCACTTGATATATCAGCACTGCATTCAATTGAAGAAGCTTGTGCACACTTTAAGAAAAAAGATATAACGGTGCTCTTCTCACACGTTAATAAACAGCCGCTTGCGGTAATGAAAAAAGCAGGCTTCTATGAGAAAACCGGGGAGAAAAACTTCCTCGCAAATATAGATGAAGCTCTTGCATATGCAGATACAATAAACGAATAGAAAAAAGCACCCGAAAGGGTGCTTTTTTGATGGAGCTGGTGGCGTGACTCGAACACGTGACCTGCGCATTACGAATGCGCTGCACTACCAACTGTGCTACACCAGCAAAGATTACTGAATTATTATACACTAATTTGGCGGGTATGTCAAATCATTTCTTGACAAAAAGGCAAAAAAGTGTAACAATATATATGTATAAATATGTTTAAGGAGAATGTTTATGTATATATCCGACATTATCAAAAATAAAAAGTTCACATTTTCGCTTGAAATATTTCCGCCGAAAAAAGACGGAAGTATAGATACAATATATAAAACACTTGAGGCACTTGCGCCCATAAAGCCTGATTATATCAGCGTTACATACGGCGCGGGCGGCAACCCGGCGGACAACTCTACCTGCGAAATTGCTACTATAATAAAAGAACGTTACGGCATAGAACCGCTTGTGCATCTGACCTGCATAAATTCCGATAAAAAGCAGGTGGATGATACTCTTGGTTTTCTTAAAGAAAAGGGCATTTCAAACATCCTTGCCCTGCGCGGAGACCGTAATCCTGATGTGCCACCGAAAACCGATTTTACATATGCAAGCGATTTGACAAAATATATAATGAACCGCGGCGGATTTGACGTTGCCGGCGCGTGCTATCCGGAAACTCACCCCGAAGCAATCAGTATGGATATTGACATCCGTAATCTTAAAACAAAAGTGGATGCAGGAGCATCGCATCTTGTATCACAGCTGTTTTTTGATAACAACGATTTTTATAACTATATGTACAAACTGCGTGATAACGGAATAAATGTTCCTGTTCAGGCGGGGATTATGCCTGTTACCAACAAAAAACAGATTGAACGAATGGTGTCAATGTGCGGCGCTTCCTTACCGAAGAAATTTACCAAAATAATGAGTAAATATGACTCTTCGCCCGAAGCACTTTGCGATGCGGGGTGTGCATATGCAATAGAGCAGATTATAGACCTTATTACAAACGGAATTGACGGAATTCATCTTTATACAATGAACCGTCCCGAGATTGCACTTAAAATCTACGACAGTATAAAAAACATAATGGACTGTGTTAACAGAGGATAAAACAATGCTTGATATTGATAAAAAAGAGGTTCTCCGTTATCTCGGATACAAACAAAATCCGGACGAAAAAACAGATAGCCTTATTGATTTATGCATAAACGAAATCAGCCTTGCGGCATCGCCAAAAACGGTTTATGCCGTATTTGACATACATGGCGAAAGCCTTGAAAATACAGTGTTTACACTATGTGGAAATGATATAAAAAATCATCTTTTGGGATGCAGTAAATGCGTGCTTATGGCGGCAACGCTCGGCGGGGAAGTTGAACGCAAAATAGCACAGGCGCAGGTTTCGGATATGGCAAAAGCGCTTATTCTTGATGCCGTAGCTACTGCCGCAATAGAAAGTGTTTGCGACAATCTGTGCGTGGAAATTGAAAAAGAAATCGCACCACTGAAACTGACAACAAGATTTAGTCCCGGTTATGGGGATTTTCCGCTTGAAATGCAGCGTGATTTGATTTCGGTACTTGATGCAAGCCGTAAAATCGGGCTTACACTTACACCAGAAAATATAATGATACCAAGAAAATCGGTTACCGCGGTAATGGGTATTACAGAAAAAGAAAGAGTACCGACAGCCTGCGGAACCTGCAATTTAAAAGATACCTGTACCTACAGAAAAGAGGGAATAACCTGTGAATAAAATTACAATACTTGACGGTGCCATGGGCACAATGCTGCAAAAATCGGGACTCAAACTCGGAAGCTGCCCCGAAGCACTTTCCATAACCAACCCCGACCTTATAACCGACATTCACAAAATGTATATCGAAAGCGGCTCGGATATTATCTACACAAACACATTCGGCGCAAACGAATATAAGCTTAAAGATTCGGGGTATACAGTAGAAGAAATTATATCTGCATCTGTTGTGGCTGCAAAACGTGCTGTAGAGGGGGCTTCTGCGAAAGTAGCACTTGATATCGGTCCTACGGGTATGCTCCTTGAACCGCTCGGTACACTCCCGTTTGAAACGGCATATGATATGTTCTCGCGCCAGATAAAAGCAGGGGCAGATGCAGACCTTATTGTAATTGAAACAATGACAGACCTTCTTGAAGTAAAAGCGGCAGTTCTTGCTCAAAGGAAAACACAAAACTTCCTGTATATGTAACAATGACGTTTGAAGAAAACGGACGTACATTTACGGGATGCTCGGTAGAATCTATGGCGGCAACTCTTGAAGGACTTGGCGTAGATGCTATAGGCCTTAACTGCTCACTCGGTCCAAATCAGGTTTATGAAATTGCAAAAGAGCTTTGCAACAACACAAGCCTTCCCATAATTGTAAAACCTAACGCGGGACTTCCGCGTCCCGACGGCAGCGGATATGATATTGATGAAAAGGGTTTTGCATCCGCAATGGAAAAAATCCTTGCGCTAGGCGTAACCATAGTCGGCGGTTGCTGCGGCACAACCCCCGATTATATAAAAGCAGTTTCTGATATGGCAAAAAATTTCTCTCCTGCGGAAAGAAAACACATATCGGTTTCGTGCGTGTGTAGCAGCTCAAATTGCGTGAAAATTGACGGCGTAAAGGTTATCGGTGAACGTATTAACCCAACAGGCAAAAAACTGTTCAAGCAGGCTCTTATCAATAATGATATGAACTATATCTTAAATCAGGCACTTAGTCAGGCACAGGCAGGTGCGCATATTCTTGATGTCAATGTCGGACTTCCTGAAATTGACGAAAAAGAAATGATGGTAAAGACTATAAAAGCACTTCAGTCAATTACGGATTTGCCGCTCCAGATAGATTCCTCAAATCCGGAAGTAATTGAAGCGGCACTTCGCATATATAACGGTAAAGCTATTGTCAATTCAGTAAACGGCGAAGATAAATCCCTGCATACCGTTTTACCGATTGTTAAAAAATACGGTGCGGCGGTTGTGGGTCTTACGCTTGATGAAAAAGGAATTCCTGCACTGGCGGAGCAGCGTGTTGCCATAGCGGAAAAGATTGTAAATACGGCGCTTTCCTATGGCATAAAACGCGAGGATATATATATCGACTGTCTTACCCTTACTGCATCGGCAGAGCAGGATAAAGTGGTTGAAACATTAAAAGCGGTGGAAATGGTAAAAGAAAAATTCGGCGTGCATACTGTGCTCGGCGTATCAAACATCTCGTTTGGACTTCCAAACCGCGAACTTATAAATAAAAGCTTCCTTGCACTTGCACTCGGCAGGGGACTTGATTTGCCGATTATCAATCCCGATGTGCAGGAAATGATGAATATTATAAATGCGTTTAACGTCCTTTCGAATAATGACAAAAATGCAGAAAAATATATCGGACAGTATTCGGTTGAAACACAGGAAAAACCTGTAGTAAATAATACGGTTGATATAACCTATGCAATAGAAAAAGGTCTTGCAGATGAAGCTGGCTTTGCGGCAAAAAAGCTTCTTGAAACAGAAGATGCAATGACTGTAATTAATGAAAAGCTTATTCCGGCACTTGATAAAGTAGGGGATAATTTCGAAAAAGGCAGCATATTCCTGCCACAGCTTATCCAATCGGCAACTGCGGCACAAAGTGCGTTTGATGCTGTAAAGGAAAGCTTTGGAAACGCGGATACACAGAATAAAGGAACAATTGTAATTGCAACAGTAAAAGGCGATGTACATGACATAGGTAAGAATATTGTAAAAACAATTCTGTCAAATTACGGTTACAGAATTGTAGACCTTGGTAAAAACGTAGCGCCTGAAGATGTTCTTTCAGCGACGGTAAAAGAAAAAGCCACTCTTGTCGGGCTATCTGCACTTATGACAACAACCCTCAGCGCGATGGAAGAAACAATAGCACTTCTCCGCAAGGAATATAACTGCAAAATAATGGTCGGCGGCGCGGTACTTACAGCGGATTATGCAAAAACCATCGGCGCAGATTTCTATGCAAAAGATGCAAAACAAGCAGCAGATATTGCAAAAGAGGTTTTTGGAAAATAATTTCATAAAAACTATTGACACAAGGCAAAATCTGTGGTACAATACTTTAGAACAAGTAGAAGATTGCTTCTCGCCGTATGTACGAAATATGCGGCAAATATGTAAAAGTAACAGTTAAAGCTGTTATTGTTTGTGTATTTACAGGCGTGCAATCTTTTGCACGTCTTTTTAATTTTATCGGAGGTGTTTGACGATTAGTAAGGAATTGTTAATTAACGAAGAAATTAAGGATAAGGAAGTAAGAGTTGTGTCAAACGACGGAGAGCAGCTTGGAATTATGAAAATTTCCGACGCGCTTGACGCGGCATACAAAGCAAATCTTGACCTGGTTAAAATTGCTCCAAAGGCAGTGCCGCCGGTTTGCAAAATAATGGACTATGGTAAATACAAGTTCGATCTTGCAAAAAAAGAAAAAGAAGCAAGAAAAAACCAGAAAGTTGTGAATGTTAAGGAAATCAGGGTTTCACCTACAATTGATAAGAACGACCTTAACACAAAAATCAATCAGGCTTCCAAATTTTTGAGTTCGGGAGATAAAGTTAAAGTAACTATGCGTTTCCGCGGAAGAGAACTTGCGTATATGGATAACGGATTTACCTTACTTAATCAGTTTGCTTCACATTTCGACGGGGTTGGTGTTGTAGATAAAGCCCCCATGAAAGAAGGAAGAAGCGTAGTAATGTTTCTTGCACCAAAAGCTTAAGTATAGTTTCCCACAAGGTTGGGTATTATAGAAAATTTTAATTTAATGAGAGGAGAGTTATTTATGCCTAAAATAAAAACTCACAGAGGCGCCGCTAAAAGATTTGGTCTTACAAAAAACGGCAAAGTAAAAATGAATCACGCAAACAGACGTCATATTTTAACAAAGAAAAGCACAAAGAGAAAAAGAGGATTAAGAAAAGGTGTTTATGCATCTGACGCTAACGCACCGGTAATTAAGAAGCTTATTCCGTACAAATAATGCAATTTAGGAGGATAATATAAATGGCTAGAGTTACAGGTGGTATGACCACTAGAAGAAGACATAAAAAAATATTAAAGCTTGCTAAAGGTTACCGCGGCGGAAAATCTAAACTGTTCAGAGTTGCTAATCAGGCAGTTATGAAATCCCTCGTATACGCTTACGCAGGCAGAAAGAAAAAGAAAAGAGATTTCAGAAGACTTTGGATTACACGTATCAGTGCTGCGGCTAAAATGAACGGTATGAACTATTCTACATTCATGTACGGCCTCAAGAAAAGCGGCATCAATATGAACAGAAAAATGCTTGCAGAAACAGCTGTAGCAGACGCAGCAGCGTTTTCTCTTCTTGCAGAAAAAGCTAAAGCAGCTATAAAATAATCTATATAGACCCGCTATATTCGGGTCTTTTAGTTTATATAATGGCATTGATTTTTGGCGTAATAATCGCTGAAAAACCGAATAAATATAAGGTTAGGGAGTAGCGTATGATAAGCTCGGCATCAAACGATTTTGTTAAGCATATTAAGAAACTTCAGGCTAAAAAAAGCTACCGCAGGGAAACCGGCAGCTTTGTGGTTGAAGGGCTTCGTCTTGTAAAAGACGGACTTTTCAGCATACATACAATTGTTATGTCTGAAAGCTTTGATGCTTCGCTTATCGCTGACCTGACCGGTAAGGAAACTATAACTGTAACTGATAAGGTTTTTAAAGAAATAAGCGATACTATAAACCCGCAGGGTGTTATGGGAATTGCAAAAATGTGCTCTGTGTCGGAAGAAGATATCAGCGGTGAAAATCCGTTTATAATCTTTTGCGATGCGGTTGCCGACCCCGGCAATATGGGCACAATTATAAGAACTGCGGATGCCGTAGGGGCTTCGGCAGTCGTTCTTGGTAGCGGCTGTGTGGATTTGTACAATCCCAAAACAGTGCGCGGGACAATGTCATCACTTTTTAATGTTAAAATAATTGAAACTGGGAACAGCATAAAAACACTTGAAAATTTCAAGAATAAAGGAATAAAAATTTTTGGAACAACTCCGTCGGGAGAAAAGGATATTTACGCTGCTGATTTCAAAGGTCCGGTTGCGGTTGTAATCGGAAATGAAGCAAACGGCATCTGCGGCGAAATACTTGATTTATGTGACGAAAAACTCAAGATACCAATGCTTGGAAGCACAGAATCTCTTAACGCTTCCGTGGCGGCGGCAGTAACAATGTACGAGGTTTTAAGGCAACGCCTGTAAACCGTATGGAGGTAAAAATGACTAAAAATTTAGTTATTGTGGAATCGCCTGCAAAGGCAAAAACCATACAGAAATATCTTGGCAAAGGATATAAAGTCGAAGCTTCAATGGGCCACATCCGAGATTTGCCCAAAAGCAAAATGGCAATTGATATAGAAAATAATTTTACACCTAAATATATGACAATAAGGGGAAAAACCGACCTTATTAAAAAAATCAAAAAAGAAGTTGCGTTAAGCGACAGAGTCATTCTTGCAACTGACCCTGACCGCGAAGGAGAGGCAATTTCCTGGCATCTTGTGGAAGCACTTAAAATCCCGCAGGAAAAAACCAGCAGGGTTGTATTTAACGAAATTACAAAAGATGCAATAAAAACCGCAATCAAAAACCCAAGAGATATTGATTACGACCTTGTTAATGCACAGCAGGCACGCCGTGTACTTGACAGAATTGTGGGATATTCAATAAGTCCGCTGCTCTGGCGTAAAATCAAAAAAGGTCTTTCGGCAGGTCGCGTTCAGTCCGTTGCGCTTAAAATAATCTGCGAGCGCGAGGAAGAAATTGAAAAATTCATCCCGAAAGAATACTGGAACATAACCGCAAACATTTTGCATCTTGATTCCGATATGACATTCAAAGCAAAATTCTACGGCGATGAAACCGGTAAAATAGACTTAAACAACCAACAGGAAACCGAAAAAGTTCTTGAAGTTTTAAAAACTGCAACTTATTCGGTTGCCGGAGTTAAAAAGTCAAACAAAAAACGTTACCCGACACCGCCGTTTATCACAAGTACACTTCAGCAGGAAGCGGCAAGAAAGCTTGGTTTCACTTCATCACGCACAATGCTTGTTGCACAGCAGCTTTACGAAGGTGTTGAAATTAAAGGTGAGGGTGCAGTAGGTCTTATCACATATATGCGTACCGACTCAATCCGTATCGCAGCTGAAGCGGGCGCAGCAGCAAGAAATTATATCCTCGGTAAATGGGGCAAAGAATATCTGCCGTTTAAAGCAAGAGAATATAAAAACAAGAAAAATGCGCAGGATGCTCACGAAGCTATCCGTCCTACAGTGATAGCTTACGACCCGGAAAAAATCAAATCATCGCTTACAAACGACCAGTATAAACTCTATAAACTCATCTGGGAACGCTTTATTGCAAGCCAGATGAAAGAGGCGGACGTGCAGAGTATTGTTGCGGACATTGCCGCAGATAAATACATTCTTAAATCCTACGGAAGCACAGTTCTTTTTCCCGGATTTACAGTGCTTTACACAGAAGGTCTTGATGCGGTTGAGGATGACGATGAACGTCAGCAGCTTCCTAATCTTAAAAAAGGCGATGATATAAAGAAAAAAATGCTTACTCACAAGCAGAACTTTACAAAACCGCCGTCAAGATATACGGAAGCAACCCTTATCAAAACTCTTGAAGACCTTGGTATTGGCCGTCCGTCAACATATGCACCGACAATCGGTATAATTACCGCAAGAAAATATGTTGAAAAAGAAAAGAAAACGCTTGTTCCTACGGAACTTGGCAGAATTGTAAACAGCATGATGTCCGAAAATTTTAAAAACATCGTAGACGTTACGTTTACTGCAAATATGGAACAAAAGCTTGACAGTGTTGAAGAGGGAAAAGCCGACTGGGTTGAAATCATAAGAGAATTTTACACCCCGTTTGCAAAAGTGCTTGACGATGCTTATAAAAACGTAGAGCACGTTAAAATAAAACCCGAAGAAACTGATGTCGTTTGTGAACTTTGCGGCAGAAATATGGTAATCCGTGAAAGTAAATTCGGTAAATTCCTTGCATGCCCGGGTTATCCGGAATGTAAAAACACAAAACCGATTACAAACCCGATAGGCGTTAAATGCCCGAAATGCGGCGGCGAAATTCTTGAAAAGAAATCGCAAAAAGGCGTGCGTTATTTCGGTTGCGGAAACTATCCGAACTGCAGCTATATGTCGTGGAATAAACCGACAAATGAAAAATGTCCGGTTTGCGGCGATATGCTTATGCTGAAAAGTATAAACAAACGTATAACAAACACAAAAGTCTGCAGAAACGATAAATGTGAATTTAATAATAAGAAAACTAGCAAAAAAGAGGGATAATATTGAAAGCAACTGTTATAGGAGCAGGACTTGCCGGTTGTGAAGCGGCATGGCAGCTTGCAAGCAGGGGAATAAATGTTACCCTGTATGAAATGAAACCGAAAAAATTCACCCCTGCACATCATTATGAAGGGTTTGCTGAACTTGTTTGCAGCAACTCTCTTCGTTCGGATAAACTGGAAAATGCAGTTGGTCTTTTAAAAGAAGAACTGCGCCGTATGGGCAGTCTTATTATGATGTGTGCAGACGAATGCCGCGTTCCGGCGGGCGGCGCACTTGCTGTGGACAGATGCGGTTTTTCGGATTTAGTAACAAAAAAGATTAAAGAGAATTCTTTAATTGAAGTAATAGAATGTGAAATAGAAAAGTTCCCGGAAGAAAACACAGTTATTGCAACGGGTCCCCTTACAACAGACAAGCTTTTTGCAGCTATCAAAGAAATAACAAAGGAAGAAAATCTTTATTTTTATGATGCGGCGGCGCCGATTGTAACACTTGAATCGGTTGATATGTCAAACGCCTACCGTGCTTCAAGATATGGCAAAGGCGACGACGATTATATAAACTGCCCGATGACCGAGCAGGAATATAGAGACTTCTGGAACGAGCTTGTAAATGCCGAATGTGCCGAGATAAGCTCGGTTGATAAAGAGGTTGTGTTTGAAGGATGTATGCCGGTTGAAACCATGGCAAAACGAGGTGAGGATACACTCCTTTTCGGACCACTCAAACCCGTTGGTCTGCCCGACCCGAAAACCGGAAAAGACCCGTACGCTGTTGTTCAGCTGCGCCAGGACAATGCCGGCGGTACGTTATATAACCTTGTAGGCTTCCAGACACATCTGAAATGGGGAGAGCAGAAAAGGGTGTTTGGTATGATACCGGCACTTCGAAATGCGGAATTTGTGCGTTACGGCGTTATGCACAGAAATACGTTTATAAACTCACCCGAACTGCTTGATGCAAAATATATGCTGAAAGGTTCAAAAAACATTTATTTTGCAGGACAAATGACAGGTGTTGAAGGGTATATTGAATCTGCATCATCGGGATTTGTTGCAGGACTTAATCTTGCAATGACCATTCTTGGCAAAGATGAAATAATTTTTCCTGATTCAACAGCAACAGGTGCACTTTCTCATTATGTGTCAAATCCCGGCGTTAAAAACTTTCAGCCTATGAATGTAAACTTCGGCATCATGGAGCCGCTGGGAATGAAAATAAGAAAAAAACAAGAAAAGAACAGAAAACTATCCGAAAAAGCACTTGAAAAAATCGAGGAGATGAAACTATGAAATTCATGGACGAAAACTTTATGCTGTATAGTGACACAGCAAAAAAGCTCTTTTTTGACTTTGCAAAAGATATGCCTATAATGGACTATCATTGCCATTTGGTTCCGCAGCAGGTTGCGGATAATCAGGCATTCAAAAACATTACTGAAATCTGGCTTTATGGCGACCATTATAAATGGCGCGCAATGAGAAGCTGCGGCATCAGTGAAGATAAAATTACCGGTAGTGCAAGCGACAGAGAACGGTTTGACCAGTTTGCAAAAGCAATGCCTTACCTTATCGGTAACCCGCTTTATCATTGGACACACCTTGAACTGCAGAGATATTTTGGAATAACAAAAACACTTTGTCCTGAAAATGCAGATTACATCTGGGATGCAGCAAACGAACAGATTGCTGATAAAGATTTCTGCGTACATAATATATTCAAAAAATTCAACGTAAAGCTTGTTGGTACAACTGATAATCCGGTTGACGACCTTGAACCGCATAAACAGTTTGCAAAATCAGACTGTGAAACTGTTATGACACCGTCCTTCAGACCGGACACCTTTCTCAATATTTCAGCACCGGACTTTGTTGACTGGATTAAAAAACTTGAAAAAGCTGCCGGTATGGAAATTGATAATTATGACGATCTTCTGGAAGCGCTTTCTAAAAGAATAGATTATTTCCACAAAAACGGCTGCAGAATTTCGGATATAGGCATTGCGTATCCGCCAAGTCTTGTGGCAGATGAGCTGTCTCCCGAAAAAATATTTGCAAAACGTATGAAAGGCAAAGAACTTACAGTTTCCGAAGACGATATGTTCAAAGCGCATACAATTGTTTTCCTCGGAAAAGAATTTGCAAAACGTGGCTGGGCAATGCAGCTTCATATGAATGTAATTAGAAACAACAACACAATTATGTATAATAACATCGGTGTTGATACAGGATTTGACAGCATTAATGATGCACCTATAGCACATAACCTGTCAAGAATTCTTGACGCAATGTGTGTCGCCGGACTTCTGCCGAAAACAATTCTTTATTCACTCAACCCGAAAGATAACTATGTTCTTGGCACAATGCTCGGTAATTTCCAGTCTGATGATGCAAAAAGCAAAATTCAGCTTGGCAGTGGCTGGTGGTTCAACGATCAGCGTGACGGAATGGAAGAACAGCTTAAATGTCTTGCAAACCTCGGTGTACTTTCATACTTCGTAGGTATGCTTACCGACTCAAGAAGTTTCCTTTCATATCCGCGTCACGAATATTTCAGAAGAATTATGTGTAATATCATCGGCGGATGGGTAGAAAAAGGCGAATATCCGGATGATATGAAATATCTTGAAGAAATAGTAAAAGGTATTTCTTATAACAATGCGAAAGAATATTTCAATATAATTTAAGAAAAGGAGAAAAGATTATGGAAATGACCTTCAGATGGTACGGCGACAGCGACCCCGTTACCTTGGACAAAATCAGACAGATACCCGGAGTAACAGGTATCGTATCGGCTATTTATGACATTCCTGTAGGGGAAGCATGGCCGATGGATAAAATTCTTGAGCTCAAGAAAAAAATTGAGGACAAAGGACTTAACCTTTCAGTAATCGAAAGTGTTCCTGTACACGAAGATATCAAACTTGGCAAACCGTCAAGAGACAGAATGATTGAAAACTACTGCACAACACTAAGAAACCTTGCTGCAGCAGGTGTAAACGTTGTTTGCTACAACTTTATGCCCGTATTTGATTGGACACGTTCAGAACTTGACCACGAACTTGCAGATGGTTCAAATGCACTTATCTACGTTAAAGAGCAGGTAGACAAAATGGATCCTATCAGCGGTGAGCTTGCACTTCCGGGCTGGGACTCCAGCTACACAAAAGAAAGTCTTAAAGCGGTATTTGATGAATATGCTAATATTACTGAAGAAGATTTGTGGAACAACCTCAAATACTTCCTTGAAAGAGTAATCAAAGTAGCGGAAGAAGTTAAAGTCAAAATGGCTATACATCCGGACGACCCGCCGTGGCCGATTTTCGGACTTCCGAGAATTATCACAAGCAAAGAAAACCTTGAAAGATTCTGTAAACTTGTTGACAGCCCGTATAACGGAATCACACTTTGCAGCGGTTCTCTTGGTGTAACAAAAGAAAACGACATTCCTGATATGGTAAGATATTTCGGTAAAATGGGCAGAATCCATTTCGGTCACTGCAGAAACATCCTTATCACAGAAGAAGGTTCGTTTGAGGAATCTGCACACCTTTCAAGCAAAGGTTCACTTGATATGCGCGAAATTATGAAAGCATATAAAGAAATCGGATTTGACGGTCCTATCCGTCCTGACCATGGTCGTATGATTTGGGGCGAAACAGGAAAACCGGGTTACGGTCTTTACGACAGAGCACTCGGCGCAGTATATCTCAACGGACTTTGGGAAGGTCTTGAATAAACGAAAACTGTAATAAAATCAATAGCCTTGTCTGCGGAATTTTTTTGTGGGCAAGGCTTGTTCTTTACGGGATAAAAAACATTTGACGATAGTGACTAAATATTGTATAATATAAAGTATCATGAACAGAGAGAATGATTATATGTATAAAATAGTTAAAAAACAAATTCTTAATGATACAGTTACATTAATGGAAATTTATGCTCCGGCGGTTGCCAAAAAGGCAAAGCCGGGTCAGTTTATCATACTCCGCGTTAATGAAACAGGGGAGAGAATTCCTCTTACAATTGCGGATTTTGATTCAGAAAAAGGGACTGTTACAATCATATTCCAGATAGTCGGCAAAACAACCTCTGTGCTCAATCAGCTTAGCGAGGGAGAATACATCCTTGATTTTGTAGGACCTCTGGGCACTCCGTCTGAACTTGATGGACTTAAAAAGGTAGCTGTAATAGGCGGCGGACTCGGCACAGCAATTGCATACCCGCAGGCAAAAGCCTTAAGTAAAATGGGCACTGAAGTACACCTTATTGCAGGTTTCAGATGCAGAGACCTTATAATTCTTGAAAAAGAAATGAAAGCAGTTTCCGATAAAACCGTTATTGTAACCGACGACGGTTCGAACGGAAACAAAGGCTTTGTTACAACTGCACTTGATAAACTTCTTGCTGAGGGCAATGAGTATGATATGGTTGTTGCAATAGGTCCTCTTATGATGATGAGAGCGGTCTGCAATATGACAAAAGAAAAGAATATAAAAACAATAGTAAGTATGAACCCTGTAATGATTGACGGAACAGGAATGTGTGGTTGTTGTAGGCTTACAGTTGGCGGCGAAACAAAATTTGCATGTGTTGACGGACCGGATTTTGACGGACATCAGGTGGATTTTGAAGAAGCCATAAGACGAAGCAGAATGTTTAAAATGGAAGAACAGCAATCAAGGGATGAGCATTGTAACCTTATGAAAAAGGAGGTTAAATGATTATGCCTAATATGTCTTTAAATAAAGTAAAAATGCCTGAACAGGCACCAAATGTAAGAAATAAAAATTTTGAAGAGGTGTCTCTTGGATATACAAAAGAAATGGCAATAGAAGAGGCGGAAAGATGCCTTAACTGTAAAAATCCGAAATGCATAGAAGGATGTCCCGTCAATGTAAAAATCCCCGATTTTATAGGCAGAATAGCATCGGGAGATTTTGACGGCGCATACGACGTAATTTCGGAAACAAATGCACTTCCTGCAATCTGCGGCAGAGTTTGTCCGCAAGAAAATCAGTGCGAGGGTAAATGTGTAAGGGCGATAAAAGGCGAAAGTGTTGCAATAGGCAGACTGGAACGTTTTGTTGCTGATTATAAAATGAATAAAGGGGATAAAAAAGTTCCTGAAATAAAGAAAAACGGACATAAAGTAGCTGTAATAGGTGCAGGTCCGGCAGGACTTACCTGCGCAGGAGACCTTGCAAAAATGGGGTATGACGTAACCGTTTTTGAAGCGTTCCATACACCGGGCGGTGTGCTTATGTACGGAATCCCACAGTTCAGGCTCCCAAAAGAAATTGTGCAGGAGGAAATAGATTTCTTAAGTAAACTCGGCGTTGAAATAAGAACAAACTCTGTTGTAGGCAGAATTGTTTCTATTGATGAGCTTTTTGAAGAAGGCTATGAAGCTGTATTTATTGGTAGCGGCGCGGGTCTGCCGTCGTTTATGAAAATAGAAGGCGAAAACTTAAACGGAGTATATTCCGCAAACGAATTTTTAACACGAATAAACCTTATGAAAGCCTATAAATTTCCGGAATACGATACTCCGATAAGAATAGGCAAAAACGTGGCTGTACTCGGCGGCGGAAACGTTGCAATGGATGCAGCGCGCTCGGCAAAACGTCTTGGTGCTGAGAATGTATATATAGTATACAGACGCAGTGAGGATGAAATGCCCGCACGAAAAGAGGAAGTGCACCACGCAAAAGAAGAAGAAACCCAGTTTGTTCTTCTTACTAACCCTACCCGTATTATTGACGACGGCGAGGGTGGTGTAAGCGGTATGGAATGTATTAAAATGCAGCTTGGCGAGCCGGATGCTTCAGGAAGACGACGTCCCGAAAAAATAGAAAATTCGGAATTTGTCCTTAATGTTGATACAGTAGTTGTAGCAATAGGACAGTCGCCAAACCCGCTTATAAAGAAAACCACGCCGAACCTTGAAACACAAAAGTGGGGAGGAATAGTAGCCGATGAAAAAACCGGTGCAACCTCAATAAAAGGTGTGTATGCCGGTGGCGATGCCGTAACTGGTGCAGCAACGGTAATTCTTGCAATGGGCAGTGGAAAAACCGCTGCAAAATCAATTGATGAATATATTAAAGGACTTCAGTAATGAAGTCTTTTTTACATTATAACAACGTTTTGTCTTGGAAAGCAGTTTTTGTTTTTGAGTCAATGACAAACTACGGAAAACAAACAGGGTAGTAGTGCCGGAATTAAACATAGTCGTATCGTTATTTTCAATCATTGAGGTAACTCCTATGCTGCCTTCAATTTTTTTGTCAATCTATTGACAATTTTGTTCCGTAATGTTATAATCGCATTTTGAAAGGAAGAATAATATGCAATTTTTAATGTGGCTGTTTGATATGCGGGTTTTAAATGAAATATTCGGAATAATAGGGCTTATACTTTGTATAATACCGTTTCAGTTTAAAAAATATAAACATATCGTTTTGTGCAAAATGGTGTCGGAGCTTTCTTTTGCGGTTCAGTATTTTCTGAAGGGTCTTATGGGGAAACAAGGTGCATATACGGGCGCACTCATTGATATGGTAAGCGGCGGAAGAAACTTCCTGTATCATAAGTTTAACGAAAAAGGGAAATCAACCCTGCCGGTTGTAATTGTTTTTTCGGCGGTAGTAATTGGAATTGGGGTTTTCTCGTGGGCAGGACCTATAAGTCTTCTGCCGATATTGGCAAAGCTGATTACAACGGTTTCCTACAGTATAAAAAACGAACGACTTCTTCGTTACATAACACTTCCATCGTGCATACTCTGGATAGCATACAATGCTGTTATCTGTGTTTGGGCGGGGGTAGCCGCTGATTCACTGGCGCTTGTTTCAATTTTGATTGCAATATATAAGTTTGATATAAGGAAAAAAAGGATACAGAGCTGAAAGGCTTTGTATCCTTTTTTGATATCGTTGCAAAATGTAAAAAACCAAAAGAAAATATTGACAATATGGGGCTTATGGTTGTATAATTATTGTATACGCTTAAAAGTGGTAGGAAGAAGAATTTAGCAATGGGGAAAACACTTAAAAACGAGAAACTAAGTTTAATACTTTTTCTGACGTTATGGATGACCTATTGCCTTGTCGCTATGACAAGAAATACAGCAAGTGCAGCAATAGCGACGATTGTCGATGAAGGAATTATGACAAAGTCGCAGGCAGGTCTTATAACAGCAATGTTTTATCTCGTATACGGTATTCTTCAAATTCCGGGAGGGATGATTGCGGATAAATATGATTCTGAAAAGCTTATAAGAATAGGACTTATAGGCTCAGCAGTTTCAAATGCAGTGATTTTCATTAATCAGTCCTATCCCGTAATGATGGCGGCGTGGATGTTTAATGCGATTTCACAGTTTGCACTGTGGCCGGCTGTATTCAGAATTATATCTTCGCAGATTGCAAAGAACCACAGAAAAATTGCAGTTTTCTACATATCAATCGCCACATCGGCAGGAACAGCCCTGTCATATGTTGTGACAGTTGCTGTTCCGAAATGGCAGGACAGCTTCTTGTTTTCTGCAATAATTGCAGTTGTAATGGCAGTAATATTTAACCGCGTGTACAGATATATGGTTGAATTTATGGTTGAAGATACAGATGAAAAGATTACTGGCGAAGTAACCAACCATAAACTCACAAAATGGCAGATGTTTGCAGGAAGTGGACTTCTGTTAATACTTCCCGTAAGTCTTATCAGAGAAGTGGTCAATTCCGGTCTTCGGAGCTTTGCGCCGGTAATGCTTATGGAATCATATAACCATGTTTCACCGGCAATAGGAAATCTTTTTAATATTATCATTATAATATCCGGAATAGTAGGAATTGTCTTTGTAAGAAGCTTTCTGTACCCGAAACGCATAAAAGGTGAACTTACTGGCTGGCTTGTAAGCTTTGGTATTGCCCTGCCGTTTTCAGGACTTATGCTACTTTTGGGCAAAACCAGCGTATTGGTAATAGTTGTGTTTTTATCGGTAATATACGCTTTTATGAGTGCGGCGTTTTTGTTTTCAAATGCATGGACTCAAAAGTTTCATAAATATGGCTGTGAAGGTACCGTAGCAGGAATTATAAACGGTCTTGCTTGCATCGGTATTGTAATTTCAAGCTACGGATTTGGTGCGCTTGCCGAAACAACTTCTAACTGGCACAGTACAATATGGGTATGGATAATCCTGCTTGCAATAAGTATAGTATTAATAGCTGTAGCTTCAGTAATGTGGCGCAGGTTTAATAAAGTAAATGAAACGAAAGGAGAAAATGGGAGTGCTCAAAAACTTTAATATCAAACCGCCGTTTTTTGAAATAGGCCCGAAAGCTTATCTCTACGGCGAAGAAATGCTTAAACTTGCAAAAGTAATTGACAAGGTTGCAATGAAGTATGATGTTGACGTTATTGTAACACCGCAGTATACCGATATTAAGCTTCTTGCTGATAATACGGAACGTATTCTGGTATTTGCACAGCATATGGATCCGCTTCCTGTTGGACGTGGTCTTGGCAGTGTGCTTCCGGAAGCCGTAAAAGCGGCAGGCGCGGTAGGTGTAATGCTCAACCATGCTGAAAAACCGATTTCAATGGAAACAATTGACGAAACAATTAAACGTGCCGATGAAGTAGGTCTTGCAACAATTGTTTGCGCCGACACAATCGACGACGTTAAAAAAATTGCAAAAATGGGTCCTAACCTCATTGTTGCCGAACCTACCGAACTTATCGGAACAGGCACAACTGCAGATTCAAACTATGTTGTAGATACAATCAAAGCAGTTCGCGACATCAACCCCGATATAATGGTGCTTCAGGGCGCGGGAATTTCAAACGGTCAGGACGTTTATAACACAATTGCCCTCGGCGCACAGGCAACCGGTTCAACAAGCGGTATCATAAAAGCTGCTGACCCGTATGCAATGGTTGAAGAAATGCTCTACAACCTGCGCAAAGCGTGGGACGACACAAACGGAAGGTGAGAATATGAAACCCGAATCACTTAAAGCGGTAAAAGAGGCTTATTTAATTGAAGCCGAATGTATTACAAAAATGCTTGACTATCTTGATGAAGATGCTTTTTCCGAGGCTGTAGAACTTCTTAAAAATGCACCAAGAATAGGTGCATCGGGATGTGGACACAGCGGAATTATATGTCAGCATTTTGCACATCTGATGTGCTGTATCGAGCGTCCTACAAGATTTATTTCTCCTGCTGAAGCGGTACACGGTGCAACCGGATACCTGCAGGAAGGTGACGTTTGTGTATTTGCATCAAGAGGTGGCAAAACAAAAGAGCTTTTACCTATCGTTGATATCTGCAAAGCAAAAGGCGTTAAAATCATAACAATAACAGAAAATATGCAGTCACCTCTTGCCGAGCAGGCAGACGTAGTGCTCAAACAGTATGTTAACCGCGAAACAGATAAATACAATTCGCAGGGAACAACATCAACAACAGCGCTTTGTATGATAATTCATGCACTTCAGACAGCGCTTATCGAAGAAACAGATTATAAAAATGAACAATTTGCCTTAATCCACCCCGGCGGAGCCGTAGGTGAAAGGCTTAATAAAAAGGAGATATGAAAAATGGAATTTAAAGTTTATCAGAAAGAACTCGAACTTCAGTCAAGAGGCTGGATCCCCACATTTCACGATGTATCAAAAGAAGTAATGGAAATTGTAAAAGCTTCCGGAATTAAAAACGGAACATGTACAATTGCTTCTCACCACACAACATGTTCAGTAATGGTTCAGGAATGCTCACACGACGTTGATTCCTTCGACATCGAATACTTACAGCACGACCTTCTCGACATCATGAGAAAATTAATTCCTGACTTTGCAGAAGAACATCAGTACCGTCATCCGGGTCCGATACATACACAGTTCGGCAGATACGTTAATGAACCTGGTGACTTTACAAGTATGAATACAGACGGACATCTCCGTAGCGTATTCTTCGGCAGAAGCGAAGCTATGACAATTAAAGACGGCGTTCTTGACGGTGGCGAATTTGCACACGTTTACTTCATTGACTGGGATCACGTACGTGCTCGTCGCAGACAGCTCAACATCACAGTAATGGGAACAACAGATGATGTTGAAGACAGAAAGTGGAACAACGGAGAAGTAATCAACACACTCCGCAAATACACAGACGAAGAAAAAGCTTTTGACGTACACTACACACTCCAGCAGGAAAGATAATATGGCTAACTTACTGGGTGTTGATGTGGGCACCACATCAATGAAAATGGTTCTGTTTGACGAAAACGGCAGTATTTTAAAATCCGTTTCGAAAGAATATACCCTTGACACCAAAGGCGATAGGGTAGAGTTTGATGCGGAAAAGTACTGGCAAATGTTTTCGGAAGGCTATGCAGAAATAAAATCGGAATATAAGGTTGATGCGCTTTCAATTGATACACAGTGCGAAACACTTATTGTAACCGATGAAAACGGAACTCCACTATATAACGCAATCGTGTGGCTCGATAACAGAGCCGCACGAGAAGCGGAAAAAGTAGCTGAAAGATTCGGTACAAAAACTGTTTATGAACTAACCGGACAGCCGGAAATTACGGCAACATGGCCGGCATGTAAGCTTATGTGGCTTCGTGACAATGAACCTGAAGTATTTTGCAAAGTAAAGAAAATATTTCTTCTGGAAGATTTTCTTCTCTACCGTCTTACAGGTGAATTTGTAACCGAAAAAACACTCCAGTCATCAAGCCTTTATCTTGATATAAGAGAAGGTAAATGGTGGCAGGAAATGCTTGATTTCATCGGTGTAACCGAAGATATGCTTCCGCGTCTTTGTGATAGCGGTGTTCTTATAGGGGAGTGTGATGGCACAAAAGTTGTAACCGGTGTTATGGACCAGGTTGCAGGTTCTGTAGGTGCAGGTGTTGTAACTCCTTCAGTTGTAAGCGAAATGACGGGAACAACTATGGCAATTGTTGTGCCGACAGATAAATTCCCGCCGTATAAGGAGGAAAACAGAGTGCCTTGTCATCTTAATTATGATGGTAACTACTGCCTTCTTACATGGACACCTACAGCTGGTATTGCCCTTAAATGGTTTAAAGAAAATTTCTGCGAAAACTTAAGTTTCAGACATCTTGATGAAATTGCTGAAAAAGTAGATCCTGGCTCAAACGGACTTACATTTATGCCGTATCTTTGCGGCAGTATCATACCTAAATATAATCCCGATGCAAGGGGAGCGTTCCTTGGTTTTACAATGGAACATGGCCGCGGTCATGCAGTACGTGCAATACTTGAGTCGGTTGCATTTATGCTTCAGGAAAACCTTGAATATCTAAATGTTTCCTGTAGTGAAATCCGTTCAATGGGCGGTGGCGCATTAAGCCCGCTCTGGTGCCAGATTAAAGCGGATGTAACGGGCAAAAAAATCGTAACTTTAAAAAGCACTGAAGCAGCGTGCCTTGGCTCTGCAATAATTGCAGGTGTCGGTGCAGGTGTTTATACATCTGTGCCTGAAGCATGTGCAAAGCTTATTGCAACAGATAAGGAATATTACCCAAGCGATGCGGATTATTCAGATGCCTATAAACGCTATTTGAAGTACGAAGAGGTAAATGTATGACAAAAACTGCAAAAGTTGCAGTTTGAAATTTAAGGTCTTGAAATTATATAAAACAAAAAAGATGATGCAATGCATCATCTTTTTTTATACTCATTTGTAATTTTCACAACCTCGGGTGCAAGGAGAATAAGTGCCGCAAGGTTGGGAAGGGCAATAAGTCCGTTCAGTATGTCGGAAATCTCCCATACACTTTGCATATTAATGCATGTGCCTGCAAAAACCGATAAAATAAAAAAAGTTTTAAAAATCTTGCGGGGTAAATTACCATTACTTATATATTCAAGTGCTTTTCCACCGTAAAAAGCCCACCCAAGAATAGAAGCGGTAGCAAAAAAAGTTATTGCAATTGCAATAAAATATATGCCAAAATCCCCGAAAACAGCAGAAAAAGAAAGTGCTGTAAGAACACTTCCGTCGCTACCTGAAGCTCCGGACGTGAGTATAACAAGTGCGGTAATTGTACAAATTAAAATTGTATCAAAAAACACTTCGAAAATACCCCACATACCCTGCACGGCGGGGTCTTTTTCATTTGAAGCCGAATGGGCAATGGATGCCGCACCAAGTCCAGCTTCATGCGTAAAAATACCGCGTGATATTCCAAAACGCATAGCGCGACTTACTCCAAACCCTAATAGCCCGCCGCCTGCACTTTTAAAATCAAATGCATCTCGGAAAATTTTCGTAAATGCACACGGGATATAACTTGCTTTTACAAAAAGAAAAAATGCACATCCGCCAATATAAAAGATTGCCATAAAAGGCACGACAAACTCCGTTACTTTAACAATTCGTTGTGCGCCGCCGATTATAGCAAAACCGCAAATTGCAGCAATAATCAGTCCAACAGCGGGTTTTGAAAAACCGAACGCTAACTCCAGTGAATCGGCAATGGAATTTGATTGTACAGTCGCACCCATAGCAAAAGAAACAAGTATGCAAAGCACTGCAAAAACAAATCCAAGCCATTTCATTCCGGTACCTTTTTCTATGTAATACATCGGCCCGCCGCAAAACCTACCATTTTTTAAAATACGGTATTTCATAGCCAAAACAACCTCGGCGTATTTGGTAATCATCCCTATAAACCCGCTTATCCACATCCAGAAAATACTGCCGGGACCGCCGGCGACAATAGCAGTTGCAACGCCGGCAATGTTACCTGTACCGATAGTACCGGCAAGTGCGGTTGAAATTGCGGCAAACGGTGAAATTCCTCCGGAGGAGGTATCCGTTTTTTTAAAAATCGACCCAATTGTTTTTGAAAAAATATCCTTAATGTGAGCAAACTGAAATCCTTTTAAAATTACAGTATAAAAAATCCCTACAAAAAGTAGTAAAAACACCATTCCGGGACCCCACAGAATTTTTGAAACCATAAAAATTTCCTCCTTGTAATAATAAGGGCCAAAAGGCCCTTATATTACAAGGATATGCGCTTTTTATCTTTGTAATTACCTATTTGTAAATCAAAAAAATGGTTAATTGTATTTTTATTGTTCGCATTCAGTTTTTCAAGCACAATTAGGTCTTTGAATGCAAAAAAATCTCCGTTTGTTGAGTATAATGACCCGGAAACATTCGGGTCAATACTTGAATTGTACATTCCATTGCTAAACATAAGTTTCCTCCTGCCTGCCGCGACTTCCCTCGGCATAAATTAATATTCCCGTTTTACGTAAGTATTATAATTGACATTCTATGTAAACTAATGTTATAATTTAGTAAACAAAGGGGATGAATTTTATGAAAAAGCTTATAAAAAACGTAAATATCGTAAATGCAGACAGCATTTTAGAAAATACAAATATAATCATAAATGGAAAATATATTGAAAAAATTACGGATGTTATTCCCGATGGCGAGTTCGAAATAATTGATGCGGGTGGCGGTGTTGCAATTCCGGGTCTTGTAAATGCGCACACTCATTCGCCGATGACACTTCTTCGTAATTATGCAGACGGTTATAATCTGCAAACATGGCTTAATGAATATATTTTTCCTGTTGAAGACCGTCTTTCAGATGATGATGCATATTGGGCAAGTATGCTTGCACAGGCGGAAATGATTGCATCGGGAACAACTCTTTTCCATGATATGTATATGTTTATGCCGCAGGTTGTAAAAGCAACAGAAGAGTCCGGAATGAAAGCACTTCTCGGACGCGGCGCAACATATTTCGGCAATCCTCTTTTTTCCGAGCATCAGGGAACAATAGAATCAATAGAACTTTTTAAAGAATATAATGGCTCTGCAGACGGCAGAATTAAAGTAGATATGGCACCGCACGCAGTATATACAACAAACGATAAGTTTCTTATGCACATGAAAGAGCTTGCTGAAGAATTTGGAACATCGCTTCATATACATCTTTCGGAAACGGCAAAGGAAAATGACGATGCAACTGCTCAGTACGGAAAAAGCCCAGCACAGTATTTATACGACCTTGGTATTTTTGACGTAAAGGTAATTGCTGCACATTGCGTACATTTGAGTGATGATGATATATCAATACTTAAAAATGCAGGCGCAACGGCGGTACATAACCCATCAAGCAACTTAAAACTCGGCAGCGGAATTGCACCAATAAAACATCTTATGGACAAAGGCGTTGATATTGCAATTGGAACCGACGGAGCATCAAGTAATAATAATCTTAATATGCTTGAAGAACTGCATATTGCATCGCTTCTTACAAATGGTGCGGATATGAATCCGGAAACCGTATCGGCATCTGATGCTCTTAAATGGGCAACGAATGCAGCATCTCTCGGCTTTCACGATTCGGGCAAAATTGCCGAAGGGAAAAAAGCGGATATTGCGATTATTGATATAAATAAACCGCATATGAGGCCTGTCCATAATATGCGCTCTGCAGTATGCTACAGTGCGGGCGGCGGAGATGTAACGCACGTTTTTGCAGACGGCAAAATGCTGCTTGACAAAGGGCAGTTTACAACAATAGATATTGAAAAAGTTTATTTTGAAATTGATAAATGTATTAAAAGAATATTTTAAAAATAAATAAAGCATAATATCACAAAAGGATGTGATATTATGCGAAACATAAAAACAGACCTTGCCGTAGAGGCACATGAATATTACGTCGGTGACGGGGAAAATCTTCCCGACGGCATTGAACATAAGACCGAATATTATGATGATGTTAAGGTAACAATTGTTAATGTTACAAACGAAAACGGACAAAGAGCAATCAATAAAAGTGTTGGAACTTACATTACCATTGAGGCTAAAACATTAAGACATCTTACGGATTATGAACGGGAAAATGTGGAAGATGTTTTCAGCCAGAAACTGCGTAAACTGCTTGAAGATAAAGGTATTGGCAGAAATGATGTTGTGCTTATCGCAGGGCTTGGAAACGACAGTATAACACCGGATGCACTCGGTCCGCAAACAGTTGAAAAGCTTGATATAACACGTCATATTATGGAATATATGCCGGATGCAGTTATTGATGGGACACGGCCCGTTTGTGCAATTGCACCGGGTGTACTTGGTAATACCGGTATAGAAACAATTGAAATAATAAAAGGTGTTGTTGATAAAATAAAACCAAAAGCGGTTATTGCAATTGATGCGCTTGCGTCAAGAAGCACCGCAAGAGTTGGAACAACTGTGCAGATTTCGGATACGGGAATTGAGCCGGGAGCGGGCGTTGGAAACCGCCGCAAAGGCATAACGGAAAAAACACTTGATATTCCGGTAATTGCAGTGGGCGTACCTACTGTAATTGATGCGGCAACAATAGTGGACGATGCGGTGGAGCAGGTAGTTTCGGCAATGAAAAAAGCAGGACTTCCCGCATATTTCTCACAGTTTGATGAAGAAGAACGATATAAAATGATACGCTCTGCAATGGACGAAACCGCTAATATGATGGTAACCCCGAAAGAGGTTGATACCATAATAAGTGATGTTTCGGAAGTAGTTGCAGGCGGAATAAACAAAGGATTACACGACTAAGGTGATAGCATGACAATTATGGAAAATCCAATCACCGCATTAAACGGTGTTGGGGAAAACAGAGCGGGGCTTTTTGCAAAGCTTGGCATACGTACAATTGAAGATATGCTTTACTTTTTTCCAAGATATATGGAGGACAGAAGTAATATAACAGATATTATCTCCGTAAAAGACGGGGATAATGTCTGTGTTCTTGCTAGCGTTGTACTTAAACCACAGGTTATGCGTGTAAGGAATAATCTTGTAATTTATAAAGTTCTTGTTGATGACGGCACAGCCACAATGACGCTTACATGGTTTAACAATAAGTTTATTCCAAATACGTTCAAAGTGGGGGAAAAATATAAGTTTTTCGGAAAAGTAAACAGAAAAGGTTCGAAAATTGAAATGGCAACCCCTACATATGAAAAAGAAGAAACAAACGTTCATACCGGACGTGTAACGCCAATATATCCTCTTACAAAAGATTTACACCAGAAAACCGCAAGAGGTATTCTGAAACAGTGCGTTGACGCGGTAGTGGGTAATATAAACGAATATCTGCCTAATGATATAAGGGCAAAATATGGTCTTTGCGAGCTTAACTATGCATTTTCGTCAATTCATTTTCCGGAAACGGCGCAGGATTATACCCGTGCACGATACCGTTTTGTATTTGAAGAACTTCTTATTTTGCAGCTCGGTATGCTGATGATGAAAAAGATCGATAAAACCAAGAAAGCACCGGTAATCGTATCAGAAGAATATATAAAAGAATTTAAAACAAAAATGCCGTTTGAAATGACAGGTGCACAAAGACGCGTGCTTGCTGAAATATCGGCGGATTTTAGTGATGAAAAACCGATGAGCAGACTTCTTCAGGGTGATGTAGGGTCGGGTAAAACGGTTGTTGCCTTTGCGGCAATGTATGCTGCTGTTAAAAACGGATTTCAGGCGGCACTTATGGCGCCTACGGAAGTGCTTGCAAAGCAGCACTACGAATCTGCGCTTAAATATTTTGAGAAGGAAGAAATAGGCTTTCTTACAGGAAGTGTAACAGGAAAAACAAAACAGTCTGTTATAGAAAAAATAAAAACCGGTGAAGTGAAAATTGTAATCGGTACACACGCAGTAATTGAAGATAATATAGAGTTTAAAAACCTTGCACTTGCAATAACGGATGAACAGCACCGTTTCGGTGTAAAACAGCGTGCAAAATTGGCAGGAAAAGGAGAGGGCATACATACACTTATAATGTCTGCAACTCCAATCCCAAGAACGCTTGCGCTAATCCTTTACGGAGACCTTGATATTTCTGTTCTGGATGAGCTTCCGCCGGGAAGACAGAAGATAGATACATTCTATCTCAATGAAGATTTTCGCGCAAGAATAAATGCGTTTATGCGCAAAAAAATTGAAGAAGGACGGCAAATTTATGTCATATGTCCGCTTATAGAAGAATCCGAAAAATCGGATATGAAAGCCGCAACAGAGCTTTCCGAGCATCTTGCAAAAACCATTTTGCCCGAATATAAAGTGGAACTTCTCCACGGTAGAATGAAACCGAAAGAAAAAAATGAAATAATGGCAAGGTTTGCATCGGGCGAAACTAACGTACTTGTTTCAACAACCGTAATTGAAGTCGGGGTTAATGTTCCAAATGCTACGGTTATGATTGTTGAAAATGCCGAGCGTTTCGGGCTTTCGCAGCTGCATCAGATAAGGGGACGTGTAGGCAGAGGAAGTGAAAAATCGTATTGCATACTTTTCTCAAATGGTGGCGGAAAGAATACGGAAAAACGCCTTGAAGTAATGACTAAGACAAACGACGGATTTGAAATTTCAAGGCGCGACCTTGAACTTCGCGGACCGGGAGATTTTTTAGGCACACGTCAGCACGGACTTCCCGAAATGAAAATTGCAAACCTGTTTACCGATATGGAAATATGTAAAAAAGCAGGTGAGTGTGCAAGGCTTATTCTTAAAAAAGATGAAAAGCTTAAATCAGCGGAATACGCATTTTTGCGTCAGAAACTTCGCAAAATGTTTGGAGGACTTGCGGACGGAAACGTTGTAGGATAAAGTTTTCCTCGTATAATTTGTTTAATGTGAATTAAACTATTATACGGAGGGGCGGATATGGATATAAGGAAAGAACTTCAGAAACAAACTGAAGAGGATAAAAAACATCTTGTGCGTATTGAAACGTGTTCGGCAAGGGATTGTACGGGTCTTATAGCATCAAAACCTCTAAACAAATATCAGGTGGACGCGTATGATGAAATCTACAGTTATAATCCCGAAAACTATTATATTGCGGATAAAATGAAGAAGAAAAGGAAATAATTTTTTCTTTTTAATGGCAAAATTTATTAATTAAAATCCCGGATGCTTAAAAAAGCATTCGGGATTCTTTTATATTAAATTACCAGTCTTTATCATCGCAGTCGCCACAGTCGCAGTCACAGTCAATATAAGTTTTGCCGGTTGTTGCTTTTGCATCAAAATCAACCGGAACTTCAACACGAAGCTTCTGGCTGATTGTAAAGCTACAGGAAGTTTCTTCCTTGCCGCCGCAACAATAATCGGACACTTCGGATTTACCTATGCGTTTAACACGTGCGTCTCCAACATTAACTTCGGGTGTAATGGTTACGGGTACGCATACATTTACATCGCGAAATCCTGTGGAACAAACTTTATTATCATAATCATAATCGTCAAATTTTTTTGCAAACTCACTCATTATAAAATCCCTCCTTTATGGTGGTTTCAATATTATAATATGTAAATTTGTAAATGCAGGTTACAAAAAAAGCACTGCAAGCGCAGTGCTTTAATATTATTTAATTTCCTGAATTTCCTTTATGCAGGACGGGCAAATATTTTTGCCTTTAAAGATAAATACGTTACGTGCGTTACCGCAAAAAATGCAGGCAGGCTCGTATTTCTTGAGTATAACGGAATTTCCTTCAACGTATATTTCGAGCGAGTCTTTCTCAACCAGAATATCAAGCTTTCTGCGAAGTTCTATAGGAAGAACAATTCTGCCAAGCTGGTCAACACGTCTTATAACTCCGTAAATATCAGCATTTTCATTATATTTTTTAAGTACTATAGTATCATTTTCAACAAAAATTTCAAGTGAATCTTCTATTTCAACAATCTGCAGGGTGCGGCGCAATTCTTTAGGAATTACAATTCGACCCAGTTGATCAACTTTTCGGACAATACCGGTAGATTTCATTTGTCTATCCTCCATTTAAAGCAAGTAAAGATAATTATATCACATTTTTTATAACTCGTCAATACATATTTTACCTTTTTTTGTCAAAATTTTCAAAAAATAACCGGCAGATTTTCTGCCGGTTATTTTTCAGGAGAGAATTTTTTGAATGCAAAAATGAATAATCCTTTGATGTCAGGATGAATGAAAATGAGGGGTGATTATAAGTGGTTTTTTATACCCGCTGAAGATATAACAACATTATGTCAACCACTAAAAATATTATAAAGCAATTTTTTTTTTCTTTCAAGACATAATTTTTGGAAAACTGACAAAAAAATATTGCAATTACAATAAAGATATGATACTATATATATGTATAGGTTTATTTATACTACACTCTATATAGTATTCAGGAGGTTATTATGAAAAACAAACTTATTGCGGTACTTCTCGTTATGGCTATACTTTTGACACAGCTTGGCGTTTTTGCATTTGATGATATGGCAGAAGAAAGACTCAGTTGGGCGGTTGAAGCAGTCGAAACAATGGCCGAAAAAGGCATTATAAAAGGATATGAAGACGGAACCTTTCGGCCGGATAAGGAAATAACAAAAGAAGAAGCACTTATCCTTATGTCAAGAATATGCGGATTTACGGACGAATCTTCCGAAAAATATAAAGACCTGGCAACAAATATTTACGGCGAGTTTATATCAAGTAAATATGATACACCATATATAAACGAAATCAGCTTTTTAATATATCGCGGAGTTATTAAAACAAGTGACCTTGAACAATATATTGCCGATGAAACAAGAACGCAGCCTCTTAAAAGATATGAAGCGGCAATGCTTATAACAAAGCTTATGGGAGCAGAAGATGACCTTTCGGAAGCTGAACTTACCTATGATGACGAGGCGGCTATTCCCGAGGAAAGTAAGCCTTACGTTGCATACGTAACAGAAGCAGAACTTATGAATGGTATGGGCGAAAACCGTTTTGAACCAATGACAAGCCTCACAAGAGCACAGGTGGCAACGCTTCTTTACCGTGCAATGAATAAACTTGATTTCACATATCTGACATGTGTGCTTGAATCATATAATACAGGTAATGACATTGCTACTGTAAAAGTTGGTGAAACACAGGAAAAATATGTAATAACAGCAGATATTCCCGTGGCACTTGACGGGAACTATGCAATGCTTGCAGACATTCCGGTTGGGGCAGAAATAAGAATTACATTCAAAGGTGAGGATATATCCTTTGTTGATGCAATAACACCGGAACACAAGGCAACAGTAAGTCTTATATTTGTAGAATACGAAAAGCTTATGGATGCGGTTGTCGTTATGTTTAAAGAAGTGGACGGTTCGGAAGAATTCCGTTATTCGCTTGCTGATTCACCAGTTATCACAAGAAATGGAGCAAAAACAGAAATTGCATCTCTTCGTGAAAACGACCTTGCAACTGTGGAAATCGTTGGCGAAAAAGTAACAAGAATTGATGCGGAAAGCCCGCAGAAATCAGGCGAAGGTGTTATCGTTGCATTACATTTTGAGTCAAGCTTCAGCATTGTAATCAGTGAAGACGGCGAAACAACTACATATAAAGTGGCTGATGATGTAAAAGTTATACGCAATGCACAGATAATTGAACTTGCAGACCTTCGTATAGGTGATAAAGTAAAAATAGAAACAAAATATAATGTTATTGAAAAAATAACAGCAACAAGCAAAAACAGAACAGCTACAGGAACAATCAAAGAAATAGTTATTTCTGCAGAACCGAAAATTACGGTTGATGAAGACGGCATAGAAAAAGAGTATGCGCTTCTTAATTCTGTAGAAGTTAAACTAGGCGGCGAAAAAGTGGATGTATACGCACTTCGCCTTGGCGATACTGTAAACGTAACAATCGAAGGGGAAACAGTTACAAAAATAGCTGTAACTCCGGCAAAAGAAAACATAAATTTTGCAGGTAAAATTGAATATATTAACACAGCATACGGATATATTAAGCTTGAAGGCGTAGAAGAGCGTATTGAGATTGGAAAAGCAAAATTCCAGAATTCAGCTGGAAAAACCATCACAATCAAAGACGTAAAACAAGGTGATGAAGCAACTGTTTTCGGAAGCAAGGGAATAGGAACAGTTGCAGCGGAACTAATTGTTGTAAACAAATAACTCCTTATAAAAAGAAACAAGGGTGATGCATTTGCATCACCCTTGTTTTTTATGACATTAAATATGGTGGCAGTGAATAAAATAAAACTATAGCAGTATAATACAAGGAGGAAATGATATTGAGAATATTTGTACTGACAAAAAAGTCCGTTATTGTATATGCCGTAGCTATTTTTCTGCTGCTTGGAATTTTTGTGGTAGGCAACAATTTCGGTCAGGCAATTTTTACGGAAGGCGCAGCACCGGACACACTCCCTATATACAGTGTTGAAACGCCGGAAAAGAAAATTGCAATAACGTTTGACGCTGCATGGGGAAATGAAGACACGGATGCGCTTTTGAAAATTCTTGGCGATAACAATGCGCGTGCGAGCATTTTTGTTGTTGGCGGATGGATTGACAGATTTCCCGATTCTGTAAAAGCCTTTCACAATGCGGGTCATGAAATTTTAAACCACTCCGATACACATGCCCATATGTCAAACCTTTCTGCAGCGGAAACAGAATCTGAACTTAGTGGCTGCGAACAGAAAATTCTGGACACTACAGGAGTATCGAAAAAGCTTTTCAGAGCACCGTATGGTGAATATGATGACAACCTTGTCAAAACGGCAGGAAAGGCCGGATATAAAGTAATACAGTGGGATGTTGACAGCCTCGACTGGAAAGACCTGTCACCCGATGAAATAATAAACAGGGTGAAAACAAAGGTTCGTAATGGGTCTATTATTTTATTTCATAATGGAGCCGGCAATACCCCTGCGGCACTTGAGAAGCTTCTTCCGCAACTTGCAGAAGAAGGCTACAGTTTTGTTCCTGTATCAGAACTTATTTACGAAAACAATTATAAAATCAATACAGCAGGACGGCAAATACCCAACTAATGAAAGGAAGATAATTTTTGTTAAAGGTACGTTGCGATAAAAGTCTGAAAAACAAGGCGGAAAAATTTCTGAAAGAAATGAACCTTTCTGCAGAAATTACGGAAGATAATGCATGTGATATATGTGTTATGGAAGAAAACGACGCTTCGCTTATTCATAATATTGCAGGCAGCAGCATAATAATAGCAAACGGGGACAATCATGACCTTGTCATGACGCTGGGGCAATATCATAATAACGTCATAACATGCGGACTTTCAGGTATTTGCACCATTACGTTATCGAGTATAATGGACGAAGAACTTGTTGTATGTATACAGCGCAATATAACCGATGCGTGTGGAAACTGTGTTGTGCCGCAGGAAATTCCAGTTGTGATAGGTGCATTAACACCGCATGATGCAATGCTCATGTACGCACTGGCACTTGTTTGTGGAGAAAAACCGGATAAACTTATATTGGAAGGAAGGTAATTAACTTGGAAAGCAGTAACAATGTAGCAACAGCTGTAGGGATTGTTGAAACTCCGGCGACTTTTAGCCATAGCCACAGAGGAGAAAATTTTTATAACTTTATTCTTAAAATAAACCGACTCAGTAACATAGCGGACCATATTGTAGTTACAATATCGGAAAAGCTTCTTGGAATAGTAGAAATTCTGCCGGGCAGAGAAATTGAAATATCGGGACAGTTCAGGTCATATAACAACTATAACGGCGAAGGCAACAAACTTATACTTACCCTGTTTGTCCATGACATAAAAGAAGCGGATGAATTTTCCGATATGGAAAATCCCAACAGAATATATCTTAACGGATACATATGCAAACTGCCGGTCTACAGGACAACGCCTTTCGGCAGGGAAATAACAGACATAATTCTTGCGGTAAACCGCCCGCACGGCAAATCGGATTACATACCCTGCATATGCTGGGGACGAAACGCAAAATACGCATCTACACTGCAGGTGGGCGACAATATTGAAATAACAGGACGCATTCAGAGCCGTGAATACCAAAAAAAACTGGAGGGTGGCGACAGTATTACCAAAACGGCGTTTGAAGTATCTGTTTCCAAGCTAAACTTAAGGTGCGTAGAAGAACTTATTTAAATATTTTTTGTCTGTAAGAACAAAGAGAATGTTCTTTAAAGGAATAGAAAAAAGGTATACGGGGGGAGCCTATCCTATAGGTTTTACCAACATGCCTGTACCCGAAAACCGGCGGCGGCAGTTTTGTAATTATGTCGTTGCCGTTTTCTATTCTGAATGTACCTGGTAAATAAGCATCAAAAAACTCGGCGAACGCCTTATTTCCTGTGCGTGGGCTACCGAAAACAACCACTTCATATTCAATATCCGGAAACCTGTGCGCAAGGTCAGCCGCGCAAATAAGTGCAAGTGCACCGCCATACGAATGTCCGGTAATTTCAATTCGTTTTGTTTTGTCTGTAATATATTTAACTATTTTATCAAAAATTTTTGCATCTGTATAAGCTTTGAAAAATCCGCTATGAATACGGATTTTTCTGCCGCCCGGCATATTACATACTGTTTTTTTAAAAAACTGCATATTGGATATCATATCTCTTACGGAATCAGTCCCGCGAAACGCAATTAAAATACTGTTTTCATAAACACGCAGTATGTACTGAATATCCGTTTTCTTATTGTTTACATATTCGGTTTTAATAGCCGTTTTTGACGGAATATATACGTCGTAATATGACCTGTCGGTATAATTTAAATAATGTAATAGCTTGCCGAAGTTCATAAGTTTTCCCCCTTTATAAAAAAACTATTGTAAAATATTATATTAATATGGTATAATAAATGTTAATGAACTTTATGGGAGACATTTATGATAAATCCAAAAAAGATTACTATTGATGAAAAAAATATTTTTAATGAATATTATAGTATGTGCAGATATAAAAACTCGGAAGCCAACTTTACAAATATGTTCATTTGGAAAGACGGATACGATATGGCATATGATGTTGTGGACGGATTTTTGGTGCTTATGGCAAAAACCACAAAAGGTCAGCCGTTTTACTATTTTCCGGCAGGCAAAGGGGATTTAAAATCCGCAATTGAAAAGCTTGACGCCTACTATACAGATTTAGGCACAGGCTACTCAATAAGACCCCTTACGGAGGATACAAAACACACACTTGAAAATGAAATGCCCGGATTTTTTCGGTTTGAACGCCACAGGGATTATGACGACTATGTGTATGAAACAAAAAACCTTATTGAACTTCAGGGAAAAGAATATCACGCAAAGAAAAACCATTTTAATAGCTTTATAAAGAATTATCAGTATTCATATAACCGCATAACACCGGACACAAAAGATGCGTGCAAGACAAAAATAATTGAATGGATTAAAGAAAGAGCGGAAGAAAATGTTGCTGAAATCAAATCGGTGGAAGAAATGTTTGAACATTTTGAAAAGCTTGACGTAATAGGTGCATTCCTTGAAGTTGATGGAGATATTGCGGCAATAACAGTAGGGGAACGCCATCAGGGCACAGCACTCATTCATATTGAAAAAGCAAACACACAGTATAAAGGTGCATATGCGGCAATAAACAAACTGTTTTTGCAAAATGAATTTTCTGATTTGAAATACGTTAACCGAGAGGAAGATATGGGTATTCCAGGCCTGCGTAAAGCCAAGCTTTCGTACCACCCGGCGTTTATGATTGAAAAATATATTGCATATAAAACGGAGGAATGAAAATGATTTATGTGTTTTTAGCCGAAGGCTTTGAAGAAATAGAAGCACTTGCGACAGTGGATATTCTCCGCCGTGCGGGCATTGATGTCAAAATTGTTTCTGTAACTGATAAAATGGAAGTAACAGGCTCTCACGGAATAACCGTAACAGCGGATATAACAGAAAAAGAAGTAAACCTTTCAAATATGGAGGCGGTTATTCTTCCGGGAGGAATGCCGGGTACACTTAACTTAAAAGCATCGGATAGTGTTCAGGACACCATCAAATATGCATTTGATAATAATAAGCTTATGTGCGCAATCTGCGCGGCACCGCTTGTTTTTGGCGGTGCAGGATTTTTAAAAGGTAAAAAAGCGGCTTGCTATCCCGGTTTTGAAAACGAACTTATCGAAGCAGATGTTGTTTATGACCCTGTTGTAAGAGATGGGAATATAATAACATCAAGGGGTGCAGGTACAGCGCATTTATTTGCGTTTGAAATCCTTAAATATTTTGGTAAAGAAAAGGAAGCATCAGAGCTTTATAAAGGTATGATATATGGATAAGAGCGCCTTACGCAAAGAATTTCTTGCAAAAAGAAAAGCACTTCCTGATGATTTGAAAAATAAATACAGTAAACAAATATGTGAGCATATTATGAATATGCCGCAGTTTAAACTCGCAAAAACCGTTGCACTGTACAGCGCAATCGGTAGCGAGGCCAGCTTGTCACCGGTTATTTTTGAGTGCGGCAAAAAAGTTGCTCTTCCTGTTTGTGTGGAGGGGAATACACTTATTTTTAAGGCAGTCGGTGACGAAACTACTCTCAAAAAGGGGTCGTTCGGTATTCTTGAACCTAAAGAAAATCAGCCAACAATACCGCCAGAGGAAATTGATTTGATATTCGTACCCGGCGCGGTATTTGATAAAACCGGTGGTAGAATAGGATATGGCAAAGGATATTACGACAGAATTCTGCCATACCTCTCGGAAAAATGCGAAATCGTTGGCGTTTCATACAGTCTGCAGATTGCAGATGAAATAGAAACTGAACCTCATGATATAAAAGTAAGCTTAATTGTTACGGAGGAAGGAATACATAAATGTACAAGCAGCAAATCCATATAAATTGGTATATGCTTATATCAAGTCTGACAGGTTTTTTTGTCAGCTTGTTTGCTCATAGCGTTCTGCCGGTTTTAGGTATGGATACAAAAACTTTGTTCTTTGAAAACACAGCAAATATTGTATTCTTAATTCTTGTGACAGCAGTTCCGTCAGTAATTTATTTTACATATAACAGGAACTTTGCCGAATTCAAAGAAAACACTTTTACACAAATAAAAATATGGCATGTATTTATGTACATAGGTATTGCAATTGTTCTGTGGTGTGCTTGCACAGTGCTTAATTCGGTAATAAACACATGGCTTTATAAAATAGGATTTGAACAGGTTGAGCAGCTTGAACGAACAAAAGATATGCCGGCACTTATCGCAGGGTTTATATCAACCTGTGTTGTTGCACCTGTAACTGAAGAATTTTTCTACAGAGGCGTTTTGATTTCGGGCATTTCAAAAAGGGGAAAAGCAGTTGCTGTAATATTAAGCAGCTTTTTGTTTGCAATTGCACACGGCAGCCTTACCATATTTGTAATGCCGTTTGTATACGGGATAGTGTTTGCGCTTGTTGCAATCAAAACAAAAAGCATAGTTCCGCCTATTATTATGCACGCGGTATGTAACATCCTTTCGTGGATTATACTTAATGCAGATTTGTTTAATATAAATATGGAGCTTATGGGCTATATCGTAATGCTGACAGGTCTTGTCGGTATAATGGCAATGATGCTCTTTGCTGTAAAAGGAATTGCAAAGCGAATAAAACTAATTCCAGAAATAATTATAAAATCATTTGTTTCATTTACGGATAACATAGCATGGATTTTTATTATAGTAATATACATTCTTGATAATCTCACAATACATGGAGGACTTTATGGATAAATTAATAAGAGGAATAACATCAAACGGAAGAATACGAGTGTTTGGCGCACTTACTACAGGAGTAGTGCAAAAAGCATATGAAACACATAATACAACGCCGGTGGCAACAGCGGCATTCGGCAGAACACTTACTGCCGCACTTATGATGGGCACAATGCTTAAAGGTGAAAAAGAAAATGTATCGCTCCAGTTTAAAGGTGACGGTCCTATTGCAACGGTACTTGCTGTCGGAACACCGCAGGGAACAGTAAAAGGATATGTAGGCAATAACTTTGTTGCACTTCCGCTTAAAGAAAACGGCAAGCTGGACGTCGGCGGAGCTATAGGCGACGGCTACCTGACAGTAATAAAGGATTTAAGACTTAAAGAACCGTATATCGGAAAGGTAGAACTTCAGACAGGTGAGATTGCGGAAGACCTCACATACTATTTTGCAACATCCGAGCAAACGCCGTCTGTAGTTGCACTTGGTGTGCTTGTAGACCGTGATTTTTCCGTAAAAGCCGCAGGGGGATATATAATTCAGCTTATGCCGGAAGCAACCGAAGAAGATATAGTAAAGCTTGAACAAAACCTTGCCGGACTAAAATCCGTAACTGCACTTATTGAAGACGGAATGGATATTGGAGAAATCCTTAATACTGTTATGGACGGATTTGAAATAAAAATTACAGACGAAATAACTCCGGAATATAAATGCGACTGTAACAAGGAAAGAATAGAACGTGCAATTATAAGCCTCGGCAGACAGGAAATAGAAGATATACTTAAAAAGGAAAAAAAGGCGGAAGTAACGTGCTATTTCTGCAATAAAGAATATGTTTTTGCAGAATCAGAACTTCAAGAAATATTGAGCAAAAACGAATAATCAGGAGCATAATAATCATAAAACGGGTTAAAGATATAAAAAAAACAAAAAAAATTAAAAAAAGTTTCAAAAAAAGCTTGACTTTTACTTTTGATTCGTGTATAATACTAAATGTTCCGTTTGGAACGGACTATCGTGTGGGCGCATAGCTCAGCTGGGAGAGCATCTGCCTTACAAGCAGAGGGTCACAGGTTCGAGCCCTGTTGTGCCCACCACATACGGCCCGGTAGTTCAGCTGGTTAGAACGCTAGCCTGTCACGCTAGAGGTCAAGGGTTCGAGTCCCTTTCGGGTCGCCAAAAAGTTTGCCTCTGTAGCTCAGTTGGTAGAGCAGGGGACTGAAAATCCCCGTGTCGGTGGTTCGATTCCGCCCGGAGGCACCAAAAAATATGCGGGAGTGGCTCAGTGGTAGAGCGTCACCTTGCCAAGGTGAACGTCGCGAGTTCGAATCTCGTCTTCCGCTCCAAAAGACAAAAGACGCTAAATGCGTCTTTTGTCAACTTAATACCTTTATGGCGCCATAGCCAAGTGGTAAGGCACGGGTCTGCAACACCCTTATCCCCAGTTCAAATCTGGGTGGCGCCTCCAGAAAAAGCGACTTGTTTCGACAAGTCGCTTTTTCAATGAAATTTGCCTTCGGCAAGTGAAATAGCTACGCTATGAAATACACGACATGTATGAAATATTGCTTCACAATATGAAAAAGCAAATTTTATTTCATATTTTTCTTTCAGAAAAATATTTCATAATCCGCCGGATTATTTCATATCAACGAAGTTGATATTTCATTAAATGTTTACATATTACTTATTCCGTTTACTTATTTCGTGCTAGAATGTTAGCAGAGGTGTATATTATGAAGGAAAATAAACTCGTAGATTTATCTACAGATTTTGCAGTCAAGATTATAAAACTATGTGAAACGATAAAAGGACATTATTCACTTGTAAATCAGTTAGAGAGAAGTTCAACATCAATCGGAGCAAACATTCACGAAGCAAACTATGCTCATGGTAAAAATGATTTTATTGCAAAGTTACAAATAGCTTTAAAAGAATGTTATGAAACGGAATATTGGCTTGAACTTTTTGTGAAGTCAGAAATTTTGGATAGAGAAATTGCAAAAGATTTGTATAATCAATGTGGTACAATTCGTAAAATATTGATTTCTTCAATCAACACCGCAAAGAAAAACAATAATTAGATTGTATCTATTATGTACACGAAAGCCAAAACAAAAATCCTGTCGAAAGATAGGATTTTTTTGTTTTGTATTATTCATTTTTCATTATTCGACATTCATCATTCATTAAGTTCGACAGGATTTTTAATGAATAATGAAGACGTAAGTCGCTGCGCTGATGAAATAATTAATAATTGAGGTAGCTTTGCTTACGCAAAGCTTATTTTTATATGTACGATGAATTATACTATCAAGTGCAACACTTAGAAAAATTGAAGTTCATATGAATCTCTGGTAGAATAGAGTTACCACACAATAAACTACAAAGGAGAGAAACATATGAACTATAAACATCTTACCATAGAAGAGCGTTGTT
>JAFTSG010000002.1 GCA_017467445.1 Clostridia bacterium | reverse complement strand
CTTTTATGAAAGAAATATTTAAAATAAATATCGTAACTATTCATTTTTATCACACAATTTTAACGTTATTTGTGCTATACTTCTCTTTAGGCGGTTCATAAATCCCGACCGCCCGACTTTATAACTATTCAGAACACCCTTCGCAAAATCGCACCTCTGGTGCTTGGCTCGGAATAGTTACAGTATAACATAAGAATGAGAGGAAATAAAAATGAATATTGCAGTAACTTATGAAAACGGACAGATTTTTCAGCATTTCGGTCATACCGAACAGTTTAAGGTATACGAAATCGACAACAACACAGTGGTAAAAAGCTTCGTAGTAGACACAAACGGCCAGGGCCACGGCGCATTGGCAGGCTTTCTTTCCTTAAATAATATCGAAGTTTTGATCTGCGGCGGTATCGGCGGTGGCGCACAAATGGCTTTGGCGGAAGCCGGCATCAAACTTTATGGTGGTGTAAGCGGTGACGCAGATGCGGCAGTGGAAGCTTATCTTGCAGGAAACTTGGATTTTAACCCTAACGTGCAGTGTAATCACCACGGACACGACCACGGCGAAGGACATAATTGCGGAAATCACGGTTGCGGCAGTCATAGCTGTCATTAATTGGTTGGCGAAGTAACAACATAAGCAAAAGGAACGCTCCAAAGGTGGGATTTTGCGGTGCTGGCTTGAACAGTTACAATAATTTTTAATACATAAGAAATTTTTACACACAAGAATTTTTTTATAAAAAAAGTGCATAATTTTATAAAAAGAAATAGACAAGTTTCTTATAAAAAAATATAATAAAATCACAAATTAAAGGAGGTTACACCTATGTCTAAATACGCAGGTACACAAACAGAAAAAAACTTAATGGCAGCTTTTTCCGGAGAATCAGAGGCCAGAAACAAATACACTTATTTTGCTTCCAAGGCAAAAAAGGAAGGCTATGAACAGATTGCTGCCCTTTTCTTAAAGACAGCTGACAACGAGAAAGAACATGCTAAATTATGGTTCAAAGAATTGGAAGGCATCGGCAATACGGCAGAGAACCTTGTTTCTGCTGCAGCAGGCGAAAACTACGAATGGACCGATATGTACGCAGGTTTTGCAAAGACTGCTGAAGAAGAAGGATTCCCTGAGTTAGCAGCTAAGTTCCGTATGGTAGCTGCAATTGAGAAACATCACGAAGAACGTTACCGCGCATTGTTACACAATGTTGAGGCAGCAGAAGTATTCAAGAAGAGTGAAGTGAAGGTTTGGGAATGCCGTAACTGCGGTCACATCGTGGTTGGCACAAATGCGCCTGAAATCTGCCCGACTTGTGCTCACCCTCAGGCGTACTTCGAAATTCATGCAGAAAATTACTAAAATTTGCTTTTACGGTTATTCCATATATTACAATATCATGAAATTACAATTTAAGAGGCCTGCCTTACAATACGTAGGGCAGACCTCTTTTTCATCTTTGACTGTTTTTTAGTATTCCTTATTGTAGTTTGACTTGTTGTTTGACTTGTTTTCAGTTTTATCGGAATAGTTGTTCTTTGAAGCATTCTTTGCTTTGTTGTTGTTCTTATCTTCTGTCTTGTAACAATCCTTGTTTGCATTGTATGACTTATCGTTGTAGTTATCCTTCATGATGCACCTCTCCTTCCAATTGAAATCTTTTTCTTTTCGCATTCTATTG
>JAFTSG010000001.1 GCA_017467445.1 Clostridia bacterium | reverse complement strand
TCAGTATATGTACTTGTTAATTTCATATTCCTTTATATCAAATCTGTTAAAAATAAATAGAAAAAAGTATAAAAAGGTATTGACAACATAAAAAAAATGTTGTATAATATAAAAGTCGCTGAAAGGAAATGCTGGTGTAGCGCAATTGGTCGAGCAGCTGATTTGTAATCAGCAGGTCGCGGGTTCGAGTCCCATCACCAGCTCCACTTTTTTTTAGCGCAATATTTGGGCGGGTTCCCGAGTGGCCAAAGGGGGCAGACTGTAAATCTGTTGCTATCAGCTTCGATGGTTCGAATCTATCCCCGCCCACCAAATAGAAACGGATATCCGAAAGGGTATCCGTTTCTATTTTACGGATGGGTTCGAACCAGAAATGGGAGCGAGAGAATCGAGCGACAAAGCAAGGCTCCGGGGGAGCGTTGCGCCATTTCTACAAGCGAAGCGCGATAAAATCCATCCCCGCCCACCAAAACGAAAATCCTGTCGATTATAGTCGGCAGGATTTTCGTTTTGTATTATTCATTTTTCATTATTCAATATTCATCATTCATTCGACAGGATTTTTCAATAAATATTGAATAATGTTTCCGCTACGCTGATGAATAATTAATAATTTTGGTTGCTTTGCTTTGCAAAGCTTTTTTTGTTCATTAAATGTTTACATATTATCTTTAGTTAAAACTATAGACAATTTCGCATAAATGTGGTATAATAGCTTTGCTTGGTTATAAATCTATACGGAGGTGCAATATGGCAAAAGCTCGTAAAATAATAACAATTCTTCTTATTGTATGTATGTTTCTTGGCATATTTTCAATTGGGTCATGGATTGTAACAGGAAACCCGCCGCAGCTTTTAAATGCACTTTTTCCGGCAAAATCAAGAACTGTACTTATTCTTGGAATGGATAACGGTGGTCTTCGCTCGGACGTAATGATGGTAGCCTTTATAAACGGAAGAACAGGAAATGTGGATATTGTATCTATACCAAGAGATACAAAGGTAAGAATAGGAAAGCTTACAAGTGCCCATGCAATCGGTGGCGTAGAACAAACAAAAGAAACAATAGAAGAGCTTCTTGATATAGAAATTGATAACTACGTTAAATTTTCATTTCAAACGTTTAATGATGTGGTCGATGCCCTTGGCGGGGTGGATTATTATGTGCCGCAGGATATGTATCATAATGACCCTACACAGGATTTACTTATAAATTTAAAAGAGGGAATGCAGCATCTTGACGGAGATGAAGCCCAGCAGCTTGTGAGGTTCAGAGGATATCCCATGGGTGACGAACAGAGAATAAAAGTTCAGCAGGATTTCATAAAAGAGCTTGTGAAACAAAAAGCAAATCTGGGAATTGTTTTCAGACTTCCGGATCTTATAAGCAAAGTTGGCGAAACTGTAGAAACCGATATTCCGCAAAATCAGTGGCTGGGTCTTGGAAACGTGGCACTTAAAATGGACAAGACCTCGGTAAGTACATATCAGATGCCAGGCAGTGCGCAGTATATCGGTCGAGTATCATATTATCTGCAGGACGAAAAGGAAACTGAAAAGTTGATTGATGAAATTCTTGAGCGTCAGAAAGCAAGAACAAAACCTAAAAAAGAAGAAGTGGAAGGATGAAAAAAAGGTCGCCAAACGGCGACCTGTTTTTAAAAGTGAAATTATTTAACAAACTGTTTGAGTTCGTCCATAAATTTATCGCAGCTATCATCACGAACTTCAACAACGATAGGTTTGCTGAGGTCAAGACTGAAGATACCCATAATAGATTTAGCGTCAACAACATATCTTCCTGATACGAGATCAACATCGAACTCGTAGTTATTAACAATATTAACAAAAGTTTTTACATCATTGATGGATGTAAGCATAATTTCACAAGATTTCATAATAGAATCCTCCTAAAGAAAAATTTTTCTATAAATCTATTATAATCCAATGCAAATGATATGTCAATGTCAATAATGTTAAAAAAAACCACTTTAATTTATGAATAAATGATAAAAAGTTAATATATTTGAGGTGAAAATCTTGAAAAAAGCAGCATTTTTTACTTTAGGATGCAAAGTTAATCAGTATGAATCGGAAGCAATGCGCGAAAGTTTTGAATCGGCAGGCTATGAAACGGTTGATTTTGGCGATTTTGCAGACGTGTATATTGTAAATACCTGCAGTGTAACGGCAATTGCAGACAGAAAATCAAGAAAAGCAATTAAACAGGCAAGAAACTTAAATCCTGATGCGATAATAGCCGTGGCGGGATGTTATTCGCAAACAAACCCCGAAGCGGTCAAGAGCCTCAAAATTGCAGATATAATTATCGGAAACACCGAAAAAGAAAATATTGTAGAAATTGTTAAATCATATAACGGAGTTGCCGTTGAAAAAGTAAACGATATTATGAAATGCAGAATGTTTGCAGGACCAACAGCCGCATCACATAAAGGAAAAACCCGTGCTTTTATGAAAATTCAGGACGGGTGCGATAATTTCTGTACTTACTGCATAATTCCTTATGCCCGAGGACCTGTGAGAAGCCGCCCGCTTGACGAAATTATAACCGAAGCAAAATCTTTTGTAAAAAACGGATATAAAGAAATTGTACTGACAGGAATTCATATTACAAAATACGGCAAGGATTTTGGGGAAATTGCACTTGCCGATGTGTTATCGGAGCTCAATAGAATAAACGGACTTGAGCGCATACGGCTTGGTTCGCTTGAATATAATAAAAATTTTACTGAAATAGTTAATCGGGCAGGGGAGTATTCAAAGCTTTGTCCGCATTTCCATATTTCGCTTCAAAGCGGAAGTGCCGGAGTTCTTGAAAGAATGAAACGAACATACACTCCGGCAGAATACAAAGCGGCTGTTGATATGATACGGAAAACGTGGGAAACAGCAGCCATAACAACTGATATAATGGTAGGTTTCCCAGGTGAAACAGAAGAAGAATTTGCGGAAAGTATGAATTTTGCAAAGGAAATTGGCTTTGCAAAAATGCACGTTTTTGCATATTCGCGCCGCCCGGGAACAGTTGCAGATAAAATGGAAAATCAGGTTCCGGAAGCAGTAAAAAAGGCGCGTTCGGAACAAATGCAGGCCCTTGCAACAAATCTTGAAAATGAGTTTTATAAATCCTGCATCGGCAAACAGTTTTCGGTACTTGTAGAACGAAAAACAGGTAATAATTTATATGAAGGGCATACGGAAAATTATCTTCCGGCTGAAATAACAAGCAGTGAAGATATTTCAAAACAAATTGTGAAAGTAGAAATTACAGGAATAAACGGCGAAACGGTAACAGGTGATATTGTAAAATAAATTTGACAAATATTCCGGCAGTATGATAAAATTATAATATCAAATGAAAGGGCGGGATAACTATGAATAAGTTTTATCTTGACAAATCTTTTTTTTCTAAAGACGAAAAATTAGTTGCTGAAAACGGCAACTTGAAAGCATATGCGTTTGCATACAAATCGGGTGTTGCGGCAATCAAAATAGTAAATGAGTGTGGATATTTTATCGTGCTTCCATACAAAGGTCAGCAAATCTGGAGAGCGCATTTTCATGGGCACGACCTTACAATGGAAACACTTATGGACGAACCGACAACCTCAACAGTATTCCTTGAAACATATGGCGGATTTATGTATCACTGCGGTTTTAAATCAATGGGATGGCCGACTGGTGAACATAAACAGCATGGCGAAATTCCAAACGTAGAATATGATGAAGCATATATTGCGTGCGGTGAGGATGGGAACGGCAAGTTTATGTCAATCGGCGGCACAAGACACTACGAAAAAAGCTTTGCTGAGAACTATAAATTTATGCCGGAAGCGCGACTTTATGAAAATTCTTCACTTATCAATATGAATATTGAAGCGGAAAACTTAAGGTCAAAACCAATGGAATATATGTATCTGTGCCACATAAATTTCAGACCTTTCCAGGGTAGCAAGCTTGTATATTCTGCAAAACGCGATGCTGACCATATTAAAGTACATAAAGATATTCCGGAATCAATGCCGGAAAAAGAAGCATCTGCACTTTTGGCATATATGGATGCTGTTCAATGTGACCCCACAATCCACGATACAGTAGATTTTGCTAACCAGAACTATAACCCGGAAATTGTATTAACTCTCAAATACGAAGCAGATGAAAACGGAATGGCACACACAATGCAGTGTATGCCGGACGGATATGCTTGTTATGTAGCTCACCCGACAGACGTGCTTCCGGTAGGTGTTCGTTGGATTTCCAACACGGGGGATGAACGCTCGATGGGAATGGTTCTTCCTGCAACTGCTGAACATCGCGGTTATATCAACGCAAAAAATGACGGATACATCAAAGAAATTCCCGCAAAATCAAAGATTACATTCGGTATGAAATTCGGTCTTCTTACTCCGGATGAAGTACCTGAAAAAGTTGAAAAAATTGAAAGTTTGTTGAAATGACATAGAAAAGCAAGCCGAAAGGCTTGCTTTTTTATGTCATAATAAACAGCAATACAAAATAAAATGTAAAGTAGAAACTGTTGTGGGAGGAAACAAAATGGGTGGACCTCTTAAGATTGCATTTTTGATTGTATGTGCAACGCTTGGACTCGGGCTTTTTATATCAAATATAGGGCGTGTATGGAAGGTTATATGTAACAGCATATTCGGTATGCTTGCGCTGCTTGTGGCAAATCTTATTACATCGCCGTTTGGCTTTTTTATAGGAATTAATGCGGCAACATGTCTTGTATGCGGTTTTTTAGGACTGCCGGGATTTATAACGCTGTTCTTACTTAAACTTATAGTATAAGAACCCCACCCGACAACGCAATCAAAGATTGCGAGCGGGAACCCCGGAACCTTGCTGTGTTCCACAAGAAAAAAAGACTGTTCCGTTTGGAACAGTCTTTTAATAGGTTTAAGTAAAATTATTTGATTTCTACTTTTGCGCCAGCTTCTTCTAATTTTGCTTTTAAAGCTTCAGCGTCTTCTTTAGAAGCGCCTTCTTTAACAGTTTTCGGAGCACCGTCAACCATGTCTTTTGCTTCTTTAAGTCCAAGACCTGTAACTTCTTTAACAACTTTAACAACGTTAAGTTTAGCAGCACCAGCGTCAACGAGAACTACGTCGAATTCTGATTTTTCTTCAGCAGCTGCAGCACCACCAGCTACAGCACCACCAGCTACCATAACAGGAGCAGCAGCAGATACGCCGAATTCTTCTTCGATTGCTTTAACAAGTTCTGAAAGTTCAAGAACTGTCATAGATTTGATTTCTTCAATAAATGTTTCTATTTTGCTCATTTTAATTTACCTCCGTAATAAAATTTTGTTATTTTTCATTATTCAGCATCAGCTGTTTCAGCCGGTGCTTCTTCGCTAGCGGGAGCTTCTTCAGCCGGAGCTTCAGCAGCTTCTTCTGCGGCGGGAGCTTCCTCAGCGGGAGCCTCTGTAGAGGGAGCTTCTTCTACTGCGGGAGCAGCAGGAGCTTCTTCGCCTTCGCCCTTTTTCTCAGCAACTGCATTAAGAGCAACTGCGAGACCACGAACTGTACCAAGAAGAGCAGAAGCGAGCATTGTAAGCAGAGCTTCTCTTGATGGCAGGTCTGCGAGAGCGTTGATTTCGTCGAGGGAAAGGATTTTTCCATCTGCGAAACCGGATTTGAAAGAGATTTCAAGTGTTGAATTTTCTTTAACGAAGTCTTTGAACACTTTTGCCGGAGCAACTGCGTCTTCAGCAGCTGTAGCAATAGCTGTTGTGCCATCAAGAACTGCTTCGAGTTCATCGAGGCCTGCTTCTTTTACAGCAAGTTTTAAGAGAGTGTTTTTAACAACTTCATATTTAACACCTGCTTCTCTGAAGCTTTTACGAAGTTTAGTGTCCTGTTCAACGTTAATACCTTTATAGTCAACCAGTACGCCGGCAGCAGCATTTTTGAGTCTGTCAGCCAGGTCTGCAACTACCTGTTTTTTCTGTTCCAGAACTTTTGTATTTGGCATGTAATTCACCTCCTAAATTATTCCAAATCATTATATAAACATTGTTATATAAAAATTTAAGCGCTTTGTCCAAAGACAAAGCGCTCAATATATAAATCAAAACAATTTATACAATTTACTTGCGCTCCTCGGCAGGACTTACCGTATGCCTGCTGTCTTTGGAACAAATGTTATTATATCATATTATTTACAGCTTGTCAAGAAAAAATTAATCACCTAATTTAGCAGGATTGATTTTTATTCCAGGACCCATTGTAGAAGCGATAGAAACGCTCTTGAGGTACTGACCTTTTGCAGCTGCCGGTTTTGCTTTAATTACAGCATTTAAAAGTGTGGAATAGTTTTCGAAAAGCTTGTCAGCTCCGAAAGAAACTTTACCAACCGGACAGTGGATAATGTTTGTTTTATCCAGTCTGTATTCGATTTTACCTAATTTAATTTCTTTAACAGCTTTAGCAACATCCATTGTAACTGTTCCGGCTTTCGGGTTAGGCATAAGTCCTTTAGGACCAAGTACTTTACCGAGACGACCAACAACACCCATCATATCCGGTGTTGCAACGATAATATCGTAATCAAACCAGTTGTCGTTCTGGATTCTTGGGATAAGTTCTTCAGCACCTACAAAATCAGCACCTGCTGCTTCTGCTTCTGTAGCCTTATCTCCTTTTGCAAAAACTAAAACTCTGACAGCTTTACCTGTACCGTGGGGGAGAATAACCGCACCACGAACCTGCTGATCTGCATGACGGGAGTCAACGCCCAATTTGATATGAGCTTCAACTGTTTCGTCAAATTTAGCTTTCGGCATTTTTGTTAAAATGTCACAAGCTTCTTTCAGGTCATACAAGGTTGTTTTATCATACAATTTAACGCTGTCCTGATAATTCTTTCCTCTTTTCAATTTTTTACCTCCTAAAGTGGTTACGCGAAAAATCTCTTAGGATTTTTCTCCCACGTTTTTAAAACCGTTTAAACGGCCTTTTGTTGAATTAGTCTTCAACAACGATACCCATGCTTCTTGCAGTACCTTTAATCATGCTCATAGCTGATTCAAGGTTTGCAGCGTTAAGGTCAGGCATTTTCTGTTCAGCAATTGCCTGTACGTCTGCTTTTGAAATTGTAGCAACTTTAGTTTTATTCGGAACTCCGGAAGCTTTTTCAAGTTTGCATGCTTTCTTAAGAAGAACAGCAGCAGGGGGAGTTTTTGTGATAAAACTAAAAGATCTGTCTGCATAAACTGTAATAACTACAGGGATTATGAGACCTGCATCTTTTGCTGTTTTTTCGTTGAATTCCTTACAAAACTGCATAATGTTAACACCATGCTGACCCAGTGCAGGACCAACCGGTGGCGCAGGAGTAGCTTTTCCGGCAGGAATTTGTAGTTTTATAAAGCCTGCGATTTTTTGAGCCATTTTTTGCACCTCCTTATAATGCAATGTGGTAATGACAGATACACTAAAATTTTGTATCCTCCCACTATATAACCTGTCGCCGAAAGGCGAATGTTACCTTATTCTATAGACTCTACCTGATTAAGGTCAAGGTCTACCTCTGTTTCTCTACCCATAAACAAATCAACGGAAAGTTTAACTTTGCCTTTTTCAGCGGATATTTCAATAACTTTACCGAGGTATCCGTTAAGCGGACCGTCAGTAATTCTTGCCATATCGCCAAGATCAAAGTCAATAACAACGGGTGAAGATTCGATTTTCATAGTTTCTATTTCTATGTCTGTAAGCGGTACGGGTTTTGATTCCGGACCAACAAATCCTGTTACGCCGCGAATGTTTCTGATTGCGTGCCAGGCATCGTCAGACATAATCATTTTAACAAACACATATCCGGGGAAAATCTTATGTTTGATTTCCTTTTTTGTTTCGCTGTTAATTTCAACTTCTTCCGGAACGCGAATGTCAACAATCTGCTCGTGCAATCCACGGTTTTCAACCATTTTCTGAATGTTGGTTTCAACCTTTTTTTCATACCCTGAATAGGTGTGGATTACATACCATTTAGCAATTTCAGCCATATAAGCAAAAAGCAGCCGGGGGCCACTTTTCTTCTCTCCTTTTCAAAGTAGTTTAAGTCGGATTTATGGGATTATTACTCCAACACCTAAATGTAACAAATAGTTAACTAAGGAAAGGAAAGCACCCATAATTATAACAGTAACTATAACTACAAGAGTGTCTTTGAAAAGCTTTTTAGGAGCAGGCCAGATAATTTTCTTGAACTCACTTTTGATGGATTTAAAGAAATTAGCTATTCCGCTACCCATTCTGGCGAAGATATTTTTCTTTTTTTCTTTGTTTTCTGACATGACTATCCTCCAATGGCAGAAAGAAATTCCCGCCCTCTATTATTTTGTTTCTTTGTGAAGTGTGTGCTTTTTGCAGAATCTGCAATACTTGTTCATTTCAAGTCTATCAGGATCGTTTTTCTTGTTTTTAAAAGTATTATAGTTTCTCTGTTTGCATTCGCCACAAGCTAAAGTTATTTTAACTCTCATCGTCTTTTCCTCCTGTTTTTAGTATAACCAAAAAAGCTTTATGGATGAAAAATCCATAAGGCACTCTTTATTCTACCATATAATAAAAAGTTTGTCAACAAAAAAATTGAAAAAATATGACATATTTATTTAATATTAATGGTAGTGCCTTTGTTCAACATATATAAATATTTTTCCCTGCAGGGCAGTTTTGTTATTTTTTCGGCTGCCTGGGCATAAAGCTCCAGCTGAGTTTTATACATATTTTCAGTTTCTTCACTTAAAGACTTATCGGTTTTGAAATCAATCACAATAACCTGACCGTTTTCAATAAACATACAGTCTATAATTCCCTGAATAAGAACCTTGTCCTCTTCGGGAGCGTACTGATTGCCGGAAATATCACTTTGCGGTACAAGTATATTGAACGATTCCTCCCGGAATACCTTTTCAGCATTTGAAAGTCTTTTGCCAAGCGGACTTTCAAAAAATCCCGCAATGGCAGAAACATTTACATATAGTAGCTCCTCTTCTTTTAAGAGACCTGCATTAACAAGCTCGCGGCAACATTCATTTACAGTTTCTTCCGTTACGTTTTTAATAGGCATGTGCCTCAGTGCAAGGTGGTTTATAATACCTGCCTCGGCAGAGCTTATATGAAAATCACTGTCTAAAACAGATGATTTTAGTACGGTTTTTGCGGAAAGCTTTGCAGAAAGAGCATCTTCGTAATCAAACCTGCGTTTAAGCTCGCTTACGGAAAATTTGGTCGGCATCGATGAAGACGAAACATAAGGATATTTATATTCAAGAGCTTCACGTACATCTGAGTTTATGGTTACATCTGTTTTTTTATCCATTTCCTCTATTGGTATTTCGTTAAACGAAACATTTGTATCCGGTGATGTATTAAGAATGATTTCATCCATAAGGGAATATGCCAGCCAATCAAGATAAGCACCGGAGCGCACCATAAACGGCAAGGGAATGCGCTCGCAGTCGTAGGACATACTTTCCATATCGTCCATCATCTTTGAAACGTCGCTTACAACTGCTGTGCAAATCAGTTTCTGCTTTGCCCTTGTCATCGCAACGTACATTACACGCATTTCTTCGGAAATATTTTCAATATGAATTTTTTCTTTTATTGCCTCTTTTGAAACAAGCGGATAATGAACTCTGTTGTCAAAATCATATGCCTCAACACCAAGCCCAAGCTTTCTGTGAAGCAGCAGATTACCGGAATAATCGCTGGAATGGAACTTGGTATGACATCCGGCAAGAAATACAACGGGGAATTCAAGACCTTTTGATTTATGGATTGTCATAATGCGTACAACATTGCTTGATTCGGACAGCGTTTTTGCACTTCCCGAATCGCTGTGAACCTGAAGTCTGTCCATATATTCAAGCAGCCCGAAAAGCCCACCGCCGGATGCGGCAGAAAAACTCTTGGCATGTTCGGTCATAAGATTAAGGTTTGCGCACCTTTGTTTACCGCCCGGAAGTCCTGCGGCAAATATATCAAGCCCCGATTCATTTAATATATAAGGAACAAACTCGGCTATGGGTTTTGAAATAACGCTATCGCGCCATTTGCTCAGCTTATTCAGAAAATCAGCGCATTTAAGAGCTGTTTCGTCATCTCTTGTGGAGTATGATTTCAGTGCATCAAAAAGCATTCCTTTTTTGCTGTATCTTATTTTAACAAGGTCATTTTCATCAAAATTAAATAAAGGACTGCGAAGCACACCCGTAAGCGGAATATCGGACAACGGATTGTCAATAATACGTAAGATTGACAGGAAGAGTCCTACTTCAAGGGTTTCAAAATATCCGCGTCTGCTGTCAAGATAATAGGGGATACCGAGGCTCTTGAATTCCTGTTCAAGTGCTTCGGATTTCTGCCCCATGCCTCTGTACAGAATTACAATATCTTTGTATTTGTAACCCTCATTTATAAGCTTTGAAATACGGGACGAAATAACCTTTGCCTCAAGCTCGTATTTGTTTTCACATTCGGTATCGGTATCGGAAGATGCAATAATAAGTTCGCATTTGTCCTTATCCGTAACGGCAGGCGGACTATCCTCGCGGTAATACAGCTTTTCACTGTCGGTATATTCCATTTCGCCGACATTAGTGCTCATAATACGTGAGAAAATATGATTTACATAATCAAGCACTGCATTACTGCTGCGGAAATTCTTATTAAGCGAAATTTTTTCTCCGCCCGAATTTTCATTGGAATAGCGCATACTTTTGTCAATGAAAATTTCAGGGTCTGCCTGACGGAATTTGTATATGCTCTGTTTGATATCGCCAACCATAAACATATTGCAGGATTCGCCGCCAACCTTTCGTGAAATAAGAGAAAACAGTTCTTCCTGAACGGGGTTACAGTCCTGATATTCGTCCACAAGAATATATTTGTACTTATCTTCAAGTTTCTTTGCAACGCCGTTTTCACTGTCACGGAGAATTTTAAGTGCCATATGTTCAAAATCGCCGAAATCAAGAGCCGATGCCTCGCGTTTTTTCTCGCTGTATATCCTGTCAAGAGCACAAACGGCATCCTTAAGACACGTAAGAAGAGGATACATCATAACAAGATTCTGGCGGATGCTTTGTGACGACATTTTTGAAATAACAGAAACCATATCTTTTGCGGAATCTTTTATTTTGTCACGCGCGTTTTTGAGATATTCTACAGCACTTTCGTCCGCATCTTTGGGTTTGTTGGCAAGTTTGCAAAACGCAAAATCATATGCTGCGGCATAAAGTTCATCCCATGTGTCTGAAAATGCATCATAAAGCTTTTTGAGCTGAAGTTCATCATCGGCAAACGTGCCTGCATAAGAAGTGATTTCATATTCAAGTGCGCGTTTTTTCAGTTCTTCTGCCTGTGAAACAAGCCCTTCAAATTTGATTTTGTAGATATGTTTTATTTCTTTTATCCATTCGAGGCTGTTAATATCCGATAAGTTGTCGGGATTATATTTTTCGGCTTGTATTTCAAGCCATTCAAGCGGATGTGAAAAGCTTGAAATGAATTTATATATTTTTATAATTTCTGAAATAAGCTTATCGTCGTTTCCACCGCCAAGCCATTTGCAAAGGTTTGAAACAAGCTCGGGATTTTTGCCGCCGTACATTTCTTCAAGCATCTGTTCGGCAGAAGAAATTTTCATAAGCTCGGCTTCACCTTCTTCAAGAACACGAAATCTCGGGTCTATATCAAGAAGGAAGAAATTGCTGCGTATTATATCAAGACAAAACGAATGGATTGTCGTAATGCTTGCGCGGGTAATAAGCGAAAGCTGACGGTTTAAATGGCGTGTCTTTTTTGGTGAAACCTGCCCGTTTGCGATAGCATCGGCAATTTTTGAACTGATACGGCTTTTCATTTCAGCCGCTGCCGCATTTGTAAACGTAACAATAAGAAAATCCGTAACGTCGGTATCTTCATTCAGTATAATATTAAGAACTCTTTCAGACAAAACAGCAGTTTTACCGCTGCCTGCGGCGGCGGTAACAATAATGTCTTTGCCAAGCGTTTCTATTGCTTTTTTCTGGTCGGATGTAAAATTAGGCATCAGTTTCACCGCCCATCTTTTCAAGATCTTTTATAATATCTTCTTTAGGAAGAAAATCCATATTCTTGTATTTGCCTCCGCAAAGCGGGTCAAACAGACATGCCTGTTTAAAACTGCAGTATTCACATCCGTTTACGGACGGTGCTTTTATTGGGGCAATATCGGTTTTGCCGCCTGCAAGCTCTCTTCCTATCTGCCTTATTATAGTGTGCAGCTTTTTTCTCATGCCGGCAAACTGTGCGGAAGTTGCAACCGAAGAATATTTTGAATGGTCGCCGCTTTTAAGATAGCTTACGGGAATAACCGTGCTTTTATCAGCAAAGGATTTATCCATAGCGCGGATAACACCCTCATCTTTAAGCACAAGGCCTTTCATGCGGAATTCATCTTCAATGCTACCTTTATTCTGTTCAAGCACAGGGTCATTAAACCTGAAATAGAGTATCCCTGCAGGTGATGCGTTTTCAAGGTCGCAAAGCCTGTCAAGATATACCATAAGCTGAAGTTCAAGTCCGTAATACATATTTGCTACATCAAAACTGCGGTTGCCGGATTTGTAGTCGATAACTCGGATAAATCGGTTTCCGTTTTCATCCACGTACATATCAGCACGGTCAATTTTACCTTTAAGGCTTATTGTTTTGCCGCCAATATCAATTTTAAGCGGAGTATATTTGTTTCCGTTTGCAAATTCAATTTCATATCCAAGCGGAATGAATTCGCCTGCGCGAAGATGCTTTGCAATAAAAAGTGCAGACGTTATAAGCGTGGATTTAAGGCGTATAAGAAGCCATGTTCTGCGGTTGGACGCATAGCCGAACATTTCGCTGACCTCTGCTATTTTATCACCTGCAATATGCTCGATTTCAGTAAGAAGAAAATCTTCGGGCACACTGTTCCAGTTGTATCCGGAAGAAGCTATGTTTACGGAAAGCTTTTCTATAACATCGTGCATAATACTGCCGGTATCGGTATTCTGAAGCATGCTGTTTTTGCGTTCTTTGAGATGAAGGATATAGTTAAGATAATACGAGAACGGACACTTTGAAAAACGTTCCATTCTTGATACACTTAATGAAATGAAATCATTTTTATAAACAGAGTTCAGAACATCTGAAGTTAAGGTAGCTGTTTTGGGTTTGAAACTGCATGCTGACTCAAAAAGGTTTAGTTTTTCGTTCCACTTGGGACTTTCGCTAAACCATTTTCCTGCCTCATCCCATTTAGCATCGTAAGGCTGTTTTGACGATATATTTTTGATATATAAATCAAATGTAGGACCGGGGGATGAAATCATATCGGAAGACGCAACCTCTTCCGTAAGAATATAGTTGTTTGCCTTTATACCAAACATTTTTTCAAATCTACCAATAAGCCTTGCAGGAAGTAGACTTCCACCCATTGCATCAGAAATAGGATATGTTAATTCAAGTGCTTCCGACGAAAACGCAAGTATATTGTAAATAGTATAATTTTCTTCAAAAGTTTTTAAATACGACGTGTCTGAAAGGGGTATATCATTTTCTTCAAATACCCTTTTATCGCTGTCATTTATAAGACCGCCATCATTGTATGTAGACGGATATACGCCGTCATTGACACCTATTGCAAACACAATTCTGGCACTTCCCTCGGGTTTGTCGGAAAGTATCCTTACAATATCAATAGCGGTTGGAATAACACCTATATCATGTGCTGAAAAACCGGTTGAAAGAAGGTCATAAAATCCGGCTATATCAGTATCTGTATCGCCTAGAATTTCGGCAAGCTCGTCAAGCACATCAACAAGAGTATTCCATACCTGAGCATAGTAAGACGCCGCCTGCATATCAGAATATTTAAACCTTTCCACAAGTCCGTCAATGGTATCACGCAAGTGAATTTCGCTTATAAAAGCGTACATAGCCCTGCAATATTCCTTTACAGTTTTTGCATCGGCAAGTGTGTTTTTAAGAGTAAGAACAGGGGATATAACTTCGTTTTTAACGGAGTTTATAAGTTCAAGGAATTCCTCGGTGCTTTCATATGCACCGGCAAATTCGGGGGTATATTTCCAAGGCTCACCGTTTGTCCACAGTTTTCCGCGAATACCTGTTGCAGTAATATAATTTTCAAGCAAATCAATCTTGTCGGGGTCTGCACAGGCAAAACCGGATTTAAGATAGTCAAACACACTTTCGTAGCTGAAATTGCGGATGATTATATTAAGTGCGGACATAACCGCCGTAACCGCCGGAAGTGCAAGTGCATTCTGATTTCCTGATATAAAAACAGGTGTTTCAAATTTTGAAAAAATGCGCTCTATTGCAATTGAATAAGCCTCTTTATTTCTTGCAATAACGGCAATATCTTTATAACGATATTTGCCGCTGCGGATAAGGCTTTCAATCTTTCTTGCAACATAGGTTATTTCGTCATCAATATCGTTAAATACGGAAATGTTAAGATTGCCAAAAGATGGTGTGGGGGAATCAGCACCCTTTTCACAGCAGTTTACAAAATGCTTCATTTCGGGGAAATTATCAAATTTTCTGCACTCGGTCAGAATAATATCTTCGTTTATGCGAACACTCTGTTTTTTGGCAAGAGCTTTGATTCTTCCTGCAGTTTTTTTCTGTATATAAAACAGGTCGTCTTCATCAGTAGGCTCGGTACTATTGCAGGTAAATGTAAAATAAACATCACGCGCCTGCGAAAGAATTTCGTTTATAACGTCCATCTGATTAGGTGAAAATAAAGAAAATCCGTCAAAAATAATGCAGCTGTCTGCAAAATAATCGGGATTTTCAGCTATAAGACCCGCAAGTATACCCGTTTCATCATCGGCATCTTCAAACCGGTTTTTAAGAATACGTTCATACTCGCTGTATATTAAAAACAAATCGTGAAGTTTAAGGCGCAGAGCATCGTCACCGGTAGAAACTGAAAGATTTTTCAGCATATCCGGCGTAACTCTGTGTACTTTAAATTCGCCTATAGTATCGGACACAAGGGTGGCAAAGCCTTTGTGACGTGCAGGTTTTTCAAGGATTTTAAAATCACTTTTGAGATTCTGGCAAATACTACTTAAAATCATGGCTCTGCCGCTTTTGCCAAGCTTTGTATATCCACTTGTGCCATATAAGTTGGCAAGCTCTGTATAAAGTCTTTTGAACGAAAAAACGCATACGGAAGCACTGCTTGCTGCCCCGAATTTTTCGGCAACAAGCGTTTCGGCCGAGTAAGATGAGCTTTCCGGCACAATATATATTCGCTTGGAATAGGAAGAGCTATCAGCAAAAACATCCATAGCGTAAGATGTTTTTCCGCATCCGGCACTTCCGACAATCATTTGTAAAGCCATGATTTTCCTCCCCTCGGTTTAAATTTTCTTAAGGAATGTTTCGTTTGCAAACCTGCGGTATTCTTCAAATCTGCCCTCTTCAATAGCGGTGCGTATATCCTCCATAAGAGAGTTGTAGAAATACAGATTATGAAGTACGCAAAGGCGCATACCCAGCATTTCGCCTGCTTTCAGAAGATGGCGGATATACCCCCTTGAGAAGTTCCTGCAGGCAGGACATCCGCAGTCCGGGTCGATGGGCAATGGGTCAGCCATATATTTATTGTTCATTATATGAAGATAACCTTTTTTGGTAAAAATAGAGCCGTGACGTGCGTTTCTGCTTGGCATTACGCAGTCAAAGAAATCAACTCCGCGCGCAACAGCTTCAACAATGTTTACAGGAGTTCCCACGCCCATTAAATAGCGTGGTTTGTTCTCCGGCATAAACGGTTCGACTGCATCAATAATTTCATACATTTCTTCAGCGGTTTCGCCAACCGCAAGTCCGCCTATTGCATAGCCGTCAAGGTCAAGCTTTGCAATGTCTTTCATATGGTTGATTCGAAGGTCGGGGTATACACCGCCCTGATTTATTCCGAAAAGCATCTGTTTACGGTTTATTGTATCTTCTTTTGCGTTCAGCATATCAAGATGGGTTTTACATCTTTCAAGCCATCTTGTAGTACGTTCGGTAGAAGCTTTTACATATTCGTAAGGGGACGGGTTTTCAATACATTCGTCAAATGCCATTGAAATAGTGGATGCAAGGTTTGACTGAATTTGCATACTTTCTTCGGGACCCATAAATATTTTTGCGCCGTCAACATGGGACGAAAAATAAACACCCTCTTCTTTGATTTTTCGGAGTGAGGAAAGGGAAAACACCTGAAATCCGCCGCTGTCGGTAAGTATGGGTTTGTCCCAGTTCATAAATTTGTGAAGTCCGCCAAGCTCACGTATAACTTTATCGCCAGGACGAACGTGCAGATGGTATGTGTTTGAAAGCTCCACCTGACAGTTAACGTCTTTAAGGTCAAGTGCGGAAATTCCGCCTTTAACGGTTGCACTTGTACCTACATTCATAAATACGGGGGTCTGCACAGTTCCGTGTACTGTGGTGAATTCGCCGCGGCGCGCGTGCCCGTCTTTTTTTAATATCTTAAACATAACTTTATTGTCCTTTCATGAATATACCTTTATTGTAACATTAATTGCACAATATTTCAATATTTTTTTGTATTTGATATTGATTTTTAATACTTATTGTTTTATAATTATATATATGATTATTAGGAGGGGTATGTATGGATACGGCAGCTTTAAAATATGCTGTGCTGGGACATCCTGTGGCACACAGTCTATCTCCCGAAATTCATAATTCGTTTTTTAAACTTACCGGATATAACGGGGTTTATTATGCATTTGATGTAGAGCCTGAAAAACTTGGTGAAATAGTTCAGATGTTAAAAAAGGATTTTTGCGGATTCAATCTTACAATACCGTTTAAAGAAAAAATAATTCCGTATCTTGATTACATAGATGATGCTGCAAAAAAAAGCGGCAGTGTAAACACAGTTGCTGTGCGTAGCGGAAAGCTTTACGGCTACAGTACCGACGGAGCGGGGCTTGCCGGTGCATTAAAAAAAGAAGGTATTATGCTTAAAGACAAAAGCGTTCTTCTTATCGGGTCGGGCGGGGTTGCTCGTGCGGCACTTTTTGAAGCACTGCGTAATTCCTGCAGCGTGTGTATAGCCGCAAGAAACACAGGGGCGTCAAGCTTGCTGGCAGCGGATGTAAAAACCTTTTTTGGAAAAGCTGTTGATGTTTGCAGTCTTGATGAAATAACAGGACACTACGATATAATGATTAACTGCACTCCTGTCGGTATGCACCCGAATACAGAAGGTATTCCGGTAACGGCAGAGACACTTGAAAAATGCAATGTTGTGTTTGATACCGTGTATTCGCCAAGAAATACAAAGCTTTTGCAGCTTGCCAAAAAACTTGGCAAAAAAACAATAGGCGGAATAAATATGCTTGTTCTTCAGGGAATAGCATCGCAGGAAATCTGGAGAGGCGAGGCCTTTAGTAATGAAGATAAAGATAAAATTATAAAAATGCTCAGTCCCGAAAACATAATCCTTACAGGATTTATGGGCAGCGGCAAAACCACTGTCGGTAAAATGCTGGCTGAAAAACTCGGTATGGATTTTGTGGATGCTGATAAAGAAATTGAAAAGAAAGAAAATAAAACAATTTCGGATATATTTGCAGACTGCGGACAGGAATATTTTCGGAGAGTTGAAACAGAAGTTTTAAAAGAAATCTGCGGTAAAAAAGGGCAGGTTATTTCAACCGGCGGCGGTGCAGTTTTAAAAAGTGCCAATGTGGCGGTTATGAAAAATTCCGGAAAGGTAATTTTTCTTGATGTGCCGGCACAGGAAATAAAATGCCGTCTTGAAAATGATGACACGCGCCCTGTTCTTCAGGCGAATTCGTTTGATGCGGTATATGCTGAAAGAATAGAGATATATAAGCAGACTGCCGACAAAATTTTCTGCGGAACGGATTCCAAAGAGCTTGCAGAAGAAATTTATGATTTTTTAAATAATATAAAAAGGGGAGAATAGAATGTTTTCTGTAAAAATAAGCGAAATTATTAAAACCCTTAAACTTGAAAAGCTGTATTGTACAGACGAAATGCTTGAAACTGAAATCGACTGTGCGGACGTTAACCGTCCCAGTCTTCAGCTTACCGGATTTTTTGATTATTTCAACCCGAAACGCATTCAGATAATAGGCAAGGTTGAAATGACATATCTTGATAAACTCGATGAGCAGGAACGCAAAAAAAGAGTAGAAGCACTTTTTTCAAAAGGTGTTCCGGCGGCAATTGTTACAAGGGAAATGGAACCATATCCCGAAATGTTTGCGCTTGCAGAGCAGTATGGGGTACCTCTTCTTCGCAGCAACGATTCAACAAGCCGTTTTATGGGTGAACTTATAAAAAACCTTAACGTATGGCTTGCACCAAGAATTACACGCCACGGTGTTCTTGTTGAAGTATACGGTGAAGGACTTCTTCTTCTCGGCGAAAGCGGAGTAGGTAAAAGCGAAGCCGCAATCGAGCTTCTGAAACGTGGTCACCGTCTTGTTGCGGATGATGCTGTTGAAATTAAAAAAGTGTCCGATTCAACACTTGTTGGTACATCACCGGAAATAATCCGTCATTTCATTGAACTTCGCGGTATAGGAATTGTGAATGTGCGTAACATATTTGGTATCGGTGCCGTAAAAGAAACTGAAAACATCAACCTTGTTGTAAATCTAGAACCTTGGCAGCAGGGCGTTGAATATGAACGCCTTGGCCTTGACAACGGACACACCGAAATTCTGGATATCCAGATTCCGTCAATAACCATTCCGGTTAAACAGGGCAGAAACCTTGCAGTTATTCTGGAGGTTGCGGCAATGAACAACCGTCAGAAACGCATGGGATTTAATGCTGCACAGGAGCTTAACCAAAGACTTATGGACCAAAACGGACTTGCATAAAAAAGGAGTTTAAATTTTAGTTATGGAAATAATAGCGGATTTACACACGCACACCATTGCAAGCACTCATGCCTACAGCACTGTTACGGAAAATGCCGCAGCAGCAGAGAGGCAAAACCTTGCGGTTATGGGTCTTGCAGACCATAGTTTCAAAACGTCAGATTCACCGCATATTTACTATTTTATGAATCTTTACAGAATACCTCGTAAAATAGGGAACGTAACAATACTTCGCGGTGTAGAAGCCAATATTGATATAAAAGGCAATCTTGATATGGATGAATTTCCTAAGGTGTTTGACAGTCTTGATTATGCCATTGCAAGTATGCACGCATCAACAATGGAGATTGGACATACTGAGGAGGAATATACGGCGGCGTGGCTTAAAACAATTGAAAACCCGCGTGTTGATATCCTCGGTCATATGGGTGACCCGAGATATCCGTTTGATATTGATACGGTTATTAAAGCGGCTGCAAAAGCAGGCAAAATTGTTGAAATAAACAATTCATCACCTGAAACAAGGAAAGGCTCACAGCCCCTTTGTCTTAAAATAATTGAAACATGTAAAAAATACGGAGTTCATATAACGCTAAGTTCAGATGCTCATTTCTGGAGTATGGTAGGAAAGTTTGACTGGGCAATGTCGGTAGTTGAAAAAACACGATATCCAAAAGAGCTTGTTATCAACAGTTCAGTAGATAATCTCGAAGCATATTTTAACACAAGACCAAACAAAAAGAAAATCAGTTTTTAGAGGGAAATAAATGCGGATAGGGATAGACCTTGGAGGAATGACAATTAAAGCAGGGCTTGTAACCGAAGATGGTAAAATTCTTCATAAAGATGCCGTTCCTACAGAAGCGCAAAGACATTATACAGAAATTCTTGCCGATATGGCAAAACTTGCAATAAAGGTTTGCGAGGATGCAGGATATAGGATGGATGAGATAACATCCGTTGGCATAGGCAGTCCTGGTAGTTGTGATGCAAAAAACGGTGTACTTGTGTATGCCAATAACATAAACTTTCACAATGTTCCTGTTAGAACAGAAATACAGAAATATATAAATAAACCCGTATATCTTGAAAATGACGCCAATGTTGCGGCATATGCGGAATATCGCCTTGGCGGTAAGGAAATGGAATGTTTTATTGCAGTTACTCTCGGCACAGGTGTCGGTGGCGGAATTATAATGAACGGAAAGATTTTTTCCGGTCATAACGGTGCCGGAGGCGAGCTTGGGCATATGGTGATAAAGAAAGACGGAAAACCGTGCAGCTGCGGCAGAAAAGGCTGTTGGGAAGCATATGCATCGGCAACCGCTCTTATAGCACAAACAAAGAATGCTATACTTGACCATAAAGAGTCTGTTATGAATGATATAATCGGCGGAGATATTGATAAGGTAGACGGAAAAACTGCATTTGATGCCGCAAAACAAGGGGATGAAGCCGCAATTGAGGTGGTTAAAAAATATACCGAATATGTAGGTGTCGGAATTGCAAATCTCATAAATATATTTCAGCCTGAAAAGATTGTTATCGGCGGCGGAATATCCAATCAGGGAAACTATCTTCTTAATCTGATAAAAGAATATTGCACATTTGAAGTGTATTCAGGGGCTAAGATAGGCGGCATTGATATAGAAATTGCACAACTTGGGAACGATGCCGGAATAATCGGCGCGGCACTTTTAAATGAATAAAAAATGGTAAAATGAGGGTATTAAAGTTTAAACTTAATGCATATTACTAAAGTAAACTATTTGTTTTGGGGGATATATGAAGATTATACAGAAAATCATCTCGCTTGCAGGTGAAACCAACGTAAAATTGAATGAGCCTATGGCAAAACATACCACCTTTAAAATAGGTGGAGCGGCGGATATTTTTGTGACGCCCGAAACAAAAGAGGACCTTATTGGAATTATAGAATTCTGTAAGGAAGAAAATATTCCTGTAACTGTTGTCGGTAATGGCTCAAACCTGCTTGTTTCCGATGACGGTATTGACGGGGTTGTAATATGTACCGAAAAAATAAATTATGTAAACTTAGAAAAAGATATTATAACATCAGGTGCGGGAGCATTTCTTGCCGTAGTTGCAAATACTGCGGCAAAAGCAGAGCTTGCGGGACTTGAGTTTGCAGCAGGAATTCCGGGCACCGTCGGCGGCGGTGCGTTTATGAATGCCGGAGCATACGGTGGCGAGCTTAAAGATGTAATAGAGACGGTTACGGCACTTGATAAGGACGGAAATGTTAAAGTATTTGACAATGCGGACTGCAGATTTGGATACAGAACAAGCATCTTTGGAGAGGGATATGTAATCCTTGAGATAAATTTCAGACTTAAAAAAGGAAATAAAGAAAAAATTCTTGATACAATGAAAGATTTAAGCCAGAAAAGACGAGATAAACAGCCGCTTGAATATCCGAGCGCGGGAAGTACATTCAAACGTCCGGAAGGACATTTTGCAGGCAAACTTGTTGAAGATGCAGGGCTAAAAGGCTATAGCATCGGGGGCGCACAGGTGTCCGAAAAACATAGCGGATTTGTTATAAATAAAGGCGCCGCAACCGCAAAGGATGTTCTTGATTTGGTTGGTTATATAAAGATTCAGGTAAAAGAAAAATTTGATGTTGAATTACAGGAAGAAATAAAGTTCATAGGAAGATAGGGGAATTTATGAAGATTTTAATTGTAACGGGTATGTCAGGTGCCGGAAAAAGTAGCGCTATGCGTGTTCTGGAGGATATAGGATATTACTGTGTAGATAATATGCCTCCTGCCCTTTTGTCGCCATTTATAGAAGTGTGTCAGTCAACGGGAAAAATGGATAAGATTGCTCTTGTTATTGACCTTCGTGGAGGTGATTTGTTCAATCAGCTCTTTGAATCACTCAATGAGCTTACACAGCTTGAAATTGAATATGAAATAATCTTCCTTGATGCAACCGACCAGAGTCTTGTAAAACGTTATAAAGAAACAAGAAGAAGCCATCCGCTTGCAAAGGGCGGTACAATTATGGCGGGTATACGTAAGGAAAGAAACCTTCTTTCAGAGGTGCGTAATCGTGCAAAATATATTATAGACACAACAAGTCTAAAACCATCGCAGCTCCGCGATGAAATGCATTCAATTCTTATGGATGATAAGGAATATAAAGGACTTGTTGTAAATGTAATTTCCTTTGGGTTTAAAAACGGAATTCCTCTTGATGTTGACCTTGTGTTTGACGTAAGATTCCTGCCAAACCCGTATTATGAAAATGCCCTTAAACATAAAACAGGTATGAATAAAGAAGTTAAAGATTTTGTATTAAATTTTAAACAAACCACACAGTTTCTTGAGAAACTTGAGGATATGATAGAGTTTCTTATTCCTCATTATATTGAAGAAGGCAAAAATCAGCTTATTATTGCAATAGGTTGTACCGGCGGAAAGCACCGTAGTGTTGCCATTGCAGAAGAATTAGGTAAGTTCCTTAAAGATGCGAATTACAGAGTGGCAATATCCCATAGGGATTATATGAAAGACAGATAAAACTCTCTTGACACATTAAATAAACCGTGGTAAAATAATAAAGTTGATTTGCTAGTTTGGCAAAATCAACTCTATAAAATATTGCCCATATGCAGATATGGCGGAATTGGCAGACGCGCATGGTTCAGGCTACGCCATCTCGGTGATTAAATAGGTTAAGCCGGATTTATCCGTTTAATATGTGAGGATTAAGCAGTTTTGCTCCTCCTCGGGTTACCTCTCCCGTGTAAAAATTAAGGGGTTAAAACTAAATATGCGGATATGGCGGAATTGGCAGACGCGCATGGTTCAGGTCCATGTGAAAGCGATTTCATGCAGGTTCAAGTCCTGTTATCCGCACCATTTTCCAAGTGCTTACGAGATTTCTCCCGTAAGCACTTTTACTTTAATTCTTCACTTCTTCGAGAGGTATCGGTTTGTAATCTCCGTTGTGCGCAAGAGTTACATTTCCATCATCATCGAATATCTCTCCGTACTCACCGAAAGGTGCGTTCATTACTATGACCAGGGCAAGCCCATTATTCTCCATATCGAGAACTATGATTTCTTTTACGAGAAGCCGTAGGTTTACATTGCTGATTGCACCTTCTGCTATGATTCCGTCAAGTATATCGATGCTTTCCTTGATTTCTTTTTTACGCTTTTTAACCGTCTGTTCCATATTCAGTATGTCTTGAATTTTCGTTTTAAGGTTTTCTATTTCAACCTTTCTTTTTTCAAGTATTCTGTCGTATGTAGCACGGTTTTGCATATCTCTGATTCTCTCTATCAGGATATTTTCTTGCTCAAGCTCAAGGTTTTCAATCATCGCTCGATAGTCCCTGATTTTCTTGTCGGTATTTCCTTTGTTCGATAACCACTTTTTAACCTCATCTTCAATGGCAAGCCAGTTGTCCTGTGCCTTTGATTTTAGTCTTGACAACTCTTTATACACAAGAGCATCCAAGTCCTTTTCCTGAACTCTGTGGGATGTGCAGTAGCCTTTGTATCGGTGATAGCCATTGCAGACATATTCAACTCTGTCAGGCTTGTCACCCCATTTTCTGATTTTTGCTACAAAGGTGCATCCGCAGTCACCACATTTTAGCAGTCCTGTGTACCTGTGGTACGGATTTCCCGAGCTTGCACGGACATTGGTTTCCTTCTTACTTTCGATAAGATTTTGAACCTTATCCCATACTTCCTTTGGAACAATCACGGGTGCGTAATTTTCATGCCTGAACTGTTCTTCCTTTGGCACTTTTCTTCGTATCTTTTTTGCTTTGTCAGTTTCTTCAATGTGACATACAAGTGTGCCTGTGTAAAACTCATTCGTCAGCACTCGCTTTACTGCTGTCGGGTCCCATAGATACCTGAATGTAATCGCCGGCTTGTTGTAGCCTTGATTTTTGTTGTTATAAAGCTTTTGATAGTATGACGGCGATTTCTTGCCGTCTTTATTAAGCTTTTCTGCAATGGCTTTGAAACCGAATCCGTCAAGGTACATTGTGTAGATTTCTCTTACGATTTCAGCAGGATCGTCCATGATTACGATTTCGTCTTTAATCTTGTCCTTGTAATATCCCATTGGAGGCATATTGCAAACACCCTTATCTTTCTGTTTTTGACGATAACCGTATCTTACTTTCTTGCTCACATCTCTGGCATACATATGGTTGATGAATTGATTCATGTCCATA
>JAFTSG010000016.1 GCA_017467445.1 Clostridia bacterium | reverse complement strand
GACAGTTTGTTGTGCAGGAAGCAGCAGAGATGATTGTATCATCAGCTGTAAGAGTATCTTCGTTTACGCTGAAAACGATAGTTTTAAGGTCGTTTCCTGCCGGAGCAGAGATAACAACTTTTTTAGCACCTGCATCGATGTGAGCCTGGCTTTTTTCTTTTGAGCAGTAGAAACCTGTACATTCAAGAACAACGTCTACGCCGATTTTTCCCCAAGGAAGATCGGCAGCTTTAGGTTCGCTGTAGATTGTGATTGTTTTACCGTCAACGATAATGCAACCTTCACCAGCTTCTACAGTATGACCGTCGTATCTTCCCTGTGAAGAGTCATACTTTAAAAGGTGAGCAAGCATTTTAGGATCTGTAAGGTCGTTGATTGCAACTACCTCATAACCTTCTGCGCCGAACATCTGACGGAAAGCCAGACGACCGATACGTCCAAAACCGTTAATAGCAACTTTTACTGACATAGTAAAAACCTCCTGAAATATAATTAGTAATTTTGTTTTTCCGATAGTATGCCATTATAAAAATGTATACAACTATATTTTACCTTATATGATAAAAATATACAAGTCTTTTTTGCAAAAAATATGATAAAAATTTTTATTGGCAATATTTTTATTTTTGTGAATATTTAACTAAAACCTGTGTGAACAAAATATTCCTTGACAATAAGGTGAAAATATGTTAATATAATATGTACGATTTAGGATATGAGCAGATGTGGCGGAATTGGCAGACGCGCCAGATTTAGGTTCTGGTGTCAACCGACGTGGGGGTTCAAGTCCCTTCATCTGCACCATAATATGCGGGAGTGGCTCAGTGGTAGAGCGTCACCTTGCCAAGGTGAACGTCGCGAGTTCGAATCTCGTCTTCCGCTCCAACAAATGCCGAAGTGGTGAAACTGGCAGACGCACTGGACTCAAAATCCAGCGGTAGCAATACCATGCGGGTTCAAGTCCCGCCTTCGGCACCAATACAATTTCCGCAAGAGTGAAAGCAGTTTCACTCTTTTAGTTTCTACAAAGGAGGAATTAATATGAACAGAATGTTATTTACATCAGAATCTGTTACCGAAGGGCATCCCGACAAGGTTTGTGACCAGATTTCGGACGCCGTTCTTGATGCCATTATAGCAGAAGACCCTACAGCAAGAGTAGCTTGCGAAACTGCCGTTACAACCGGTATGGTAATGATAATGGGGGAAATAACAACTAAGAGTTATGTTGATATTCCCAAAATCGCAAGGGAAGTTATTAAAGACATCGGCTACAGCGGCGGGGTTGGTTTTGACGGCGATACCTGCAGCGTGCTTACAGCTATAGACGAACAGTCCTGCGATATTGCGCTCGGCGTTGATAAAGCGCTTGAAGCAAAAGAGGGTAAAGACGAGGAGTATAACGCAGTAGGCGCCGGCGACCAGGGTATGATGTTCGGCTATGCGTGTGACGAAACTGACGAGCTTATGCCTATGCCTATTTCACTTGCGCATAAAATGTCTAAAAAACTTACCGAGGTAAGAAAAAACGGCACACTTTCGTACCTTCGTCCCGACGGAAAAACACAGGTAACTGTTGAATATGTAGACGGCGCGCCAAGCCGTATTGATGCGGTTGTTGTTTCAACCCAGCACGACGAGAAGACAAGCCTTGAAACAATCCGTGCCGACGTTAAAAAATATGTTATAGATACAATCATCCCGGCAAACCTTATGGATGAAAACACAAAAATATATGTAAACCCTACGGGCAGATTTGTAGTTGGCGGTCCTCAGGGGGACAGCGGACTTACAGGCAGAAAAATTATTGTTGATACCTACGGCGGATATGCACGTCACGGCGGCGGTGCTTTCTCCGGAAAAGACCCGACAAAGGTAGACAGAAGTGCGGCATATGCAGCAAGATATATTGCTAAAAACGTTGTTGCGGCAGGCCTTGCAAAAAAATGTGAAGTTCAGATTGCATATGCAATCGGCGTGGCAAAACCCGTTTCCGTAATGGTGGATACATTCGGCACAGGCACGGTAGCGGACGAAAAAATTGCCGATGCGGTAAATAAGGTGTTTGACCTTCGCCCTGCGGCAATAATCGAAAAGCTTGACCTTAGAAAACCTATCTATAGAAACCTTGCGGCTTACGGACATATCGGACGTGAAGACCTCGGCGTAGCATGGGAAAAAACAGATAAAGCTGAAGAACTTAAAAAGATGTTCAAATAAGAAAAAGGACTGCAAAAGCAGTCCTTTTTTGTTGCATAAGGCATATAATGATGTGGGGTGATATAATGAACATATTTTCAGATACACTCAAAAGAAATAATTATTATGCCAAAGCGGAAATACGCGGGAGTATGGAATTTCCAAACCTTGCGGGAGTTGTATATTTTTATCCGGTAGCAAATGGAACTTTGGTAAGGGCAGAAATTACAGGACTTCCCGCCGCAAATATGCCGTGCGGTGAAGAGATTTTTGGTTTTCATATTCACGAAGGGGATTCCTGCACCGGTGATGCAGAAGACCCGTTTAAAAATACGGGCGGGCATTATAATCCAAAAAATTGTCCGCATCCTGCGCACGCAGGGGATATGCCGCCGCTTTTCGGTAATAACGGAATTGCGTGGTGCGCTTTTTATACGGATAGGTTTACACCTGACGAGGTGGTTGGAAAAACGGTTATAATTCACGATAAGGCAGACGATTTCAAAACCCAACCGTCAGGCGATGCGGGAACAAAAATTGCCTGCGGAAAAATAGTAAGAAATTATTTGAGTTTTTGATAAGAAAAGCACTTGCAAAATGCAAGTGCTTTTTTCTGTTATTTATAATATTCATATTTACAAAATGGGCATTTTGGGTAATCAAATTCGTGTTTTTTGCCGCAAGATGGACATTTCCTAAGCCCAATTTCAGAATTTTTATCTTCCGGTATAAAAAACTCAATTTTTCCACATGATGCACAGGTATATATATCAACTTCCATTGACCCTGCCAGAAGATTTGGCAAATCACCAAGCACCCATCCGGTTTCGCCAAGCTGAAACTTTTTGGTGCCTGTGTGGTTCATTTCGGTATTGCAACGTAAACAAGATATATTTTTCATATAAACACCCCTGAAGTGAGTATAGCAAATGTAAAAACTTTAATTATTTTGTTCCGTCAACAAAATCAGGCATAGATTTTTCTTTGAAAAAATGCTTTAACTGAACATATCCACCCCAAGCAATAAATGTTGCAATGCAAAATCCAATCAGTGTCCAAAAAACAGATGTCCACCCAAAATTATCTGCTATTACTCCAAGTCCGTAAGAGCTGATTGTACTTCCTAAATAACAAAATCCATTTAAAACTCCGGCAATCAGACCTGAATTAATTTTTCCTCTCATAAACAAAGGAAAGATGCTTGTAATAAGACTGTTTAAGCTTGATGCCAAAAAGTTTACGATTATTAATCCGATAAGCATGAAGGCTACTAATTCAAGCGCTAAACTTCCAATAATAACACCAATAAAAACAGCAATAATAGCAAAAACCACTGTACAATGATTTACATAATCAGGAATTTTCGTATGTAGCTTTAATGCGTATCCATTACCAAACACTGCCAAAATAGGTAAAAACAGAGTTAACAAAATAGAAAGAGAGTCGCTCATGGAAAACTCTTCTTTAAGAATAGATGGTACCCATGTTGTTAACCCATCTTTTATTAAATTAACGCCAATTGCGCAAAAACACAGTACAAATATAGATGTAAAAAAGATTTTTCTTTCGCTCTTTTTCTGTTGTTCTTTTTCGGGAACGTCGGTTTTAGTTTGCTCTGCGGCTTCTTCCTGTTCTCTTTCGCCTTTTGCAATTGTTACTGCTTTATTATACGAAAATATCCATATGATAGCTACAACAATTACAGCAATGGCAGCAGTATAAAAAGAAAGTTTAAATTTATCAAAAGCAGCATATATTGAGCTTAATCCATAGATAATCAATGTTCCGGCTGCCACAGTTGTACCCATAACTACACTTGAACTTCCTAAAACTTTTTGGGGCAATGCCTCCGAAAGCAATCTAACAATCGTTGGCCAAAGTATAGATAAAACAAACCCATTCACTAACCATAGCCATTTTATAATAGAAAAATCCGAGCTGACTGCTATTATAAGGTTTATGGTTGCAGAGATAATTAAACTGCAAAAAATAATCCATTTAATATTATATTTTTTGCAAAATACTCCATTAAATACCTGTCCAATTCCATATGCAAAAAAGAAAAAGGTAGGAACAGTACCGGCCTGTGCTTTAGTTACACCATAAAAATCGATAATCTGTGTAATGTTTGCCGAATAATTAACTTTTCCAAGATAAGATGTAGTATACACGAGCCACCCTAACAAAATTAGTAACCAGGCTCCTCTGGTCTGGTTTCGTTTTGAACTTAACAAATGTTGCATAAGTTAACGTCTCCTTTTTAAAACACCTGTCTAACCACTTTTCAAATGGAGTTCCCCAAAGATGTTTAAAATCCGAATAAAAATGCGTCCAAAACAGAGTACATCTATTTTGAACGCGAATTTTGGCTGCCGGACTAGGATTCGAACCCAGACAAACAGAGTCAGAGTCTGCTGTGCTACCTTTACACAATCCGGCAATAAAAATGGTGCGGGAGACGGGACTTGAACCCGTACGGTTGCCCACACGCCCCTCAAACGTGCGCGTCTGCCAATTCCGCCACTCTCGCACAACAATTATGTTGACCAAGTCAACGAATAACATTATACCAAGTTTTTTTCGGTTTGTCAATACTTTTTGGGAATTTTTTTGATTTTTCCTTTAGTAAAATAGAAAATAGTCGCAAAATATATTACCGATAATACCGATAGCGGCGCTAAATCGGAAGGAGTCGGCATTATTATTCCCATAAATGAACGGAATATTACAAACCCGGCAGCAAAGCTAAGTGCCATAACAGATGCAACTGCCCCTCGGAACAGGTTTAATGGTCTTGCAATACCGAAAAGTACGGCGATACTTACTATCCCTGTCAGCCATACGCTGTAAAGCACAAGCTGCCCTTCGGTGATTTTGCAGAAAAGGTGCATAAACGAAAGCACTATTACGTTTGCAGTAATAAGCAGCGCTCCCGGAACGGATTTTTTAAGTACCCGCTTTGTAAATCCGCTTGTTATAAGCTTTGTATTTTTTTCAAGTGCCAGAAAAAACGACGGCACACCAACCGAAAGAGTTCCGATTAAGGTAAGGTGTACGGGCGCAATCGGGTATTTGCCGGGGAAGAATATATAAAAGAATGAAAGCAATGCCGAAAACATTGTCTTTACAAGGTAAAGACTTGACACGTTTTCAAGGTTGTTTATTACTGTTCTTCCTTCCGCAATTACGTGGGGGAGTGCCGAAAAGTCGGAATCCACCATTACAAGCTTGGCAACACCTTTTGCGGCGTCACTTCCTGCCGCCATGGCTATTCCGCAGTCCGCCTCGCGAAGTGCAAGCACATCGTTAACGCCGTCACCTGTCATTGCAACGGTTCGGCCATGCGATTGCAAGGCTTTTACGATATGCTTTTTCTGGTTCGGGCTTACACGTCCGAAAACAGTATATTCGCATGCAATATCATAAATTCGCTCGTCGTCATCGGTAAACTGCGACATATCAATATATTTATCATATCCGGAAAGACAAAGGCGCTTTGCAATATTGCTCACGGTTGCGGGATTATCACCCGAAATAAGCTTTATATCAACACCGTAGCTTGCGAAATATTCGAGAGTTTCCTTTGCAGATTCGCGGATATTATCTGCAATAAGAATAAGTGCCATAGGGACACGGGTATCTTCATTTTCAAAAGACAGCGCAAGCACGCGGTAGCCTTCTTTTGCATAAGAAATGTGGTCTATATCAGAATTTTTAAGCACAACCTCGGGTGCGCCGAGGATATATGTGCCCTGTCCGCCAATTGTAACGCTGCTCATTTTGCGCTCGGATGAAAAGGGCAATTTATCCGTAATTTGTGTAGGTGTGCTTCCAAATTCCTGTTCGATAGCTTTAAGTGATGCATTTTTATTTTCAAATGCACCGCAAAAAGATGCAAGAGCAACTTTGATATCGTCAAAAGTAAAATCCGATAGAGGAATAGTCCTTTCAACCCTGAAACTGCCGTCTGTAAGTGTACCGGTTTTGTCAAGGCAAAGAGTGTCAACCCTTGCAAGAGTTTCTATTGCAGGCGGCTCGTTTACAATAACGCGGCGCATAGCACAGCGGATTACGCCCACTGCCATGGTAACCGTGGTTATAAGAACAAGACCGCTCGGAATCATACCTACAATAGCACCTGCGGTGCTTATAATATTTTCTTTTAAAAGAACATCTTTAAAGTGCTGGGATATAAAAAGAGCTATACCTACCGGAACAATAAGAATTGACATAAGTTTGAGGATTTTGTCAATTCCCGAAACAATTTCAGAATGTACACGTTTGTGGTTTTTTGCCTTTGCGGTAAGAGATGCTGCATAGCTTTTCATACCTACTGCGGTTGCAACGGCAATAGCCTGCCCTGCAACAACAAAGCTTCCCGACAGGAGACTCGCGCCGCCGCATTTATATACGGCATCGGCTTCGCCCGTGATAAGAGATTCGTTAACCTCGAGATTATCAGAAGAGATAATCTTGGCATCAACGCTTATCTGGTCACCCTGCGAAAAGATGATATAATCACCCTTTACAATCTCTTCTGTGTCAATTGTCTGCTTTACGCCGTCGCGGATAACTGTGGCTTTGGCGGCGGTCAGGATAGAAAGCTTATCAACAGTTCTTTTTGCACGGATTTCCTGCACAATACCCATAAAAGCGTTTGAAAACACCACGCCGATAAAGAGGGCGTTTTCAAAACTGCCTGTGAGGACTATAATAAGAAAAATAGTTACTGTAAGGATATTAAAATAGTTTATTATATTATCAAAAATGATTTTTTTAACAGGTTTGGAAAACTCCTTTTGCTGGATATTAACTTCGCCACGGCGTTTTGCTTCCTCAACCTGTTTTGACGAAAGTCCGTTCATTATTTGATTTTTCTGCTGCCCGGTTTTACAAACGGAAGGCCCTGTTTGCAAAGCGGACATTCATCTGCTTCATAGGATTCAACTTCAATTGAAATAACGGATTTAAACTGCGTACCAAAATCAATTTTTCCGCCTGTTCTGTCAACAATACATCCAACGCCTGCAACGTTAGCACCTGCGTTTTTAACAATTTCAATAACTTCTTTAACGCTTCCGCCTGTTGTGATAACGTCTTCAACGATAAGAACATTAGCGCCTTCCGGAATTTCAAAGTTACGGCGAAGTGTCATAACTCCGTCTTCTCTTTCTGTGAAGATGTTTTCAACATTAAGGTGACGGCTTACTTCATATGCCATAATTACAGCACCCATAGCCGGTCCTACAACAAGGTCAATACCTGCATCTTTATAGCTGTCAGCAAGCATTTTGCAAAGCTCTTCGCTGTACTTTGCGTTTTTGAATATTTTTGCGCACTGGAAATATCTGTTGCTGTGTCTGCCTGATGTAAGAAGGAAATGTCCTTCAAGAAGTGCCTGTGCCTCTTTTAATACTGTTATTACTCTTTCTTCGTTTGCCATTGTTAATTCTCTCCTTTATCCGTTTAAAATTACTTTTCCGACAATATCGTTAATATCGTCAATATTATGTTTTTTCATATAATCTTCAATTCCGTTAATAACGTCAATACAAGCATTGGGGTTAACGAAATTGTATGTACCAACCGCAACTGCGTTTGCGCCTGCAAGCATAAATTCAATTGCATCCTCGCCCGATGCAATTCCGCCCATACCGATAATCGGTATGCTTACTGCGTTTCGGCACTGCCATACCATACGTACGGCAACGGGTTTAACTGCAGGACCGGAAAGTCCGCCGATATTGTTGTAAAGTATGGGTTTTCTTGTGTTTATATCAATTTTCATACCTGTAAGGGTATTTATAAGAGATATTGCATCCGCACCGCCTGCTTCTGCAGCTTTTGCCGTTTGTGTAATATCTGTTACGTTCGGTGAAAGCTTTACAATAAGCGGCTGAGCGGCATATTTTTTAACCTCTTTTGTAATTTCATATACCGTATCGGGATTTGTGCCGAACGCCATTCCGCCCTGTTTTACGTTAGGACAGGAAATGTTCATTTCAAGCATATGAGTTTTTGTGCCGGCAAGACGTTTTGCCATTTCACAGTAATCCTCAATGCTGTTTCCCGAAATATTTGCAATTACTGTTGCACCCTTGTCGATAAGGCGGGGGAGATAATCGGAAATAAATGCATCAACACCGGGATTCTGCAGTCCTACGCTGTTTAAAATTCCCGATGGAGTTTCTGCAATTCGGGGAGGTATGTTACCGTCACGTTTTGCAAGGGTAAGACCCTTTACGCAAACCGCGCCGAGACGGGATATGTCATAAAACTGACCGTATTCGTCTCCGAATCCGTATGTGCCGGAAGCGGTTACTACGGGATTTTTAAACTTTATACCGCAAATATTTACTTCAGTTTTCATTCAAAAAACACCTCCGCAGCATCAAATACGGGACCGTCTTTACAAACGTGGGAAAAGTTTTCTCCATCCTTATTTTTGGTTTTGCATGCGCATACAAGGCATGCACCTATTCCGCACGCCATTCGCTGTTCCATTGAAACCTGACACGGAATACCAAATTCTTTTGCAAGAGCCGCAATTCCTTTAAGCATCGGTGTAGGTCCGCACGCCATAATAACGTCGCATTTATTATTTTCAAGATGCGTTTTTAACGGAACTGTAATAAGTCCTCCGTGCCCGAAAGAGCCGTCGTCAGTTGAAATAACTGTTTTGCCGCATTTTTCAAACTCATCTTTTAAGATGATGTTTGATTTACTGCGAAATCCAAGGAAAATACTTGGATTATTCACACTTTCCGCTAAATAGAGGAGGGGAGGAACACCAATTCCGCCGCCTACGATAACGGGATTTTTATAATCACCAAGGTCAAATCCGTGACCGAGCGGAATAAGCATATTTATGTTCTGTCCTTCTTTATATTCGGAGAGTAGCTTCGTGCCTTCACCCTTTTTTTCAAATATAATTTTGACCATATTATTACCCGCATTACATATGCTTATCGGTCTTCGAAGGAGTGCGTTTCCGCCCTCGCAAAGAATATTTGCAAACTGACCGGGTTTGCATTTATACGCCATATCGGTTTTGATAAGCATATCATAAATATTCGGAGCAATTTCGGCGATTTTAATTACGCTTCCAATAACTTCAAGACTCATGGGTTACCTCCATTTGTTAAGCTCTTCGCGCATTGCAATACATTCCTGACGTGCCGCTGCCGCAAAGTCTTTTTCGTCAAAGTCGCCTTTTTTATATGCGCACATAATTCCTCTTGATGAGTTTACTATTGCGCCAAGTCCGTCTTTATTGAATGAGTATGAAGCATCTTTTCCGCCGCCGCCCTGTGCACCGTAGCCGGGAACAAGGAAGAAAACGCTTGGCATTACTTTACGGAGAATCTGTGCCTGTTCGGGATATGTAGCACCAACAACGCAGCCGACACGGCTATAGCCGTACTTACCGATTGTGCCTTCGCCCCATCCGTTTACAAGGTTTGCCATTTTTTCATAAACTGTGCCATCGGAGAGCATCAAATCCTGAAGCTCGCCTGAGGAGGGGTTTGATGTTTTTACAAGCACAAAAATGTCTCTGTCAAATTCGGTGCAGTCTTTTACAAACGGTGCAATACCATCAGTTCCGAGATATCCGTTAACTGTTACGGAATCGGGTTCAAACGGACGGACTTTTTCGCCGCATATATCTGTTTGTCCAAGATATGCACAGGAATATGCCGATGCGGTTGTTCCTATATCGTTACGTTTTACGTCAAGAATAACGTAAAGTCCTTTTGATTTTGCGTACTTTATTGTTTCTTCAAGTGCCATAACACCCGCACTGCCGTACATTTCGTAGTATGCGGACTGCGGTTTTACTGCAGGCACGATATCTGCGAAACTGTCGATAAGACCTTTGTTGAACTCAAGGATAGCCGCTGCTGCACCTTTAAGGTTTTTGCCGTGCTCTTCAAATGCTTTGTCAATAATATATGACGGAACATATTCAAGTTTCGGGTCAAGACCTGCAACGGTCGGGTTATTTTTTTCTATAATCTTTTCAATAAGCTTATCCATTTATAAGTCCTCCTTACGCTTTTTTGTAGGCGATTTCGCCGCCAACGATTGTATAAATTACATCACCTGAAACTTCATATCCGTCGTACGGTGAGTTTTTGGATTTTGATGCAAAGTCTGCTACGTTAACGGTTCTTTTTGCATCGGCATCAAAGATAACCACGTCAGCCGGTGCGCCTTCTGTCAGTGTGCCTGCAGGGATATTAAGGATTTTTGCAGGGTTTACGGAAAGCTTTTCAATAAGCTCCTGCATTGTAATTACGCCTTCGTTTACGAGGGCAGTTATACCGAGTGAAAGTGCAGTTTCAAGACCTACAATTCCGTTTGCTGCATAATCAAATTCAACTTGCTTTTCGTCTATATGATGCGGTGCGTGGTCGGTTGCGATTGCATCTACAGTACCGTCTTTTATAGCCGCTTTAATAGCCTCAACATCTTCATCTGTACGAAGAGGAGGATTCATTTTTGCGTTTGTATCATATCCTACAACTGCCGCATCTGTAAGAGAGAAATAATGCGGACAGGTTTCGCAGGTTACTTTAACGCCGCGCGCCTTTGCCTGACGGATAATTTCCGCAGAGCCTTTTGTGCTTATATGCGCAATGTGCACCGGCACACCTGTTTCTTCGGAAAGAATTACATCACGGGATACCATAACCTCTTCCGCTGCATCGGGAATACCGCGAAGTCCGAGATATGTGGAATAATATCCTTCGTTCATTACACCGCCGTCAACAAGTGACATTACTTCGCAATGCGAAATTACCGGCATATCAAAACCGGATGAATAGATAAGAGCTTTTCTCATCATTCCGGCACTTTCAACGGGACGTCCGTCGTCGGAAATGGCAACCGCACCTGCGGCTTTAAGCTCACCTATTTCGGCAAGCTCTTCACCTTTCTGACCTTTTGTTATTGCACCGATAGGGTACACGTTAACTGCCCCTTCTTTTTCAGCTTTATCTTTGATGAATGTTACAACAGCAGCATTGTCGGTTACGGGTTTTGTATTCGGCATACAAGCTACAGATGTAAATCCGCCTTTTGCGGCAGCCGCTGTTCCTGTTGCAATAGTTTCTTTATATTCAAATCCCGGCTCTCTTAAATGAACGTGCATATCAACAAGGCCCGGGGCAACGATTAATCCTTTTGCGTCGATAATTTCGGCATCCTTTTCGTCAAATGCAGAAACAATTTTGCCGCCGTCAATATAAATGTCGCGAATTTCGTTTATTTTATTTGCAGGGTCAATCACAAGACCGTTTTTAATAATTTTTTTCATTCTTCGTTCCTCCTGTTTGCAAAAATGTACAGCAGAGCCATACGGATTGCAACACCGTTTGTTACCTGCTCGTCAATAACGCTTCGTTCGTGGTCGGCAATGCCGCTTGTTATTTCAACTCCGCGGTTAACCGGACCCGGATGCATAATAAGAGCGTCGGGTTTAGCAAGCTTAAGCTTGTCTTCGTTAAGACCATAGTATTTTGCATATTCGCTTGCGCTCGGGAAAAGTCCGCTTTTTTGGCGTTCAAGCTGCATACGCAGGTTCATAACAACGTCTGCACCTTCAATTGCTTCTTCAACCGTTTTGCAAACCTTTGCACCAAGCATGTCCACATTTTTAGGAAGAAGTGTAGCAGGGGAGGCAACATAAACCTCTGCACCCATTGTATTAAGACCGTAGAAATTACTTCTTGCAACCCTTGAATGATACACGTCACCGAGGATTGCAACCTTAAGTCCTTTAAGACTGCCTTTTTTCTCTACCATTGTGAACATATCAAGAAGAGCCTGTGTAGGATGTTCGTTCATGCCGTCGCCGGCGTTTATTACAGATGCGTTTACGTGTTTTGATAAAAGATGCGGTGCGCCTGAACAGTTGTGGCGCATTACAATAACGTCGCATCCCATAACATCAAGTGTTCTTCCTGTGTCAAGCAGGTTTTCACCTTTGGCAACACTTGAGCCTGATGCGGTAATATTTGCGGTATCAGCACTTAAATATTTACCCGCAAGCTCAAACGACATTCTTGTTCTTGTACTGTTTTCGTAGAAAAGTGTAATAACAGATTTGCCACGAAGGTGCGGAACTTTTTTTACGTTCTGCGACAAGATGTGTTTCATTGTTGCGGCGTTGTCAAGAATATACTGTATCTCCTCGGCACTTACGTCTTTAAGTCCAAGCAGGTCTTTTCTTGTCCAGTTCATTTCTCAATCACTCCTATTTCAATATTGTCCTTACCGTCCATTTCGGTAAGATTTACGGAAATAATCTCATCAGCAGAGGTAGGAATATTTTTACCCACATAATCTGCGCGGATAGGCAGTTCCCTGTGTCCTCTGTCAATCAGAATTGCAAGCTGAATGTTTTTCGGGCGGCCAAGCTCCATAATAGCGTCAATTGCCGCACGTACTGTTCTTCCTGTATAAAGCACGTCATCAATAAGCACGATTTTGCTGTCTGTTACAGGAAAACTGATGTTTGTATCGGAAAGTGTCGGATGTTCGGAAAGCATACTGAGGTCATCGCGGTAGAACGTAATGTCAAGCACACCCATTTCAATTTCCACGCCTTCAATTTCGCGGATTTTCTCGGCAATTCGTTTTGCCAGGATAACGCCGCGGCGCTGAACACCAACAAGATACAGACCCTCCGTACCCTTGTTTTTTTCTATAATTTCAAATGCCATACGTGTAATTGCTCTTGAAACAGCGGCGCTGTCCATAAGCTGTCTTTTTGATACAAAATTTTTCATTTTCTGCACCTCCCAAGATATTAAAAAAGCCGCCCATCTTCAGAGATAAGCGGCATAGTAATCCCATTATTTTCCTATAGACCATCTTACCGGCATCTCTGTACCAATTTAAAGACTTACATATATTATATACCATAATAATGCATTTGTCTATAGAATATTTCCCATTTTATGAAATTTGTCTAAAATATCCAAAAATTCCTGCGGAAGCGGGGCAGAAAGCTCCATATACTGCTCGGTTGCAGGATGTATAAACCCAATCATTTTTGCGTGTAAGAATTGTCCGCCCTTACCTAAAGAGTCTTTTTTAGGACCATACACGGGGTCGGCGGCAACGGGATGCCCTATATGGCTCATATGCACCCTTATCTGATGTGTGCGCCCCGTTTCAAGGCGGCACTCAACAAGGGTGTAGCCTTTAAACTCTTCAAGCACTTTGTAATGTGTAATTGCATTTTTGCTGTTAGTGGCGGTGACGCACATTTTTTTGCGGTCTTTTGGGTTTCTGCCAATCGGTGCATCAACCGTGCCCTCCGGATCTTTAAATCTGCCGTGCACAAGTGCAACGTATTTTCTTGTAACACTGTGAACCTTTATCTGTTCGGCAAGGTGAAGATGTGCAGCGTTTGTTTTTGCAACAAGAAGAACACCGCTTGTGTCTTTATCAATGCGGTGTACAATACCCGGGCGGGCAATGCCGTTAATTCCGGAAAGTCTACCCTTGCAGTGGTGCATAAGGGCGTTTACAAGCGTGCCGCTATAGTTTCCTGCGGCAGGATGCACCACCATACCCTGCGGTTTATTTACTGCAAGAATATGCTCGTCCTCGTACACAATATCAAGCGGAATTTCCTCTTCCGTTACCTCGTAGGGCTGAAGTTCGGGTACGGAAAGCTCAATTTCGTCGCCTGTGCGGAGTTTGTAGTTTACCTTGACGGGTTTGCTATTTACACATAAAAACCCCTCATCCGCAAGCTTTGCAATGTACGAGCGTGTATATTCAGTTTCAGCGGATAAAAACTTATCCACTCTTTCGCCTATAGCGGCGTCATTTACTGTTATTTTCATATTTTTAGCCTTTCTTGCCGGAGAATAAAAATGTGCTTAATATAAACAGGCCCGCACCGACACATATAAATACGTCTGCGGTATTGAAAATTGCAAAATTTATAAGGCGGAAATCAAAAAAATCCACCACATATCCAAGGGTAAGCCTGTTTACAAGATTGCCTATTCCGCCCGAAATCATAAGTGTAAACGCGGTAAGCTCAAGGTGCTTTTTCGGTTTTGAATATATTATATATCCGATAAGCGCCAGGATAAGTACGCAGGTAAGAATAGTAGTAAATTCCGGGAAACTTGCAAACATACTAAATGCGGCGCCGGTGTTTCGGGCATATGTAATATGAAACACGCCGTCAATTATAGGAAACGCCGGCCTTGTGGTATTTACAATGTGTTTTATTATAAGGTCAAATGCGGTCAGGAGTATGCCTGCCGCAGCATATATATAATACAAAAAATCACCTGCTTAAATAAGTCATTTAAATAAATCCTTTTGAACCAAAGCTTATGTAATCGCCGTCCGACACAATAATATGGTCAAGCAGCATAATACCAAGTGCCGATAAAATGCTCTTTACTTTTTGCGTAAACTCAATATCCTCAAAAGATGCTTCAAGGATTCCTGATGGATGATTATGTGCAAGCACAACTGCAGATGCATTGTTTTTTATTGCAAGAGTTGCAAGCTGACGTATATTTACAAGAACTTCGGCGCTGTTTCCCTTACCCATATTTTCGCAGCGCACAATATTACACGATGCATCAAGCGCAATGGCATAAAAAGTTTCGTCCGGCAAATGCGATAAGAGAGGAACGGCATATTCTCCGAAATCGGTAGATGTGCGAAGTGTTTTTATTTTCTTGATTTTTTGTTTATCGCAGTATCGCACGGTATCCGTAATAAGATGTAGCCATACGGCACTGCCTTCACCTATACCTTTGCAGGCGGCAAGCTCCTCTACCGATGCGTTAAAAACGTTATTGATATTTCCAAACGTATCAATAAGCTCATATGCTATCTTTTTCGTATCCTGGCGGGGAATTGCCGCCTGAAGCACAAGTTCCAGCACCTCGTGCGGTGCAAATCCGTCAAATCCCGTCTCCATATATCTGTCACGCAGACGTTTTCTGTGCCCTTCGTGTGGATATTTCTTTTCCATATATATCAACCTTCTGTGTAATTAAATACGTTTTTGTTAGCCTCTGAAAAAATAACTTCGAGCGGTAAGTCCGAAAGAATTTCTTTAAAAACTTCCATAGCGCAGATTTCGGTTTCATAATGCCCTGCAATAACAAGGTTTTGCCCGCTATCCGCCGCATTTCTTGCGTTTGAATATTTAATATCGCCCGTAACGTATACGTCAGCCGAAACTTCGGAAAGAAGACTTCCGCCGCTTCCGCTGCAAACTGCCACGGTTTTTACTTTTGCATTTCCGTCACCCACAAAATTTGTGGACGGAAGGCCAAACTTTTTGCATACAAACGCCGCAAATTCGGTAAGTGTCATTTCCTCTTCAATAGTTCCAACTCTGCCTATGCCGTAGGATATCCCGTTTTCGTCGGTATAAGTAACTTCAATCGGCTTTGTACCCAAAATGCCGAGTTTTTCGGCAAATATATCGTTAAGCCCGCCTTTAGCAGAATCAAGATTTGTATGTGCACTGTAAAGTGCAATATTGCCGTCCGCAAGCTCAAGCAGGCAACGTCCTGCAGGTGTGGTTTCATTAATTTGTCTTATTGGGTCAAACATAAGCGGATGATGCGTTAAAATGAGGTCAGCATCCTTTTCCTTTGCCTCACGGATAACACCGAGGTCAACATCAAGAGCTACAAGCACCTTGCTTATTTCCTTGTCTTTTTTGCCGAACATAAGTCCGGGGTTATCGCCATCGCATGCCATTGCAAGAGGTGCAAAGCTTTCTATTTTATAAATAATTTCCTGTAAAATCATATTGCCATCTCCAATCAATAGTTTTCCACACTGCCTCGCAGGAAACTCGTCAGGGTTTTAAGAGCTTCTTTCACATCGGCAGTCTGCTCTTTCCCGAAATTTCTGTGGTCAAACATATCAATAAATCCTTGTATATCGCCTATATTTTTATCCATCGCCTCGCCAAGACGGTAAAGAATATTTTTTTTCAGCTCGCCTGCATTTACAGGTGCGTTTTTTATAACCATAATACTGTGGTGTGCACAGATGGGTTTTGATTTTGCCACAATTTTGCGAAACTCCTTGTCCTTGCCGTAGGTATGGCAGAAATTGCTTATGTATCTGTCCATAGCTTTTTCAAGCTTTTCGCAGATAACGCAGGACGACGAGCAAGCTTCTAAAGCCGAGATATCGTCTTTTGATTTTGAAAAAAGACCGCCGCCTTCTATCTTTGCCTTTTCAAGCTCACCTTTCATAAAGACAAGGTGTGTTGAAAGCATAAGTGCCATGCTGAGACGTTCGTTTTTGTCATACATAGCTTTTAGATGATGTCTGCAATATCCTGTGCGGTTGCTTATCTGCCTGATGTCGGGTTCCATCATGGATGGACCGAGCGCATATTCAACTGCCTCATTTTCAAGCTTGTCTTCGATATAACAGAACGGGCATTTTTCTTCCTGCAAAAACGCGTCCGTAACAGGTATTGTATAAATGCTTTCTTTCATATGTATCCCTCAAACAAATAAATTTTATTTTACTATTGTAATAATGAATTTTTTTTGTTAAAATTATTATGGTGATATAATGCAGTATACTTTGGAAAACTTAAATTCTTTCAATCCTGTGCATACGTTTGATTGCGGTCAGTGTTTCCGCTGGAATAAAAACAACGACGGGTCGTTTACAGGTGTGGCGCATGGCCGCGTTATAAAAGTTTCATATACTAATAATAATTTTACACTATATAACACGAATTTGCAAGAATTTAATTTAATATGGTCAAAATATTTTGATATTGACAGAGATTATGACGGAATAAGAGAGTCTCTTGCCATTGATGATACTATGCGCCGGGCAACCGACTGCGGAAGCGGCATACGTATTCTTCGTCAGGATACGTGGGAAACGATTGTGTCGTTTATCATTTCGGCAAGCAACAATATTCCGCGTATAAAACAGATTGTGGAAAGTTTTTGCCGCCTTTACGGCAAAAAAATATATATGGATAGTAAGGAATATTATACATTCCCCTCGCCGCAGGATTTGTTTGGCATAGAAGAGGGGGACCTTGCACCTATAAAATCGGGGTTCCGCGCAAAGTATATTGTGGATGCGGTAAAAAAAGCAAACGACAAAAGTCTTGACTTTGCCGCCCTTGAAACAGAAGACATAACTACCGCAAGAAATATGCTTCTTGAAGTTAAAGGAATAGGAAATAAGGTTGCTGACTGTATACTCCTTTTCGGGTGCGGCAGGTTTGACGTATTTCCAGTTGATACATGGATTAAAAAAGCAATGACGGCACTTTATCCTGCCGAGGTAGAGGGTGTAAAAAACCTTGCCGAAGCAGGTGAAAAGCTTTTTGGCAAATATTGCGGACTTGCACAGCAATATTTGTTTTATTACGCAAGAGAAAATAAACTTACATTGGAGGATTTTAATTGATACTGGCTGTAAACAGAACACTCGGCGCAAAATGCCCTGTGTGTAATGAAAATATAATAACAGAATTTACTCCGTTTGAAATAAATTATAACCTCGCATCAATATGCGATGTGTGCAACAAAAGCTTTGCGTGCATCAAAAAAGGCAGAAATGGCAACTACATTTTGTCGGTTGAATGTTATATATGCGAAGAAACACATAATTACGAAATAAGTAAGAGTGCGCTTCTTAAATCTGAACTTCTTGCTTTCGGGTGTCATTCAAGCGGAATTGATATCTGTTATATAGGCGACGGAATAAAAGTGGAAAATGCACTTCGGAATCTTGACGATACACTTGATGAAATGACGGGCGATATGGCGGCGGATGTAATCCCCGAAATAAGCGATGTTATGAAAGAGGGACTTGCAATAATTGACCATATTGCAGTAAATAACAAAATAGCCTGCCCCTGCGGTAAATGCGAGCTTACGCTCCGTCTTTGCAGAAGCGGAATTACAGTAAGCTGCGGTGCCTGCGGTGCAAGCGAGTTTATAAAAATTGAAAATCAGGACGATATCAGGAATTTCAAACTTCGGAAATCCATAAAGTTAATATAGAGAGTAGGGAATAAAATGCCGATTAAAATTCAAAACGATTTGCCTGCAAAAAAGGTGCTTACAAACGAAAATATATTTGTAATGACACAAACAAGGGCAATGAAACAGGACATCCGTCCCCTTAAAATTTTAATACTTAATCTTATGCCTACAAAGGTTGTTACAGAAACACAGCTGCTTCGTATGTTAAGTAACACACCGTTGCAGGTGGAAATTGACCTTATTCATACGGCATCACACCAATCAAAAAACACATCAAAAGAACATCTTCTTTCTTTTTATAAAACCTTTGATGAAGTTAAAGAAAATAAATACGACGGTATGATAATAACGGGTGCACCCGTTGAAAATATGGAATTTGAATACGTTGATTACTGGCCGGAGCTTACTGAAATAATGGACTGGACAGTAAAAAACGTTACAAGTACACTCCATATCTGCTGGGCGGCACAGGCGGCAATGTACCACCATTACGGTGTGCCGAAATACCCGCTTGAAAAGAAAATGTTCGGTATTTTTGAACATAAGGTTGTAAGAAAAAACACAAAACTTCTTCGCGGATATGACGAGAAGTTTTTAGCACCTCATTCAAGACATACCGAGGTGCGCCGAGAGGATATCGAAAAGGTGCCTGAACTTTCCATTCAGGCGGAAAGCGATATGGCGGGCGTGTATATTGTAACCACAAAAGGCGGCAAACAGATTTTTGTTACAGGCCACGCAGAATACGATGCGGAAACCCTGCATCTTGAATATATGCGTGACGTGGATAAGGGGCTTGATATTGATATGCCTTACAACTATTATCCTAATAATAAAGTAAGCAAAAATCCGCCGGTAACGTGGCGTGCGCACGCACATCTTCTTTACACTAACTGGCTTAACTATTTCGTATATCAGGAAACTCCGTATGATATAAACAAAATCAAATAAGGTGATTTTATGTTTGTGGATTTACACTGCGATACAATATTTCTGCCCCATCAGTTTGAGGGGCAGTTTTCTCTTGAAAAGGCGTATAATATGGACGGCGGAGTGCAGGTATTTGCCTGCTGCACCGCTATGACGGATACGACGACGCCATTTGAAGATGCGGCAGCCGTGATTAACCGATTTAAAAATGCGGTAGCGGAAGATGAGAGAATTGAAATTGTATATAACCTAAAAGATGCGGAAAAAATTGCCTCATTGGGTAAGGTAGCGGCAATTTTGCACCTTGAGGGATGCGACTGCCTTGAGGGTAAAATGACAAATATGGAATTCTTTTATGAACTTGGAGTCCGCAGCGCATCACTTACCTGGAACGGCAAAAATGAACTTGCATCGGGATGCGGCGCATCGGGCGGACTGAAACCCTTCGGAAAAGAAGTTCTTTCGTTTCTTGAAAGAAGTCATATGATTGTGGATGCGGCGCATCTTAATGACGAAAGCTTCTGGGATGTGCTGAAAAAAGCAAAAGGGCCTGTCATTTCGAGTCATTCCTGCGCTCGTGCACTTTGCAATAATGAACGCAATTTAACAGAAGATATGTTCCGTGCAATAATGCTCACGGGCGGCGGCGTTGGAATAAACTTTTATACAATGTTTTTAAACGGTACAAAAACCGCCAATGTAACGGACGTTCTTCGCCATATGGATTATTTTATAAATCTGTCGGCGGGAAAAGGAGTAGGTATCGGAAGTGATTTTGACGGAATTGAATATGCACCCGACGGTCTTTCGGGAACGGGGGATTTGAAAAATCTTGAAAAAGCACTTGAAAAGGAATACGGCAAAACGCAGTCAGAAATGATAATGTATAAAAATATGCTTGATGTAATAAACAAAATATGAAAAGCACCCGAAAGGGTGCTTTTTCATTCGCTTGTTTTTGAAAGTAAAATTACTGCACAAAGTATAAGAATAATACCGCAGGCAGGAAGAAATGCAAGCTTTTCACCAAGCAGGGTAATGCTGAAAATGCATGCGGACATCGGCTCTACAATACTCATAGCAGATGCCGTGCCAACAGGCAGCTCGCGGAGGGCAAGCGTGTATAATAAATAGGGAAGAACGGCTGTAAAAATGCCCAGTCCAAGCATAAGCGGAATTGTTTTAAGTGGGTTTGCCATTGTAAACTGCACCATTTGTAAGGGGTCAGATACTGCAATGGCAAGTGCGCCCATAAAAATAAAACAGTACAGCGTTGCGGAAAGGGGACGGCATCCGCGGCGCATCTGTATTTTTGTAAATATGTTGTATGCGCTGTAGGAAATTCCTGACATAAGCCCTAAAAGAATACCCCACAAATTAAAATTATGTCCGCCTATTATTCCCGAAACAAGCACACAGCCGATAAGCATAAAAATCACCGCAATCAGCTTTTTCGGTGTAAGCTTTTCGCCAAGGAACGCCACCGAATATGCCATAACAAAAATGGGGGCGGTGTACATAAGTACAACGGCGGTAGATACGCCCGACGCCTGCATAGATGCAAAATAGCAGCTTGCCGTACCGAATATGCCAAGTCCGCTTAAAGCAAAAAGGATAAGCTCGGATATGCTTATTTTAAATATACTTCTGTCGTGAATAAGGGCGTAAAATAAAAAACAAATTGCCGCAATGCCGCCACGCATGGCAGTCATCTGTAAGGACGAAAATCCAAATGGTGTAAGTGCGTGCACAAAAAGACCCGACATGCCCCATAAAATCCCTGTCAGGACTATGTATATAAAAGCTTTAGTTTTCATAATTCCTCCCCAAAAAGAAAAATGTCGAAAACTATTATATCACTAATAAAATAAGAATTCAATTATTAAATAAAAAAGACATCCGATAGGATGTCTTTAATCCAAAATGTTTTCATATGATACATTTAATATTTGTTTGAGTGCTTTTAATTCGTCTGGATACAGATGCCTCTGACCTACTTCAATTTTAGCTAAAGCACTGCGTGTAATGTCACATCCCGAAACCTGTAATTTAGCCGCTAACAGCTCTTGGGTAAGACTATGAGCTTTTCTCAATTTTCTTATGTTTTCTCCTACCTGTCTTTCGTAATTTATATTCATAAATTCCTCTAGAATGTCTTTTTTGTTAATCTTCTTTAATGTTTTCTAAAGCGACCCTTACGGCTTCAACAACAAAAGCTGTAAAAGTGCAATTCTTTCCTTTTATTGCTTTTTCAACATCTTCAATTACGTTGTTTGGAAATCTTATACATTTGTTTGTTGTAGGTGGAACGGACGGAATTTTAAACTTTTTCATACAATCACCTCTGCAATACAATTATATGTAAATAAATACAATGTGTATGCATTGCAAATGTATTGCGATTGAAAAGCAATGTGGTATAATAAATAAAAAATATATTTGTGGGGGAGTAATTATGGCTGAATTTTGTTTGGAATGTTTGAACAGAATAAACGAAACTAAAGAGCCTGCAATAAAATACATTATGTCAGAGGAATTAAATTTGTGTGAGGGGTGTGGGCAGTGGAAACGCACAGTTAGTATGTACCGTTTATCGTATTGGTTGTGGAAATTAAGATTTATTATTGCCCCGTTTAAATTTATTGGAATTGCAATTTATATAACAATTAAATTGCCGTGGGTTTTATGGCAGGTGTATAGAGAAAGAAAAAACAAAAAAGACATCCAATAGGATGTCTTTTTTTAATGGTCGGGGTTGAGGGATTCGAACCCGCGGCCTCATGGTCCCAAACCATGCGCGCTACCAAACTGCGCCAAACCCCGAAGTCCAACGCTACGAATTAATATTATATACTTTTTTAAAGGCTTTGTCAAGTGTTTTAAAAGAAAAATAAAGAAATATAGGCTAAAATCTATTGACAAAGGGAGTTTTTTGTGGTAGAATTAACAACTGAAAGCAACGCGGAGAGGTGGCTGAGTTGGTTGAAGGCGCACGATTGGAAATCGTGTAATGGCTAATACCCATTCGAGGGTTCGAATCCCTTCCTCTCCTCCAAAGAAAGCAGATACCCAAACGGGTATCTGTTTTTTTGCGTTTTGAAGGGATTCGAACCAGAAATGGGAGCGAGGGAAAAACCGCAGTATATGAACATTTTGTTAAAAATTGTCTTTTTTATTTGACAAAATTAGGGGGGCGTATTATTATATGAATGAAAGATATTTATATATAAAGGAGAAGCATCTTGAATAAGAAAGAATATAAAAATGAAGAGATTTATCGCCGGCGAATAGAACATCTTTTTGAAAGCGTAAACCTGGAAAAGGCACGATCCTGGTTTGAAGATTTTCAGCAGCTTATGGCATATTACCGCTGTGCAATAATGGAAATTGAAACAAAATTCAATGTTCTTAACGAAGAATTTTCTCTGGAACATGACCGTAATCCGATTAACGGCATGAAAAGCAGACTGAAAAGTCCGATAAGTATAAAAGAAAAGCTTGACAGAAAAAACCTTGATACAGATATATCCACCATTGAACAAGAACTTAACGATATTGCCGGAATACGTGTAATATGCTCATTCCCCGATGATGTGTATATGCTTGCGGATGCCCTTTTAAAACAGGACGATATTACGCTTATCGAGAAAAAGGACTACATAAAAAATCCAAAACCCAACGGATACAGAAGTCTGCATCTTATTGTCAGTGTGCCGATTTTCCTTGCAAAAGAAAAACGAAATATGAAAGTGGAAATCCAGCTTCGTACAATTGCGCAGGATTTCTGGGCAAGTCTTGAACATCAACTAAGGTATAAAAAAGATACAAATTTTACAGATGAAATGGCAAACGAGCTTTTATACTGTGCAAATTTAAGCGCCGAGCTTGATGAAAAAATGGATACTCTTAGAAAACATACATTTGAAAATGACCACTCATTATGAGTGGTCATTTTTTAAAACTTTATAGCTGAAAAGCCTGATAGCATGCCCTGATATACGGCTTTTGCAATCTGGAGTATGCCGCCTGTAGCGTCGCCCGCGGCAAAAATGCCGGGAATATTTGTTGCCATATCCTCGTTTACGACAACAGAATTTCCGTTTGTAATAACGCCTATTTTCTTTGCAATATCTGCACCGCCGGCTGTGCCGAGCGCAATAAAAAGCCCGGATATATCAAGAGCCCTATTATCCTCAAAAACAACCTTTTCAAGAACAGTTTCTCCCGACGCTGCTTTTATTTTTGATGTGTTTACTTTTATCCCGTCGGGGAGGGAGGCAGAAAGGTCGCTGCCGTCAGTCAGAACCGTAACAGATGCCGCAAACGGCAGGAGTACCGATGCTTCGTGCATAGCGTATTCGCCGCTGCCAAGTACGGCAACGTCTTTCCCGCGAAAGAAAAATCCATCGCATACGGCACAGTAGCTTATGCCGCTGCCTTCAAATTTATCGATATTTTCTATTTTCGGTTTGTTTCTTGATGCACCTGTTGCAATAATAACGCTGTCGGCAAGATATTCGCCTGCGGTTGTTGTAACCCTGAACTTATCCTCAAAAGAAAGCCCTACTACCTCCGCTGTTACAGTTTTTACACCAACATTTTTTGCCTGCAAAAGACCGGATTCGTACAGTTCCTTTCCCGAAATGCCGTTTTCAAACCCATAATAGTTTTCTATTTTTTCAGCTTTTTCAAGTGCGCGCGCACCATTTTCTATAACAAGCGTATCTATCCCTGCCCTTGCAGTATAAAGTGCGGCAGAAATGCCCGCAGGGCCGCCGCCTATAATCACGACATTTTTTGACATAAGTATTCTCCTTATTTCTTTTTTTCAGTATAACATTTTATGCTTTATTTTGTCAATTCTATTGACAAAAATGAGCAGTTATTGTATAATCAATAAGTCGGTTAACTATTAACTGATTAACTTTTGGAGGTGAGTGTGTGTCACTGACTTATTTTGATATTATTGACAGGATGAATAAGCTTAATCTTATTCACCGCATTAATATTCAGACGGAAGCTTACAAAAACGGACTTTATCTTGGGCAGCTACCCATTCTTGAATATGTAAGAAAGAACAATAAGTGCACCCAGCGTGAGGTTGCGGCTTTTCTTAAAATTTCGCCGCCAAGCGTTGCAACAAGCGTAAAGCGCATGCAAAAAGCGGGGCTGATAGAAAAGGAAACAGACCCCGGTGACCAGCGCTACAGCCGCCTTTCCATTACTGAAAAGGGTATCCGCATATCGGAAAAATGCCGTGCGCAGTATGACGGTATTGATGCACAGATTTTCGCGGGATTTGATGAAAAAGAGTGTATGGCTTTGTATAACTTCTTTGGAAGAATGATAAATAATATTTCCGGAGATGCGGAAGATATTTCGGTTATGTCACTTGTTGAAGAGGCAAAGAAACTAAACGCAAAACAAATAAAGGAGGAAGATAGCGTTGATTAAAAAACTTTTATCATGCGTAAGAGAATATAAAAAACCCAGTATAATTACATTTCTTCTCATTACGCTTGAAGTAATTATAGAATGTATTATTCCGTTTGTTACGGCAAGTCTTGTAAACCAGATTAAAGTGGGTATAGAAATAAGAAGCCTTCTTACAATCGGAATATCGCTTGTACTTATGGCAATAGTATCACTTGCCTGCGGAGGCATTGCAGGATATACAAGTGCAAAAGCATCGGCAGGCTTTGCAAAAAACCTGCGCCACGATATTTTCAATAAAATTCAGGACTATTCGTTTGAAAATATTGACAAATTTTCTTCTTCCTCGCTTGTAACACGTCTTACAACAGATATAACACATGTGCAGATGTCGTTTATGATGATTATAAGAGCGGCGGTACGTGCTCCGCTTATGTTTGTTTTTGCAATTATAATGGCATACATTATGGGCGGCAAGCTTGCGGGAACATTTCTGGTAGTAGTTCCGGTGCTTGCGTTCGGGCTTTTCCTTGTAAGCCAAAAAGCAATGCCCACATTCCGCAAAGTGTTCAAAAAATACGACAAGCTTAACGAATCGGTTGAAGAAAACATACGCGGAATGCGCGTTGTTAAAGGATTCTCGCGTGAAGAATATGAAACCAAAAAGTTCTATAAAGCGGCAGATGAAATCCGCAGCAACTTCACAAGAGCAGAACGTATAGTGGCGTTTAACAATCCGATTATGCAGCTTTGCCTTTATTTCAATATGATATTTGTACTGACGGTAGGCTCAAACCTTGTTATTACAAGTATGGGAAGGGGCCTTGACATAGGGCAGATTTCCGCAATGCTTACCTACAGTATGCAGATACTTATGTCCCTTATGGTAGTTTCAATGGTTTATGTTATGATAACAATATCCTTTGAATCTATGAGACGTATTGTAGAGGTTCTTGATGAAAAATCAACCCTTGTAAACCCCGAAAATCCGGTTATGGAAATTCCGGACGGCAGTATTGATTTTAAAGATGTAAGTTTCAAATATTCGGAAAAATCAAAGAATTTCTCGCTTCAGGATGTAAATTTGCATATTGATTCCGGAATGACCGTTGGTATTATAGGCGGTACAGGTTCAAGCAAATCAACTCTTGTACAACTTATTCCAAGACTGTATGACGTAAGTGTCGGCAGTGTAAGAGTAGGCGGTATTGATGTAAGGGAATATGACCTTGAAGTACTTCGTGACAGTGTAGCAATGGTTCTGCAAAAAAATCAGCTCTTCTCCGGTACAATAAAGGAAAACATGCGTTGGGGGAATGAAAATGCCACAGATGAAGAAATAATTGAAGCTTGCAGACTTTCTCAGGCAGACGAGTTTATATCGGCTTTCCCCGATGGATACGATACCTATATTGAACAGGGCGGCACAAACGTATCGGGCGGTCAGAAACAGCGTCTTTGCATTGCAAGAGCGCTTCTTAAAAAACCAAAAATTCTTATTCTGGATGACTCCACATCTGCAGTAGATACAAGAACAGATGCGCTTATCCGCAAAGGATTCAAAGAGTTTATCCCCGAAACAACAAAAATTATTATTGCACAGCGAATTTCTTCCGTGCAGGAAGCCGATATGATTATTGTTATGGACGGCGGAAAAGTTTCTGCAGCGGGAAATCACGAAAAACTTATGGCGGAAAGCGAAATTTACCGCGAAATTTACGAGCAGCAGACAATGGGAGGTGGCGAGAGTGAAACAAATGAATAAACGTCCTCCAATGCCGAAAGGCTGCCTTAAAAGGGTAATAAAACTGCTTATAAAATCCTACCCCGTACTTGTTCCAATTGCCGTGTTCTGTATTGTTTTCTGTGCAGTAACATCTGCAATGCCGGCAATTTTTCTTCAGCAGGTAATTGCTGATATCGGCGTGTGGATGCCAACAGGAAACTGGATAGAAGCAAGTAAAGTAATCATTCCCAAAATAGCAATTCTGGCATCGTTTTACGTTCTTGCGCTTATTTCCATTATTGCACATACACAGCTTATGGCATATATTACGCAAGGGTTCCTGCATAAACTGCGTTGCCGTATGTTTGCAAAAATGCAGACTCTGCCTATTAAGTATTTTGATACAAATAAACACGGCGATATTATGAGCCGTTATACCAATGATATTGACTCTCTCAGACAGATGGTTTCGCAGTCACTTCCGTCTATACTTCAGACAGGTGTTGTTATCATAACCGTATTTTGCATTATGCTTTATTACAGCTTCTGGATGACACTTGTTGTTCTTCTGGGCGTTGCCGCAATTTCGTTTGTAACGGGAAAAGTCGGCGGCGGCAGTGCAAAATATTTCATCCGTCAGCAGAAATCTCTCGGTAAAACCGAAGGGTTTATTCAGGAAATGATGAGCGGACAAAAGGTTATTAAAGTCTTCAACCACGAAGATAAATGCCGTGAGGATTTTGACAAAGTAAACGAAGAACTGTTTCAGGATAATTTCAAAGCGCACGCATACGCAAACGTGCTTGGCCCGATTATTCAGAATATAGGTAACGTGCTTTACGTTCTTATTGCAATCGTCGGCGGCACGATTCTTCTTACAAAAGTGCCGAACATCGGTATAAGCTCAATCATTACAGGTACAATTGGTGTACTTACAATTGACGTTCTTATTCCGTTTCTTAATATGGCAAAACAGTTTACGGGTAACTTCAACCAGGTTTCACAGCAGATTAACTCTATTGCAATGGCAATAGCAGGTGCACAGCGTGTGTTTGACCTTATTGACGAAACCGAAGAAGAAGATAGCGGATATGTAACACTTGTAAATGCCGAAATTGATGCAAACGGCAATATTACCGAAACCGATAAACGTACAGGAAAATGGGCGTGGAAACATCCGCATCACGACGGCACTTTGTCGTATACTCCGCTTGCGGGCGATGTAAGACTTGCAGATGTTGATTTTGCATATGAAGAAGGAAAAACAATACTTCATAATATTGATCTTTATGCAAAGCCCGGTCAGAAAGTTGCGTTTGTTGGAGCAACGGGTGCAGGTAAAACCACAATCACAAACCTTATCAACAGATTTTATGATATTGAAGACGGTAAAATAAGATACGACGGAATAAACATTAATAAAATCCGTAAATCCGACCTTCGCCGTTCGCTTGGTCTTGTTCTTCAGGATACAAACCTCTTTACAGGAACTGTTATGGACAATATTCGCTACGGAAACCTTGAGGCAACTGATGAAGAATGTATCAATGCGGCAAAGCTTTCAGGCGCGGACGATTTTATAATAAGACTTCCCGAAGGATATGACACGATGCTCGAAAATAACGGCGAAAATCTGTCACAGGGTCAGCGTCAGCTTATTTCAATTGCACGTGCGGCGGTTGCCGACCCGCCGGTTATGATTCTTGACGAAGCAACCTCTTCCATTGATACAAGAACAGAGCAGATTGTTCAGCGTGGAATGGATAAACTTATGGAAGGAAGAACAGTGTTTGTAATTGCGCACAGACTTTCAACGGTTAAAAATTCCGACGTTATTATGGTGCTCGACCACGGACGCATTATTGAACGCGGCAGTCACGACGAGCTGATTGCACAAAAAGGACAATATTATCAGCTTTACACAGGTGCCTTTGAATTATCATAAATATTAACTTTAGGGGATGAGCGAGAAGCTGATCCTCTTTTTTTGTTTATTGCATTTTCAGAATAATTATGATATGATGAAAATATAAAAAGGGGAAAATAAAAGATGCGATTGTACCATAGACCGAGAATATCAATCATTTTGTGATAGTTGCGGACAAAAGTTGAGCTGGAAAGGATTTTCGAAGGCAAAGATAAGACGTACATAATATTTTGACGTTTTGACAAATATGCAATATTTTGATATAATACATATATAAATTTGACATCGCATAAAATTATTTGCATGTTTCTTCTATACAACATATAATATTATAGAAGTATGTTATTTAATCAAATTATTCAAATCTAATAATTACTAATGCAAAAATTGGTTAATTTTGACGATTGTATTTTTGATTTAAATAGTATATAATAAATATGAACCTAATGTAGGTTTCCTTTCACAATGTAGGTAACATTGTTTATACAAATATGCTTCACAATGTGCAGCAAAGAAACATTGTTTGAGACAAAAACCTTTCGCAATGTAGGGAAACAAACATTGCAACCCTACCCTTCGGGGTGGGGTTTTTATATAAGGAAGAAAATGCTTGAGAATTCAATATACTATGGTAAAAGTGAGTTTTATGACATCATAAGGAATTTGGGTGGAACTTGGAATGACTCAAAAGAAAGACCGATTGTAGCTTTAATTAAACTGTCTAAAGACGAAGATATTTGTTGGGCTGTCCCTATGGGAAACTGGTATCACAGAGATGCGTCTGCCCAAGAGAGAATAAATAAATATTTGAATTTTGACGAGTCGGATATTCGCTCCTGTTTTTATCACGTGGGAAGAACTGATACGAAATCTATATTTTTTATCAGTGATATTATTCCCATTACTGATAACTTTATAGAAAGAGAGTATAAAAGTAAATATACTGGCGAGCCTTATGTAATAAAGAACAAAGAGTTGATTTCTGAACTAACGAGGAAAGCAAAAAGAATTCTTGCGTGGGAAAATGCCAACCCTAATTTTTATAGACAACATATAACCGATTTAAAAAATTACTTATTGAACTCAAAGAGTAACTAAATACATAACAATTAAGACACCTGACTAAAGGTGTCTTATTTTTATGTCCAAAACAATAGCACCCATATTTCAGAGTGCTATTTTGATAAGAATTATGTATAGAAATTTTAACGAGAGGATTTGATTTGAATGAAATATTACCATAAAGTTATATTCTATAGGGTCTTTTTATAGCTTGTTTTGGTGGCAAGATACTACTCAAGGCATTAGGGATAATATAAAGTCCCAGATTTCCTTGTGGTATTCAACTACAAGCAATATAAGACCGACTATTACACCAGTTACGATAGCCTTCCAAGTAGTCCCTTTGTTGGCTTTTTTATTGGCATACTTAACCCTGTCTTCAAAGGTCGATAAACTATCAATCTGTTTGCGATATTCTTGGTTGAGTCTTTCGTAGTCAAAATTAGGTTGAATAACCGATGGGTCTATGTTCTTTTGAAAATTACGCATAGCCTTATCAGGTTCAATTGGTATAAAACCATCTGGTATGTTTGGTATATTATTATTGTTCATATGTATCCGCTCCTATTAGTTTTGGGGTTGGTTAATTAGATACTGGTTTGATGCTATTAACCAAACTCCAATACCTGCGCATAATGAAGCCAATAAACAAATTATATACGGGGAGGCATAATAAAGACTACCATAGTAAGTTATATTATCAGTTATATATAATATTGTCTGTAAGCTTTTTATTATACAATCGACGATAATTGCAGTATTTAATGCTTTTTGTTGTGTGGGTTTAAATAAAGATATAACAATAATAATATATAGAATTATCGATATGACACTTCCTGCCCACAAGAATTGTTTAATAGTTAATAGAACCATAGCTAATATAAGAATATATCTTGATACATTGCCTTTTGTAAAAGTATAAATCATTAATAAAATTAACGCTACGGCGAGGAACGCACATGCAATTGGCATTGGAGAATAGACGACTGCCATCATGGTCGAATCTATTGCGTGCTTTAGGACTATTCCACTTATACATAATAATAAAGATAAGCAGAAAAACAATCTTTTTAATATATCTAATATAATAAAATCACCTATTATTATGTTTTTTTGTTCATTGTATCATAAATACCACTTTTTGTAAAGCATATCTCCACAATATGCTGTTTTTAGTACGATATTCAAAACAATTACCAACGATTTAGGTAAAACAAAGATATATCAGTGAACGATTCGCTTAAAGGGGATGTTTAGTGGTGATTTCTTTAAAAAGAAAAGTATTTTAAGTGATTCTGATATTGCGGCATTACGAGCATAGAGAGAAGGGGATGATTCTGTGTCTTCGGGCTCAGTTTGCCCAATCGGCATCATTTTACTTCAATCGGGAAATACGAACGTCATAATCAAAAAATTTTTAAAAAACTATTGACAAATGAAAATTACGAGAGTATAATGATAGTAATTTGAATATCACAAAACAACTATGACGAAGACGGTCGGAGGGTGAAACCTAAAGAGAGTTGGCGGTTGGTGCAAGCCAATGGGGAAGCTTTCCAATGACCCATCACTTCTGAGTTGGAGGACCGAAAAAGCAGGTGCTTAAGTAGACTCCTTCCGTAAAGCTGCGTTAAAGCAAGGGCTTGATAGAGCCTGGTAAGTGGCGAATTAATTTCGCAATTTGAGTGGTACCGCGAGTTGATACAACCCGTCTCAAAATTTGAGGCGGGTTTTTTGTTTTATTCAAATCCGCATATGCGGAAAAGAAAGGAGCAAAAACAGATGGACTACAATTTGAAAGAGGTCGCAGGACGTATCAAGGACCTGCGCGAAGCAAAAGGATATACTCCCGAAGAGCTTGCAAAGCTTACGGGCGTATCAGCAGAAGACTATAAACTTCTTGAAGAGGGAGAAACCGATTTCAGCTTTACATTTATTTACAAATGTGCAAAAGCGTGCGGTGTTGAAGTTGTTGACCTGCTTGAAGGAACAAGCACAACACTTACTTCCTTTGCAATTACAAGAAAAGGTGAAGGTCTTAAAATTATCAAAAAGCAGGGTGTAGTGTATAACAACCTTGCACCGAAATTCAGAGACAAACTTGCAGAACCATTCCTTGTTAAATTCCCGTATCTTGCAGAAGAGCAGAACGCTCCCATTAAACTTAATTCACATAACGGACAGGAATTTGACGTAATCGTAAAAGGTAGCCTCAAAGTTCAGGTAGGTAACCACATAGATATTCTTAACGAAGGCGACTCAATTTTCTATAATAGTATCATTCCTCACGGTATGATTGCCGTAAGCGAGGGCGGATGTGAATTCCACGCCGTTGTACTTAATCCGCAGGATGGACATTTCAGCGAGGAATATCCCGAAGCTCCATTTATTGCATCAAAAGCGATAAAAGCCGAAAAAGAAGCAAAGAAAACTGTTGCTGACAATTTCATCACATCAACATATGATGAAAACGGCGTGTTTAACGGAATTTCATTTAAAAATGATGATAAATTCAATTTTGCATTTGACTGTGTTGATGCAATTGCAAAAAAATCTCCCGATAAAACAGCAATGATGTGGGTTGCAAACGATAAAACAGACCGCCGCTTCACATTCAGCGATATGAAAAAATATTCTGCAAAAACCGCAAACTATTTTGAATCGCTCGGTATCAAAAAAGGCGATACGGTTATGCTTGTGCTTAAAAGACATTACCAGTTCTGGTTCTGTATGCTGGCACTGCATAAAATCGGTGCAATTGCAATACCTGCAACAAATCAGCTTGTTGAGCACGATTTTGAATACAGATATAAAGCTGCCGGCGTAAAAGCTATTGTTTGTACTGCCGATGGAGATGTTTCGGTAGAAGCCGAAAAAGCGGCTGCGGCATTTCCCGATATGCTTAAAATTCTTGTTGGAGGAGGAAAAGACGGCTGGCATAATTTCAATGTTGAAATGGAACGCTTCAGCACACACTTTAACCGCACGGAAAACACTCCCTGCGGTGACGACCCGATGCTTATGTTGTTTACCTCCGGTACAACAGGATATCCGCGTATTGCAACACATTCATACAAATATGCACTCGGTCATTATCCTACTGCAAAACACTGGCACAACGTAAACCCCGACGGACTTCACTTTACAATTTCCGATACAGGCTGGGGTAAAGCGCTCTGGGGTAAATTGTACGGACAGTGGCTTTGCGAAGCAGGTATATTCACATACGATTTTGATCGCTTCCATCCGGACGACATCCTGCCGCTGTTCAAAAAATACGGTATAACAACATTCTGTGCACCGCCTACAATGTATCGTTTCTTCATCAAAGAAGATTTGTCCAAATACGACCTTTCTTCAATTGAATATGCAACAACTGCAGGCGAAGCGCTTAATCCGGAAGTTTATAATCAGTTCTATAAAGCAACAGGACTTAAGATAATGGAAGGATTCGGTCAGACCGAAACAACACTTTCAATTGCAAACTTTGTTGGTTCAACACCGAAAATCGGTTCAATGGGAAGACCAAGTCCATTGTACGATGTTGTGCTTCTTGATGCCGACGGAAACGAATGTCCAACAGGGGATACCGGTGAAATCTGCGTACGCACAAAAAATGGTGCGCCGTGCGGACTGTTTATCGGATACTATCAGGACGAAGAAAAAACAAAAGATGTATGGCACGACGGTTTCTACCACACAGGCGACCAGGCAACAATGGACGAGGACGGCTACCTCTGGTATGTAGGACGTATCGACGATGTAATCAAATCATCGGGATATCGTATTGGACCATTTGAAATCGAAAGCGTTATCATGGAGCTTCCGTACGTGCTTGAATGTGCAATCACAGCCGTTCCCGACGAGGTTCGCGGACAGATTGTAAAAGCAACACTTGTTCTTACAAAGGGAACTGTGGGAACAGACGAACTTAAAAAAGAAATTCAGGAATATGTTAAAACACATACTGCGCCTTACAAATATCCGAGAATTGTTGATTTTGTGGATGACCTGCCGAAAACAATCAGCGGTAAAGTAAGACGTGTAGAAATCAGAAATAACGACCTCAAAAAAGCAGGACAGTAATTAGCAAAAAAGGAGTAGTTTTTACTACTCTTTTTTTATTGTGCGGATTTGAATGGGCGACCTTCGGGTTATCGCTAAAGCGCCTCTTGCGGTTGCCAACGCCCCTCGGGTTGCGGTGCCCAAATCGGCAAACGCGGCTACCGCAAGCGGTGCCGCCCGATTTGACCGCTGCCCCTTTTCCGCCTCGCTTTATCCGCCGCCGGCGGCACTCGGCATCAAAGCAGGTTATTCGCCCTTCGGGCTCATAACCCTACGGCCGATGACTCAAACCGACCCACTAAAACAAAAAAAGCAGATGCTTTCGCATCTGCCTTTTTCATTTTGGTTGCGGGGCCGGATTTGAACCAACGACCTTCGGGTTATCGCTAAAGCGCCTCTTGCGGTTGCCAAAATAATCGTCGGATGCACGGCGACATCCTTGATTATTTTGACCGCTGCGCTTCCTTACTCTCCCTTTTTCCGCCACCGGCGGCGGTCGCGTTCGTCACCCAACGAGCCACGCTCGTCGGCCTCATAACTAAAAATACATAAATTCAAAATCATGCCACAACAAAAAAAGAACACTCGCCTTTAAACGAGTGTCCATTTTTTGGTTGCGGGGGCCGGATTTGAACCAACGACCTTCGGGTTATGAGCCCGACGAGCTACCGGACTGCTCCACCCCGCGATATTGAATTTTGTAGTGGTGCTGGAAACCGGAATCGAACCGGTACGGGGGTTAAATCCCGCAGGATTTTAAGTCCTGTGCGTCTGCCAGTTCCGCCATTCCAGCTCGAAACTACTTAAGTTATTATACCACAACAAAATTTGTTTGTCAATATATTTTAAACCAAAAATGAGATAATTATTCCTTATTTTGTAAAAATTTTTTAACAGCACTGCCGCCAAGGTAAGTGCACATATCACCTTGTCTTATGTTTTCGACTTCCATTTTTTCGAGGATCATATCTTTTATTTTCCACCAGCTCATACCGAAATTGGCAATTCGTGTATCCTTTTCCGGTGCTCTGCCGATAATTCTTGCAACTGAAATATCGGGGGAGAGATGGCGAAGAAATGCTATGCATCTGTCTACGTAATCTAAAACTGAAAGCAGTTTAAGACTGCCGTCATCGTACATTTTTTCAAATTTTGTATCTTTTACTATATACAAAGAATGCAGTTTTACGGTGTCGATTTTAAGTGCGGAAAGAATTTTTGCACACTCGATTATGTCTTCCATATCATCTTGCGGAAAATCAAGAATTATGTGGGCACAAACCTCAAATCCGTAGGATTTCACCATAAGCACCGCATCAATAAACTCGGCAAGAGAGTGCCCGCGGTTGATTGATTTAAGTGTATGATAATTCACTGTCTGAAGTCCAAGTTCTATGCATATATCAAGTCCCGTTTCTTTAAGAATGTCAAGGTATTCGGCAGAAATGCAGTCGGGGCGTGTTGAAACGTCAATTCCTACAATATTTTCCGTGCGCGCTTGCATAACAGCCTTGCGAAAATCTTCGGTCGGCATATAGGTGTTTGAAAAATTCTGAAAATATGCAATAAACTTTTTGGCATTATATTTAGGGCCTATGTATTCCATATTAAGTTTTAACTGTTCTTTGGCAGATAAGGTATTTGAAAGGCTTTCATATCCTGCACCGCAGCTTCCGCAATAAGCACAACCGTCCAAACCGACGGTTCCGTCACGGTTTGGGCAGGTTACATCTAAATTAACGGGAAGCTTGTAGACCTTTTCGCCATACTTATCCAGCAAAAATTTAGAATATTCTTTATACAACATTTATTCTCCTACATAAATTCCCATTGTTCTTGCAAGCTTAACCAGTTCACCGTTTGGGTCAACAGGTCTGAAATTGCTGTGAATATCGCTTGTGGGAATAACTTCATTAAGCGGAACTGCGGTAAGTTCACCCTGTTTAAGTGCTACCATATGTTTATTTTTGCCGTTCATCAGTGCGTCAACTGCATAAGAACCATATCTTGTGCAAAGGATTCTGTCTGCAGAGGAGGGGCTGCCGCCTCTTGAAATATGACCGATTACGGTTGCACGTGCCTCAACATCCATAATTGTTTCGGAAATTGCATATCCGTTATCATCACGGTCTCCGTTGATTCTTGTTTCAATTTCTTTTGCAACAGCGTCGCTCACGCCTTTATATTTATATCCGTCCGGAGCAAATTCTGTTGTTATACCAACAGCTGCGGCACCTGACGGTGTTGGAGCACCTTCTGCAACAACTACAACCGAGAACTGTTTTGCACTGCGAAGAGATACTTTTACTCTTTCGACTACGTTTGCAATATCGTATCTGATTTCAGGAATCAGCGCAACGTCTGCGCCGGCGGCAATAGCTGTGTTAAGAGCAATGTGACCTGCATCACGACCCATAACTTCAAGGATCATAACACGGTGATGAGCTTCGCCCGTTGTTTTAAGACATTCAATAGCATCAACACATCTGTTAACGGCGGTATCAAAACCGAATGTAACATCCGTTGAATTAAGGTCGTTATCAATTGTTTTCGGAACACCAATTACTTTAACGCCTTTGTTGGAATAGTCGCGTCCGGAAGTAAGTGTGCCGTCACCGCCAACTATAACAAGTGCGTCAATTCCATTTATTTTAAGGTTGTTTACTGCAACGTCGGACAAATCGTCATAAATAATTTTGCCATTTTCGTCTTTAACAAGGCCGTCTTTGTTTCTTCTTGGATACTTGAAAAGGTTGTCCTTATTTGAGTTATAAAGGATTGTGCCTCCTTTTCCTATGATGCCTTCAACACTATCGATGGTAAGCGGAACCAACTGTGATTCGCCAAGATATAGACCTCTATAGCCGTTTTTGATACCAACTACTTCAAGTCCGTATTTATTGATTGCGGTTGTTGTTACTGCACGAATTACAGCATTAAGCCCCGGACAGTCACCGCCGCCGGTCATAATACCGATTTTTTTTATTGAATTGTCCATACTTGCAAATCCTCCGTCTCTTTGTTGCCCGAAAAAGTAGGCATAAATATTTTACACTAAATTTTTCCTCTTTGCAATAGATATTTGTCAAAAAAACATAAATTATTCTGAAAAGTTACTTTTTTCAAAATTTTCCAGCATATCGGCAAACTGCATGGGAGTATAAAGTGAATTTAAAATGGAAAGCAGGGGATTGGCTGTTATACCAATCGGCAAATCCAGAAACGAAAGAAGTTTATTTCGCATTTCGGCACTGCCGCTACGTCCGCAAAAGCCGAGAGAGTAGAGGTCGGCTTTGGTGATTTTTTCGTTCGAACTTGCAGGGGTTATGGTTGCGGCGTTTTGTATACTTTCTATAATTGTTTGCTTATCAATGCCTTCAACGCCTAAAAACCCGTCTTTTGAGGCTGAAGATTTACGGCTTTCCTTGCCGGGGCGTTGTGGAATATATGCGTGTTTAATATATTTATTATCCACAATACCGCAAATAAAATTCCTTATTAAAAAACCGGCTCTGTCAGAATCGGTAAGAATTATAATGCCTTGTTTTTCTGCAAGCTTACGCACCAGCTTTTGTTTTTCTTCGTTTGTAAATATGCCAAAACCGCCGAGGGAAACAATAATCGTATCGAAAATGGATGAAATTTTGATTTTATCGTATTTGCCTTCAACAATAATGGCTTCTTTAATGGAAATCATTGGTATCCTCCGTTTAGTAAAAAATACCGTCGCCTTGCGGCAACGGTATTTTTTATAAAGAAATTATTCTTTGTTTTTTGCGAAACATTCGCTGCAATATACAGGTTTGTCGTTCTTCGGTTTGAAAGGAACCTGAGCTTCTGCGCCGCATTCTGCACAAGTAATTGTAAACATTTCTCTTGTGCCTCTTAATGCGTTTTTGCGGTTAACTCTGCATTCTTTACATCTGAGCGGTTCATTCTGAAAGCCTTTTTCAGCATAGAATTCCTGCTCGCCTGCTGTGAATACAAATTCGTTTCCGCAGTCCTTGCAAATTAAAGTTTTGTCTTCGTACATTGTGTTTTCCCTCACTTTGTTTCTAATCCTGATTCAAACCATTCTCCTGCCAAAAGCAGCGCGACATACGTAAGATTCATGGACTTTATTATATTGTTATGGCAAAATGCCTGATAACCTAAGAATTTGCAATAGGTGATTTTTCAAGCTTGTGCTTGATGCGCTGGAGCGCGTTATCAATTGATTTGACGGGTCGTCCAACAACTGTGGCAATTTCAACATAGCTTTTTCCTGCTATATAATGTTCAAGCACACTGCGTTCAAACTTACTTAAAATTTTAATAAGCTTATCGTCAATCCCTTTATAGCTTTCGTTGATAATCATATATTCTTCGGGATTAAGACTGGAGTCGCCTTCAATCAAATCGATAAGCATTCGTTCGCCTTCACCGCTTGATTCGTTATTATAAAGTGAAATATAAGAATTAAGCGGAATATGTTTTTGCCTTGTTGCTGTCTTAATTGCCGTGATGATCTGGCGCGTTATGCAAAGCTCTGCAAATGCTCGAAAGCCGCAGGTCCTGTCACTTTTAAAGTCCCTTATGGCTTTAACAAGACCAATAAGCCCTTCCTGGATAATATCCTCCCTGTCGGCGCCACGCAAAAAATACGTTTTTGCCTTTGCTGTTATGCTTGGTTTATAGCGAGAAATCAAAATTTCAAAAGCTTCGTTGTTCCCGCTGCGCGCCTCCGTTACAAGTTCAATATCACTTAATTCTGATATATCAAGATTGCATTCGGAGGGTTGTGTTGACAAAGTGCACGCCCCCTATTACATCATTTAATCCATTTCATTATATACCAGCTTGTGGGTGTTGTCAAGATGTTTTTCACAAAAATTTGTCCAAAAACATATAATATTTTATAGGGGATGACGAAAATTGAGAATTTTTGCAAAAAAAAGAAGGAAAATGAAATGCATAATTTTTGTTCTTGTAACGGCACTTATTATAGTTGCCCTTACTATGCGAGTGGGTACACTTTTTAATTCACTTGCACAAAGTAAAGCACGGTTTGAAGCTACCTATGCAATAAATAAAGTTATAGGTGAAACAACTGCATCCGCCGGAAACTCTTATTCCAATATTATAATAAAGGAATATGACGGCGAAGGTAAAATAACTGCAGTCAGTACCGATTCGGCACTCATAAACCGTATGCAAAGTGAAATTTCTTCCCGCCTTATTGAAAGATTTCGGGAAAATAATCAATACTACATAACCCTTTCTATTGCAAACATTCTCGGTATGCGAACCATTACGGGTTTCGGTCCGAAGGTTCCAATAAAAATTTCGCCATCGCCCAATATCTCTGTTAAATTTGATGACAGTTTTATAAGCGCAGGTATAAATCAGACAAAATTTGCCGTCAGTATTACTGTAGAAGCGGAAATGATGGTAAGCGCAATCCCGTTCCGTACCAGTGTGGGCGTAGACCGCACAATCCCTGTTGCACAGGTTGTTCTTGTAGGGTCTGTTCCGGACACATATGCCGATTTTAACGGAAAATTCGCCAAAGAGTAACACAAAATGAGATATTTTTCAATTTACCTATTGACGGGTAGTGATATCCGTGATATAATCTCAGTGCGAGATAAAAAGGAGGTAAGAACCATAATAAATATTTCGGATCGAAATAAACTTGAGCATCATCTGGATTTGTGGATAACAGACGGTGCTTTTGTTTGTAAAGAGAACGAAGATGAAGAGTACAGCAGCTTTGGTGGATATGACATCGGGCAGAAAAGTGAATTAGAAGAGTAGCCCTTATGGAGGAGAGATTATTATGGAACTTAGAATGAAAAGACGTGGATTTGTTCCCACAAAAACAGAGCTTACGTATATGAAAAAGTATTTTGGGGTAATTCCCATTGAAACGATAATGGCAGATCTTGATATATCGGCGCCGCAGTTTCTGAAAATGGCAAAAATGCTTAATTTGAAGCTTAAGAAAAAGCATATAACCGATTTACTTATGTTTGGCAGAAAAAAGCCAACAAACCCGAACCCCGTTACAGACGATACAAAAATGCTTGTGTGCAGGTACTATTTTGAGGGGTCGGGCGTTGAAAACATATGTGCCCAGCTTGGCAGAAGCAAAAAAACCGTTTGTGATATACTTGAAGAGTGTATGAAAAACGGAGATTACATAAGATATAACATTTTTGGAAGAGAGGAGAAACGGGATTGCCGAAACTGTCGGATATAAAAAAAGAAAAAATACTGGGTGATTATAAAGAAACAAAATCTTACGAAGAAAGTGCAAAACGAAACAAAATTTCGGTGGCAAGCGTACAAAAAATTATTGACGAATATTCACCCGAAAAGTTTGACACAAAATGCCGCATAAAAGCAATGGAAATTATCAATCTGTATATGGACGAGCTGTCAAAATCGGAAAAAATAAAGGCGGCACCCCTTAATCAGCTGGCGTCGGCACTGGGTGTACTTATTGATAAAGTAGGAAAAATGGAAAAAGATACTGAAACCGAAAATATAATAAGCCTTATTGAAAGCATTAAAGAATAAATCAAATTACCTATTGACATATGAATTATGATATAATATAATATAACATATTAGATTGCGTGGAGGTAATTATGAGTTACAGAATATTTACGGATAACGGGTCAAACCTTACACCCGAAATGTATGAACAGTACGGTATTGAGGTTTTATCTCTTAAATTTACTATTGACGGCAAAGAATATGTGAGCTATAAAAAAGGCACAACTATTGATCTTCAGATGTTCTACGAAAAAATGAGAAATAAAGAGCCGATAACAACATCGCTTGTAAATGCAGATGAATTTGCAACTGCGTTTGAAGCGGCACTTGCAAACGGTGAGGATGTTCTTTACATCGGCCTTTCAAGCGGAATTTCGGGAACATATCAGGCATCAACCATTGCAAAAAGTATGCTTGCGGATAAATATCCCGACAGAAAAATTATTACGGTTGATTCGCTTGCTGCAAGTATAGGTGAAGGAATGCTCGTATATGATGCGGCAAAATTAAAAGCCGAAGGGAAAACTATTGATGAGGTTGCAGCATGGGTTGAAGAAAATAAACTCCGCCTTAACCATTGGTTTACTGTTGATGATTTGTTCTTCCTTATGCGCGGCGGCAGAGTAAGCCGTGCTTCCGCAACATTCGGCGAAATGCTCAGCGTTAAGCCTGTAATGCACGTAGATGACAACGGTAAGCTTATTGTTAAAGGCAAGGTTATGGGCCGTAAAAAGTCTTTAAGCACCATTGCAAACAAGTTTGAAGAAATGGGAGCGGATAAAAATCAGACTGTGTTTATAACACACGGCGATTGTATTGAAGAAGCCGAAAAAGTAAAAGCACAGCTTAATGTAATCGGCGTTGAGGATGTAAGAATCATCATTCTTGACCCGTCAATCGGCGCACATTCCGGTCCGGGCACAATGGCAGTATTCTTCTACGCAGATAAAAGATAAAACAAAAGCACCCGTAAGGGTGCTTTTTTATGTCTTAAAACTGGAATAATGCCGTGAAGATTTTCCATACTGCTTGCCAGAAAGTAAGTTTATTAACATCCTCTTCGGCAACAACGGGAATGGTTGTGATAGGTTCGCCCGCGGCGGAAACAACCATTTCGCCAATGATATCGCCGGCTTTTACGGGTGCGGGGACATCTTTAAAAAGAGTTACTTCCTTTTTTATATTATCGGAATATGTTTTCGGCACAACAACACCGCTCGGTTTTTTGATTATTGCATTTACGCTGTCTTTTGCGCCTTTGTTTACGGTTACCGTGCCAACAAGCTCATTATCCTCAACCGGATGCGAAAGCTCATATGCCGAATATCCGTACTGCAAAAGCATTTTTGCTTCAGAAAATCTTGCATTTGTATCTTCCGCACCGAGGATTACGGCAATCAAATCCATATTATCTTTTTTTGCGGTTGCAACAACGCAGTATTTTGCGTTTGTTTCTGTTCCGGTTTTAAGTCCGGTTGTATACTGATATGTGGATAAAAGTCTGTTTGTATTTATAAGCTGTGTGCGGTTTCCACGCAGCCATTCTTCGCGGATAGTACTGTAGTTTAAAATTTCGGGATGGTTCATAATAATCTCTTTTGCAAGAAGTGCGGTATCATACGCACTTGTATAATGATAATCCGCATCAAAACCCGTTACGTTTACGTAGTTTGTATTTGTCATTCCAAGCTCATAAGCTTTCTGGTTCATAAGTGTAACGAAATCGTTTTCACTTCCTGCAAGTGTTTCGGCAAGGGCAATTGTTGCATCGTTTCCGCTTGCAATACATATTCCTTTGATGATGTCATTAAGTGCCATTTTTTCGCCTACATCAAGGAAAATTGTACTGCCGCCCGCTTCCTTTGCTTTCGGAGAACCGGTAATGGGCGTATCAAGAGTGAGTTCGCCGCTATCCAGCTTTTCCATTGTTATAAGAAGCGGCATAAGCTTTGTTATGCTTGCCATTGCAAGCTTTTCGTCTTTGTTATATTCATAAAGAATTTTGCCGGTTGATGCTTCCATAAGAATCGCCGCTTTTGCTGTAAAATCTTCGGCGGCAGGCGCTGCAACAGCGCAAAATCCGCACATTGAAACAAGGATTGATAAAACCAGTAAAACAGATATTATTTTTTTCATGATTCTACCTCCCGTTTTTAGAAAACTTTTCGTGTTTGAGTTCGTCATTTATTACTTTAACAAACTCCTCATTATTTTTAGTGTTTACAATCTTATTTATGATATATTCCGTAACCTCGGGATTACTTCCTCCGCCAAAGGCTCTTCGTATATTCCATACGGCATTAAGCTCTTCATACGGCATCAGGAGATTTTCTTTTCTTGTGCCCGATTTGAATATGTCGATTGCGGGGAATATACGACGCTCGGACATATGACGGTCAAGATGAAGCTCCATATTACCAGTGCCTTTGAACTCTTCAAAAATAACGTCATCCATACGGCTGCCGGTTTCAATAAGTGCAGTTGCAAGAATGGTAAGACTGCCGCCACCTTTTATGTTACGTGCCGCACCAAAGAATTTTTTTGGTTTATACAGTGCACCTGCATCAAGACCGCCGGAAAGAGATCTTCCGCTTGCCTGACCGGTTATATTATATGCCCTTGCAAGTCTTGTAATACTGTCAAGAAGAACAACCACATCCTTGCCGTGTTCAACAAGACGCTCGGCGCGTTCAAGCACAAGCTCTGCCACTTTTGCGTGGTTTTCGGGTGGCATATCAAACGTTGAATACACAACGTCGGCGCCTTCTATTGAATGCTGCATATCTGTAACTTCTTCGGGACGTTCGTCGATAAGAAGTACAATCATATGGATATCTTTGTTATTGGCAAGCATGCTTTTTGCAATTTGTTTAAGAAGAGTTGTTTTACCGGCCTTCGGCGGCGCAACAATAAGCCCTCTTTGACCTTTTCCTACGGGAGAAATAAGGTCAACAATACGCATTGCATAGTTTTTAGAGTCGGTTTCAAGACGAAGTCTTTCATCGGGATATACCGGCACAAGCGATTCAAACGGTTTTCGAAAACGGATTGAATCGGGACGCTCGTCATTAACGCTTTTGATATAGATAAGAGCCTCAAACTTTTCTCCCTCGCGCTTTACGGCATAGCCTGTAATTTTATCTCCTGTTTTGAGAGAATATTTTCTTATCATTGCAGGGGAAACATAAACGTCACTGCCGTCATCAAGACAGTTTGCGCCCCTTGCAAATCCGTATCCGTCGGCAAGCACCTCAAGAATGCCGTTAACATTTGCCTCGGTTTTATTCACATCAAAAAGCTGTTTTTTATCCTCTGTCGGTTCGGGAGTTTTGTCATCTGCCACAATGGGATCGGTGTTTTGAAGAAGTGTTATAAGCTCGTCTTTTTTAAGCGCACTTATTCCTTTAAGACCGCGCTCTTTTGCAAGCTCGCGCAGTTGGGAAACACTCAAATCGGTAATAGTCATAATTTGTCCTCCAATGGGGGTTATATAAAGAAAAAAATAAATTTAAGAATTCAATATAATAAGTTTATCATAAGCGGAATATTTTGTCAATTACCGTTTATAAGAAGTAGAATAGTTTACAAGTATAATATCGTCTCCGATTTTCTGGATATTATTCCAGGGAATGACATAATCGTCGCGTCCACCGGTGAAAAAATTTACAAGTCCTGACGGACCGGGAACAATAATGGCTTCAACAGTACCTTTTTCAAAATTTATATCCACATCGCTTACAAAACCAAGACGTTTGCCGTCGGAAATGTTAATAACCTCTTTATTACGAAAATCTGCACTTTTATTCAATGTTTTAAAGCCCCTTTACAAGAAACTGCCTTGCATAAATGCAGGGCAGTTTTAGTTTTATATTAAACTATACGCGGCGGGGCCGCAAAAAATGATAATCAGTCAAGAAAAGAAAGTATTTCTCTAGGATGCGAAATAATGGCATCAGCATCTTCAAGTTCGGGTTTTTTACGAAATCCCCACAAAACGCCAACGGTAAATGCGCCTGCCGATTTTCCTGTTGCAACATCAGTGCCCGTATCGCCTATGTAGATACATTCGTCGGGCGTTAAGCCGAACTCATCAAGCAAAAGAAACAGACCTTTTGGGTCGGGTTTTATTGGTACTTCGGGTGTTTCACCGCGGCATATATCAATAAGCTTGTCCCCAAACATAATATCCGAAACCTTTTGTGCAGTAGAATGGGGTTTATTAGAAAGAATGGCAGTTTTAATCCCGCGCGCTTTAAGCTCTTTTAGAAGTTCCATAATTCCGTCATAAGGTTCGGTAAGATACATAAAATCAGCATCGTAATCCGATTTATATTTTGGAAAAACTTTATTGAAATTTTCTTCTGTATCACATCCGTAATGAGCGAGCATACGGTGTACAAGAATTGCCGCACCGTTACCTACAAGGATTTTATAAGTTTCGGTATCGATAGGCGGAAGATTTATTTCGGCAAGAGATTTGTTCCCAAAATATGCAATTGAACGGATAGTATCGGAAACTGTGCCGTCCATATCAAAAATACAGCATTTAAACATAAATTCACCTTAAATCAAAAAATAGACATATTTTCATATGTCTATTTTTATGTTTATTGTTAATTATCCAACTTTATTTAATACGTTTGCTAATCTGGATTTTTTTCTGGCTGCAGTGTTAGCGTGCAATACACCTTTGGAAACAGCCTGGCCAATCTTCTTAATAACTAATTTAAAGCTTTCTTCAGCTTTTGCTTTATCACCGCTTAAAGCAACAGTTTCAAAAGATTTAATGGAAGTTTTAAGAGCAGATTTAATCATCTGGTTTCTTAAAGTTTTTGTCTGTATTACCTTAACTCTTTTTTTAGCCGATTTAATGTTAGGCATTGCGTTTTCACCTCTCATACAATAATACGTAAAATGTATTATAACACAAAAAAACCACTAATGCAAGTGTTTTTTTAAAAAAATGTTAATTATTTTAAAAAATTGTTGTTTATGTAAAATAAACGTGATATAATGTATATATAAATTTGTAAAAAGGTGATAACAGTGGAAGATATTTTTGTTGAACAACTTATAAGACGGAAAAAAACCGAGAAGGACGTATGGACAAGTGTTCTTCTTGTCATAGGGGGTATTATATTTACGCCTATGGCACTGTATTTCGGGTTTGCACTTCATTATCTGGGCTATGTTTTTCTTATAATGCTTGCGGCGATGTGGTGGTGTGTTGTCCGTCTTATAAAATCAAAAACAGTTGAATATGAATATGTTTTTACGGACGGTACACTTGATATAGATATGATTATTGCAGGCTCAAGACGCGGCAGAGTTATTACCGTATCTAAAATGGAATTTGAACTTGTTGCGCCTGTAAGCCATCCTTACAGCGGAGAGTATAAAACGCTCAACTGTTCCACAAAAGATGAAAATGACAGACTTTACTATATTATGACAGAACGTCACGGAGTGGGCAAGGTAAGGGTACTGTTCAACCCGAACGACGAGCTTCTTGAAGCAATAAAACTGTCCAGACCGAGTATAGTTATAACAGGAGAATAAAATGCTTGAACTTGTTTCTTCAAAGGAAATGAAAGAAATTGAACAAAAAACCTTTGCACTTGGTGCGCGTTCCGTTGATGTTATGGAAAAAGCGGCAGAGGCTGTGGCAGATTTTATAAACTTGAGGTTTGATAAAGATACAGAAATATGTGTGGTGTGCGGAAAAGGGAACAACGGAGGCGACGGATATGCCGCGGCAAGAATTCTGCACGGCGGCGGGTATGACGTATGTATATATAATGTATTTGACGCTCCGCAAACCGAGGATGCAAAAACAAACTTTGATGAGGCTAAATCTCTTGATATACCATTTGTAAAAAGAATTGATGCGGATGTTGTTATTGATGCAGTTTTAGGAATTGGCATAAACGGCGCATGCAGTCTTGATATAATTGATGAAATAAACGAAAGCGGTGCATATGTGCTTGCGGTTGATGTGCCGACGGGTGTAGATGCCGATACAGGTATGGCTTTTGGAAAAGCGGTGCGCGCGGATGCTACGCTGGCTTTCGGATATGTAAAAACAGGACTTTTGCAGTATCCCGCAAAAACTCTTGCGGGAGAAATTGTGCTTGCACCGCTTGATTTTGCGCCAACGGACATAAAATGCTTTTATCCTGATGAAGAGGATATTGCAGATATGATTCCCGATATGGCGATGGATGAACATAAAGGCTCAATGGGCAGACTTTGTATTATTGCAGGAAGCAAGGGAATGACAGGCGCAGCAACACTTTCGGCAATGGGGGCACTGCGCGCCGGTGCGGGGCTTGTGTCGGTTGTGATACCCGATAATCTTAATACAATTATGGAAATAAAACTTACCGAAGCAATGACGGTGAGCGCGCCTTGCGTGGATAGCCTTACATTTGATGCGGCAAAAAAAGCTATTGACTCTGTGGCGGCGGACGCTTATGTAATAGGTCCCGGACTTGGCAGAGGAAAAGATATATATAAAATAGTAGAATATGTTCTTAAAAAAGATGTTCCTGTAGTAATAGATGCCGATGGTATAAATGCGATTTGCGGGAATATAGATATATTAAAGCAATTTGGTAAAAAAGCCATTCTTACTCCTCATCCGGGCGAGGCGGCACGTCTTCTCGGGTTGGATATAGAAAAAGTGCAAAGCAGCAGAATAAACCTTGCAAAAACCTTTTCTAAAGAGTATAATACAACAATGGTACTTAAAGGTGCAGGGACCGTAACTGCCGCGACGGGCGGAAACACATATATTAATCCGACCGGAAATCCGGGAATGGCAACCGGTGGCAGCGGCGATGTTCTTTCGGGAATTATCGGCGCGTTTGCCGCGCGCGGTATGTCCGCAGAATATGCGGCAGCGGCAGGGGTTTATGTGCACGGTCTTGCGGGCGATATTGCTGCCAGACAAATCGGGCAGATAGGAATGATTCCTACCGATATGGCAAAATGCGTGGCAGAGGCAATACAAAGGATAAAAAATCCGGAACACTAATCCTTTGTTCCTGATTAGAGAAAAAATCTATTCAGGAGGCTTTATGAAAAAAATAATTTTGCCTGTTATACTTATGATAGTGCTTACGGCGTGCGCAGGCGTGCGTCCTGAGCTTGATACAAGCAGAAAAATTTATAATACATTTGCCGGAATGCAAAGCTATTCGGCAATAGTGCACCTTACTACGTATTCAAACAATAACACCAATACATATGAAATGAAGCAGTATTATAAATCGCCCGACAAAATGCGCAGCGAATCGGGCGGAGTTGTTACGGTAATAAACGGCAATTCCGCTACAGTAAAAGGTAGCGGCACATCGTCTCCGTTCAAGCTTGAAAGGCTTAACATTGATGAAGGGGATTTTATGTTTCTGCAGAACTTTTTTGAAGCGTATTACCGGAATGAGCTTACTACTGCGTCGGTATCGGCAGATGATGACAAGCTTGTAACATTAACTGTTGATACGGGACTTTCCAATCAGTATAAAGCACGGGCACAGCTGGTGCTTGACACTGCAAAAATGCAGCCAGTCAGCCTTGAAATAAAAGGCAGCGACGGGAAAACCTATTCAAAAATTGAATACACGGAATTTAAAATAAATCCAGAGCTGGGAGATGAGCTTTTCCAGATAAGCTGATGGGGGATATTCTTAAGATGAAAACTTTTGTAAAAAGAACTTGGGCAGAGGTTAATGTGGATGCGATTTCCGCTAACATTGCCGAAATAAGAAAAATTGTGGGCGATAAAGTTAAAATAATGGCAAGCGTTAAAGCCGATGGCTATGGCCACGGTGTTAAAATGACTGCTAAAACCGTGCTTGAAGCGGGGACGGACTGCCTTGCCGTAAGCTGCGTAAACGAAGCTCTTGAAATAAGAAACTTTGGTATAGATGCACCAATTCTTGTTCTTGGATATACACCAGAGGGTGAGTATGAAGATGCAATAAATAATGACATTACGCTGACGGTATTCAGATGTGAGGATGCGGCGGCACTTGATGCGGTAGCGATGCGCCTTGGTAAAACCGCAAAGGTTCATATTAAAATAAACGTTGGTATGAACAGAATAGGGTTTGAAACATCATCTGTGGACGATGCGGCAGAAATACTTAATATGAAAAATCTGTTTGCGGAAGGGATATTCACGCATTTCCCCTGTGCAGATGAAAATGAAGATGAACTTACAAAAAAACAGTTTAAAAAATATACGGATTTTGTAAATAAGCTGGAAGAAAAATGCGGTAAAAAAATCCCTGTTCATCACGTGTGTAACAGTGCCGCTACAGCAAAATTTAAGCCTATGCATCTTGATATGGTGCGTGTGGGAATAATTGTATACGGACTTTATCCGTCGGAGGATTTCGACAAAAATCTTATAAAACTTAAACCTGCTATGAGTATAAAAACCATAGTTTCGCGCATACAATGTATATGTAAGGGTGAAAAAATCAGTTACGGCGGAACATATGCCGCTGAAAAAGAAATGAAAATTGCAACCCTGCCGATAGGATATGCGGACGGACTTAGCCGCCATTTATCCAATAAAGGAAAGGTTATAATCGGCGGCAAGTATGCGAATATTGTTGGAAAAGTTTGTATGGATCAGTGTATGATTGACGTAACTGATGTGAATAATGTTAATGTAGGCGATGAAGTAATCATTATGGGCTGTGCGGGCGGAAAATGCGTCAGTGCGGATGCTCTTGCCGGCATTATAGGAACCATTAATTACGAGATTGTATGTGATGTGGGCAAACGTGTGCCCAGAGTATATTTAAAAAACGGGGAAATAACCGATATTTTAAATCAGCTTGTTTAATAGTTATGGTGTAAATTGTAATTGATTTTTACATAAAAGTGTTGTATAATTTATTTATACCCGCTGTGGAAATTTAAAACAAGATTATGCCGGGACTTATATTAAACTAAAAAGGGGGCATGAAGCTTGCCGCAGCTGAAAAAAATATTGTTTAGTCTTCCGGACCCCTTGCTGAAAAAGCTTGACGCCATTGCAAATAAAAAAGGTGTAAGCCGCACTCGGGTTTTAAGAGATGCTGCCGAGGATTTGGTGAAAAAAGAAGAGAAAAAATTACGGCAGGAACTTAAGACGGGGTATACGGAAATGGGAAAACTCAATCTCAAACTCGCCGAAATATGTTTTGATGCGGATCAGGAAACCCTTGACCGCTACGAGGAAAAACTGGCGGAGTGTGAATAAAACATGATAGTAAAACGAGGGGACATCTACTATGCGGATTTAAGCCCTGTGATAGGATCGGAACAGGGTGGAGTAAGGCCTGTACTTATTGTCCAGAACGATGTTGTGAATAAATACAGTCCCACGGTTATTGCGGCGGCTATTACCTCGCAGATTAATAAAGCAAAAATGCCGACGCATATTGAAATCGGGGCGGAAAATTACGGACTTAACAAAGATTCGGTAATTCTGCTTGAACAAATCCGTACCATAGATAAACAAAGGCTCCGTGAAAAAATAGGACGCCTTAGTGATGACCTTATGGATGGCGTGGACAGAGCTATAGGAATAAGCTTTGGACTTGAAGTCGAGTGAGGTCGAACCCCACAAGGTTTAAAACCATAAATTTTGCGTTATACTGCAGAAAATTCTGCAAATATACGCGAGTATTATTTTTGAATTTTCTTTGTCTTCCATCAAAATTTAAAGGTTTTAAACTCTTCGACCTTAAAAACAGGAAAATCACAAGAATGAGAATTTAACAAATTTAAAGCTTATGGGGTCCGACTCCCTCGGCTTTGACGAATTTTGACGTATCATTACGGAGGAATGACGAATGAAAAAGAATTTTGTAACCGGACTTGTAACAGGACTTGCAATTATAGCAGTTTGCGCGGTTGTTGCTCTTGCAACACCGGGAAGTGACGATAATCCCCTTATTTCAAAGGATTATCTTGATAAAGTGTTCAAACCGGAAATTACAGAATATGTTAAAGAAAAAAATGCTTTTGCGGTTGTTGAACTTAAAGACGGTCAGAAGCTTATCGGTCAGGCTGGATGCGAGCTGATTTTACGTCAGGGCAGCGCAACTATAATATCCACCGAAAAAGGCGGTCTTGCGGATGTTACTGCAGGAAACGACCCGTCAAACGGTATGGCTATGCCTGCAAACCATCTGCTTATAGTTCCCGTTTCCGACGGCAGAGGTATTGAAGCCAATTCAAAGGTTCTTGTAATGGTAAAAGGAGAATATGAAATTAAATAAGAACCACACCCAACAGCACAATCAAAGATTGCGGTTGGGTCCCGTGAACCTTGTTGTGTTCCACAATAATGTTTAAATCCCGAACGTAAACGCTCGGGATTTTTTACAAAGAAGGTGAATTATGGACAGGACTATACTGCATTGTGATTGTAATGCTTTTTACGCTTCCGTTGAATGTATGCTACGCCCAGAGCTTAAAGATGTACCGATGGCAGTAGCGGGCGACATTACAAAACGGCACGGCATAATTCTGGCAAAAAACGAACTGGCAAAAGCCTATGGCGTTAAAACAGCGGAAACAATAGGCGCGACGCGGCGCAAATGCCCCGATATTGTGCTTGTTTTGCCGCATCACGAGCTTTATGCCGAATATTCCAAAAAAGTTAATGATATATATAAACGCTATACCGACCTTGTGGAACCGTTCGGGATTGACGAATCGTGGCTTGACGTAACCGCAAGTAAAAATCTTTTTGGCGACGGAGTACATATTGCAAACGAAATCCGCCGCACCGTAAGGGAGGAAATCGGCATCACTGTTTCGGTGGGAGTTTCGTTCAATAAGGTTTTTGCCAAACTGGGCAGCGACTATAAAAAACCCGACGCCACCACCGTTATTAGCAGAGATAACTATAAAGATATTGTATATCCTCTTCCTGTGGGCGACCTGCTTTTTGCAGGACGGCGAACCACGGAAATGCTTGGGAAAATCGGTATAAAAACCATTGGGGAACTTGCAAATTCAAACAAAGAGCTAATAGGCGGTATGCTTGGTAAAATGGGATATATCCTTCATGATTATGCAAACGGAATTGATAACGACCCCGTAAAAAGCGTGGAAGACGTAAGGGAAATAAAATCCGTGGGTAACGGAATGACATTTAAAACCGATATTGTAACCGAGGACGAGCTTAGATGCGGAATAACCGCACTTTCTGACAGTATATGTTCAAGAATGCGTCGTGCATGCGTCAAATGCCGCGGTGTTCAGGTATATATAAAATATGCGGATTTCAAATCGGTTTCAAAACAAAAACAGCTATCCCTTCCGACAAATGTATCAAAGGAAATTGCAAAAGAGGCATTTGACCTTGCAAATGCCGTAAGGGATAAACGAAAAGCTATCCGTATGCTCAGAATTACGGGAATAAACATAGAGCATCAGGATAACTGCGGCGTGCAGTTGTCGCTTTTTGAAGATGTCAATACCGAAAAACACGAAAAGCTTGAACGCCTTGAAACGAATATTGATAAAATAAGAAAAAAATTCGGTAAAGGTGCAATTACATTCGGTTCGGCACTCGGTAATGAAATAGGTATAGATGAAGAATAAAAATCCTCGCTTTGCGAGGATTTTTATGTTGAAAAAGGGAAAATGTTGTGATATAATGCCTTTGTGTACAAGCTCAATGAATTGCATGAAAGTACATTAACAGGCAGTTCATTTCATTTGAAATTAGTAGGCTCTGCTTTTTTGCTGGGTTTATAATTTTTTGGTTATAAGAAGAGGGGGAAACTATGGAATATGTAACGTTATTAAACGGCATAAAAATGCCAATGGTAGGGCTTGGAACATGGGATTTGCGAGGGGACGAAGTAACCCGTGCAGTTTTGGAAGCAATAGATGTTGGATACCGTCTTATAGATACGGCGCAGATGTATGAGAATGAAGAGGCTATAGGTAAAGCTGTAAAAAACAGTAATGTAGCAAGAGAGGATTTGTTCATCACAACGAAATTGCATACGCCTTTCCGTAGCTATGATCTGGCAAAAAAAGGAATAGAAGACTCCCTTAAAAACCTGAAAACGGATTATATTGATTTAATGCTTATACACGGCGCATACGACGAAGCAGAGGAAATGTACCGCGCGTTTGAACAGGCGCTTGAAACAGGAAAAGTAAGAGCTATAGGGATATCTAATTTTAGTATTGAAAGATACAATAAATTTATTGAAAATTGCAATATTATGCCTGCTGTTAACCAGGTGGATTCACATGTTTATCATCCTCGTCATGATCTGAAAGAGGTGCTTGATAAAAAAGGAACGGTAATGGAAGCGTGGAGCTGTCTGACTCAAAAGAAAAGAAATATATCAGAAGAACCTGTTTTAAAAGAAATAGGTGAAGTTCACGGAAAAACACCCGCACAGATTGCGCTGAAATATCTTGTTCAACAAGGAATAGTTGTAATTCCTAAAACTTCGCATAAAGAGCGGATGATTGAAAATATACAGCTTTTTGATTTTATGCTCAACAAAGACGAAATGAGAAGAATAGATGTTCTTGATGAAGGAAAAACTTTATTTGAGTGGACAGGGCACTAAAATCAGTATTTGGAGCAAGTGGAGTAAACAAATGAAAAACCCGAAATTTTTAAAAAATCAAAGTGTTGTGAATGCAATTTGCATCGGCGGTCTTTGTTCAGTATCATACCTTGCGGTATATTTTGCAAAAAATATATTCAGTGCAGCTGCTCCCAAAATGCTTGCAAGCGGATTTGACGAAAGCTTTATTGGGACAGCATCGTTTGTATATCTTATATGCTATGCATTGGGACAGCTTATTAATGGGAGAATAGGCGATAAAATAAAATCAAGGTATATGATAAGCCTTGGGCTTCTGCTTTCAGGTATAACAAACTTTATTTTTGCAAACGTAGCATCTGTATCAGAGACGGCGGCAATCGTTTTTTATGGAATGACAGGATATTTCCTGTCAATGATATATGGCTCAATAACCAAAGTGGTAGCGGAAAACACCGAGCTTGTGTATGCCACACGCTGTTCAATGGGATATACCTTCGCATCGTTTATCGGCTCGCCTATGGCGGGTGTTGCGGCGGCGGCACTTACCTGGCAGGGAGTGTTTATGTCAAGCACAGCGGCATTGGGGATAATGGCAATTGTGTGTTTTGCGGTATTTTTGGTTTATGAGAAAAAAGGCATTGTGAAATATAATCAGTTCAAACCGCAAAGGGAAGAAAAAGGCTACGGAGTAAAAGTTCTTATAAAACGGCAGATAATCAAATTCACGTTTATTGCAATTATTACAGGCGTTATAAGGACAAGTGTGGTGTTCTGGATGCCTACATATATAACGCAGTATCTTGGGTTTGCTCCTGAAACGTCCGCATCGGTGTTTACGGTGGCAACTTTTGTAATTTCATTTACAACATTTATTGCCATATTTATATATGAAAAGCTTGGCAGAAATATGGACAAAACAATACTTATTATGTTTTCGCTGTCTGCTGTGTTTTTTGCACTGACATATTTTGTGCGTCAGCCCGCACTCAACATAATTTTACTAGTGCTTGGAATAATGGCGTCGGGCGGTTCAGCAACAATGCTCTACAGTAGATACTGCCCAAGCCTTTGCGATACAGGAATGGTATCAAGTGTTACGGGATATATTGATTTTATAAGCTATATGGCGGCTGCAATGGCAAACAAACTGTTTGCGGGCGCACCTTCTGCAATCGGCTGGAACGGTCTTATTCTTGTATGGTTTGGAGTAGTTGCTCTCGGAGTGATTATTGCACTTCCATATAAGAAAAAAAGCATAAATTGATGTTATTTTTGGAGGTGGCATTATGAAAAAAGATGTAACGCTGTACAATGTTCTGTTTCCGTTGTGGATGCTTCTTATGTTTCCGGTAATGTGGCTTATTGTTCTGCCGGGCAATTTTATCATTGACAGCATAGTTCTGATAATAAGTATGCTTATTATGAAAATGCCGGAGAAAAAAGAGTTTTACAAAAAGAACATATTGAAAATATACGGATTCGGGCTTCTTGCAGATGTGGTAGGTTCAGTATATATGCTTATAATAATGATAGGCTTTGAACTGGGAAGAATGGGAGACGAATGGTATCTTACCGTTCCGGCACTCCTTATTGCTTCAGTGCTTATTTTTGTATTTAACTATTTTATTACATTTAAAAAGTGCGAGCAAAAAATCCGCTTTAAACTTGCGCTTGTTTTTGCGGTTATAACCGCACCGTATACCTTCCTTGTTCCATCCGGCTGGTTATACGGGTATTAATGCATATTATATAAATTAGGAGGACTTACAATGCAAAGGGAAAAATTTTCTTCAAGGCTTGGGTTTATACTCATTTCGGCAGGTTGTGCAATAGGGCTTGGTAACGTATACCGTTTTCCTATTATAACAGGAGCATACGGCGGTGCACTGTTTGTGCTTATTTACATTGCGTTTCTGCTACTTCTTGGGTTTCCGATAATGACAATGGAACTTGCAGTAGGCAGAGGAAGCCAGAGAAGTATTGCATCATCTTTTGATGTGCTTGAGAAAAAAGGACAAAAATGGCACTGGTTTAAATATTTCGGTATGGCGGGCAACTACATTCTTATGATGTTTTATACTACCATTTCCGGCTGGATGCTTATTTATTTTGTAAAATATTTAAACGGTTCAATTCTGCAGTTTGAAACAGCCGATCAGCTTGGTGCTGTGTTTGGCGGCGTTGTTTCAAACCCAACCACACTTATTATAGCAGCTGCAGTTGTTATCATAAGCTGTTTTGGTATATGCTCGCTCGGGCTTCAGAAGGGCGTTGAAAAAATTACAAAAGGTATGATGATTGCTCTTCTTGTTCTTATGGTAGGACTTGCAGTATATTCCTGCACTCTTTCGAATGCAGAAGAGGGACTTAAGTTTTATCTTATTCCGAATACAAACGGAATACAGCAGCACGGTATATGGACAGTAATTTCTGCCGCAATGGGACAATCCTTCTTTACACTCAGCATCGGTATCGGTTCGATTGCAATTTTCGGCAGCTATATCAATAAGGACAGAAGTCTGCCGGGTGAAGCACTTACCATACTTTCACTTGATACTTTTGTTGCACTTATGTCCGGTCTTATCATTTTCCCGGCGTGCTTTACTTATAACGGCGGCGTAACTGCAGATGCTTCAACCGTTGGTGCAAGCTTTTTATTTACAACTCTGTCAAGCATTTTCAACGCAATGCCGGCGGGCAGAATTGTGGGGGCGCTGTTTTTTGTATTTATGACGTTTGCGGCACTTTCAACAGTTATTGCGGTGTTTGAAAACATTGTTTCGTTCTGGCTTGAACTTACAAAAATGAGCCGTCGTAAGATTGCAACAATCAACATAATACTTATGATGGTGCTTTCGCTTCCGTGTATTTTCGGGTTCAATCTCTTGTCGGATGTAACGATTTTCGGCAAAGGAATTATGGATTTGGAAGACTTTGCGGTTTCAAACGTACTTCTTCCGCTCGGAAGTCTTGTATATGTTTTATTCTGTACAACACGTTACGGCTGGGGATGGGATAAGTATTTCAATGAAGTAAATGAAGGAAAAGGTATGAAACTGCCGAAATGGCTTAAACCATATGTTTCATATATTCTTCCGGTTATCATAATAGCAGTATTTATAATGTCTGTAATATAAAGGGGAAAGTTATGACAAAAACAAAATCGTTGATACTTACAATAATAGGAACAATGATAACTGCAATGGGTATAGGAATGTTCCTTACGCCGAATATGATAGTAGGCGGAGGGGCGTCGGGACTTGCAACAATACTGTTTCATACAATTCGAATACAACCAGGTGTAGGATTTTTTGGAATAAACCTTGTTTTTCTTGCAATAGGATTTAAGGTGCTTGGCAAAGAATTTGTGTTTAAAACTCTGTTTGGCACATTTATTCTGTCGGTATTTGTTGAAGTATTCACACTCATTCCAATACATACGGAAAATACAATGCTGTCAACCATTTTCGGCGGTGTGCTTTACGGTATCGGTATTGGACTTGCGTTTGCGGCAGGTGCATCAACCGGCGGTACGGATATTCTCGGCAGAATCCTGCAATCAAAATTTTCATTTCTGCCTATAGGAAAACTTCTGCTTTTTGTAGATGGTATTATAATTCTTGTTTCGCTTATAATATTCAAAAACCTTGAGCTTACACTTTACGGTATAATTGCACTGTTTATATCAAGCTATACAATAGACCTTGTTATAAGCAAGCTTAATATATCAAGACTTGCGTTTGTAATAACGGATTTCGGCGAGGAAATATCAACAAAACTTGTTTCCACCTCGCCAAGAGGGGTAACTCTTATTGATGTTAAAGGCGTATATACCGACAGTGCTAAACAAATGCTGTTTTGTGCACTGAAAGAAAGTGAAGCGGAAGAGTTCCAAAAGAAAATTCTTGCGATTGATGAAAATGCCTTTATTGTATTTTCGGAATCGCAACGCATAAAAGGAAACGGATTTTATCTGTATAAATAAACGGAGGGAAAATGGATAAATTCAGTGGCATACTGCTTTGCACAGACCTTGACGGCACTGTGCTTGACAGTAATAAAAATGTGTCAAAAGAAAATCTTGATGCAATTGAATATTTCAAATCGGAAGGTGGACTTTTCACTTTTATAACAGGCAGAATGCCTATGACATCAAGGAAAATATGCACTATACTAAACCCTAATGTGCCGTATGGATGTATCAACGGCGGCGGAATATATGACCACCGAAAAAACGAAATGCTGTGGATGACTACTCTTCCCAGAACGGCACTTGAACTTGTTGATGTTGTTTATGAAACAATGCCCGATATGGGAATTTTAGTGGATGCGCCGGACATTGTGTATTTCAGCCGGGATAATTCGGCAATGGTAAAATTCCGTAAAATAACAGAGCTTCCGGATTTGTTCAAATATCATAATGATGTAACAGAACCGATTGCAAAAATCATTTTTGCACACGAAGATAATGACAGGATATGTAAGCTGGCGGAAATTTTAAATTCTCATCCGCGTGCGGAAGAGTTTGATTTTATCCGTTCCGCGCGTGATTTGTACGAGATTTTGCCTAAAGGAAACAGTAAAGGCGGTGTTCTTGCGCGAATGGCGGATATGCTTGGGGTCAGTATGGATAAAACTATTGCCGTAGGCGATTACGATAACGATATTTCAATGATACGGGCGGCAAAAATAGGATATGCAGTTGCAAACGCCAGTGAGGGTGCAAAAAATGCGGCTGATATAATTACCGTAAGTAATAATGAGCATGCCATTGCAAAAATAGTAGATGACCTTCATAAAAAGAAAATTGAATTATAAAGGTATTGACAAATAGAAAAAATTAGTGTATAATCTTAAATTGGCTATAAATCCTTGCTGTAAATTTTTACAGCCAAAGTCCATAAGGAGGTGAAAGAAATGACTGAAATCAAAAGAGCTTATGAAACAATCTTTGTTGTTGATGCAACATTAGATGAAGAAGCTATCAACGGTCTTGTTGAAAAGTTTAAGTCATTAATCGAAGCAAATGCTGAAATCGAAAACGTTGACGTTTGGGGTAAAAGAAGACTGGCATATGCAATCGATTACAAGACAGAAGGCTATTATGTTCTTATTAACTTTACTTCAAAAACCGATTTCCCGGCAGAACTCGAACGTATCTATAAGATTACAGACGGTATCATGCGTTCTATAGTAGTCGTTAAAGACTAAGGAGGGAAAGTATGCTGAACAAAGTAATTTTAATGGGCCGCCTTACACGTGACCCGGAACAGAAATCAACCCAGTCAGGCATAAGTGTAACAACATTTACCCTTGCGGTAGACAGAGGATACGCTAAAGCCGGTGAAGAAAGACAGGCAGATTTTATTAATATTGTTGCATTCCGTTCAAGTGCGGATTTTGTTGCAAGATATTTCACAAAAGGTCAGCTTGTTGCCGTTTGCGGAAGACTGCAGACAAGAAACTGGGATGATAACGAAGGCAAAAGACATTATGTAACGGAAGTTGTTGCCGATGAGGTTCATTTTGCTGAACCGAAACGTGATAACTACGGCGGTGCGCCTGCACAGGGCGGGGATAATTTTTATCAGCCGGCGGTAAATACACAGGGTTTTACAACAGATGTTGATGATGATGACTTGCCGTTTTAATAGTTAATAAGGAGATGAAAATAATGGCTGAAAAGGAAAAAATGGAAAGAAACGACCGTGCTCCTTTAAGAGCAAGACGTGCAAAGAAAAAAGTTTGCAGTTTCTGCGTGGACAAGGTTGATTCTATCGATTATAAAGATGTTGCTAAATTAAGAAAATACGTTTCTGAAAGAGGCAAAATCGTTCCCAGAAGAGTAAATGGTTGCTGTGCAAAACATCAGCGTCAGCTGACAACAGCTATTAAAAGAGCAAGAATTATTGCACTTTTACCTTTCTCTGCTGACTAATTTAAAAATAAAAAAGCGGATGCAAACGCATCCGCTTTGTTTTTTTAAAAAGTGCACAAAAAAAGTGCACTTTTTTTTATACTTTTTACTCTAAAAAAGGTTGCAATGGTTTTTATTTTATGGTAAAATAAATTATGGACTATGTTCTTTAAGAACAGGAGGATGGAAATGAAGAAAAAATTGTTTAAATTTTTAATTGCTGCATCGGTAATAACGGTGTTTGCATCTGTTGCTTCTTTGGCAGCGTCAATTACTATAGAAGAAAATTCAGAGGTAATAAATACTGAAACAAGAGAGGTAAGCATTAATTTTACTACTTCGGATATAGCAGATACTGATCAGATTACTGCTCTTGTATACATTTCAGATGATTCCGGTCCGGCAGATACAAATATTGTTTATATTGACCAAAACACAAAAAGTGAATATGGTGAAACATTTTCTTTCAAAATGAAAGGCGATATAAAAGACGGAACACAGTGCACACTTCTTATGGGCGGAACAGGTGTTGAACAAGCGGCAGAATATGATTTTATATATGGAAATATTCCAACTACTGTAACGATAAATGAAACAACAAACGGCATTGTTGAATTTTCAACAACTGACAAATCTTCGGTAACTGTTCAGAAAAACACAAAAGTTTACTTAAATATAATCCCTGCAATAGGTTATTACATCGAAAGTGTAAAGGAAAATGGTACGGAAAAAGCAGGAAGTATTGATGTATACAGGGGCGGAACATATACATATGTGGCATCTGAAGATGCTGTATTTACAGTAACATTTTCACCAATTACAAACGTAACAGACAAGATTACAGAAGATACCGGTATGACCGGTATGGACGCTCTTACACTTCCGGAAGTGTTCAGAGGAAAAGTTAATAATGAAGCTACTGAAGATGTAGCGGTTGCATTCGGACAGATAGCTCCGAACACCGAAAAAGAAATTGTAAGTTACGGAATTTACCTTACGTATGAAAATGGCACAGATGTAACAACAGCGAATCCGAAAATCGGACCGAAATTTGCCCATACAAGCGAACGCTCAAGCGATAATCAGTTCGGTATTATCTTTGAACAGCTTACCCAGGGTAGCTACTTTGCACAGACATATATTGAGTATACAGACGGAATAGTTAAAGGAATTAAAGTTCCGTTTACCGTGGCAGAATAAGGAGGGTAAAAGATATGCTTAAAAAATATGTTAAACCTGAAGCCGAAATGAAATCATTTGAAGCAATAGAAAAAATAGCATCGAACCTCAACGATTGGACATCAAGCAGAGGTTCGGGACTTGGACTTGGCAACGGTAGTAGCAGTTACACAACAAGTTACAGAATGTCATCATTAGTGCAGCAAGGCTAAGCCCTTACCTAATTGACGATTATTAAGCGGGGTATATGTACCCCGCTTTAATTATTATGATTTTAATAATATAATTAAGCACATAAAAATGCAGGTAGTACAATGAAGATTTATATAAGCGATATAAGCGGTTTTTTTACGGAAGAAGGGGTAAAGACTCTTCTTTCTCTTGCATCGGAAGAGCGGAGGAAAAAAGCCGAAAGATTTTTGAAAATTGAAGATAAAATTAGATGCCTTTATGCCGAAATCCTGCTTAAAAAAGTGCATCCTGATATGACAGACAAAGGCTTTTTGTACGATAAAAAAGGAAAACCGTACATCCCCGGAGGCGCGCCGTTTTCCATATCGCACAGCGGGAAATATGTTGCGGTTATGGTGGGCGAAGGCGGCATTGATATCGAGCAGATAAAAGATGTAAATGAAAAAGTTTTGGAACGGACGCTTTCTAACGCAGAAACGGAATTTTTATCTGCGGAAGAGGAGAAGACAGATGCATTTTTTAAGCTTTGGACACTAAAAGAAGCCGTAGCAAAAGCGATGGGCACAGGCTTTAAATTGGCGCCTGCTGAAATAGAATGTGCCGATAAGAAAGGCATCAGAAAAACCATTGATATAGGCGGTAAACAGATGTATTTATCCGTTTTTGATTTGGCTGGCTATAAGCTTGCCGTATGCGGCGAAACTGCGGCGGACGGATATGAAACAATAGTGGAATTAACCGAAATGGATATAGCTGATTTTGGCAAAATGTTTGAAATTATGGGAAAAAGCTTTCCGACGGACGAACGAAGATCCAAAGAAGAACAGAAGAAACTGTTTGAAAATCCGGTTTATAAGGTGTACTGTGTAAAAGAAAAAGAAGTCAAAGCTTTTATAGCAGTATGGGAATTTGAATGCTTTGTATATATAGAACATTTTGCGGTAAGTCCCGAATACAGAAACGAAGGGCTTGGCAGTAAAATACTTGCCGCACTTAAAGAAATGTATAACAAAAAAATCTGCCTTGAAGTAGAACCTTCCGAAATCGATATGGCAAAAAGAAGAATAAACTTTTATGAGCGAAACGGCTTTTATTTAAATGAACATCCGTACATTCAGCCACCCATCTCAAAAGGCAAAAAAGAAGTTCCGCTTATGATTATGACATCGGGGGCGCCGATAACAAAACAGGAATTTGAAGAAATAAAACATACATTATATAAAGAAGTATATAAAAAGCACAGTTGATAAAAACTGTGCTTTTGTATTATTTAAGAAAAATGGGGTTTGTCCATGCGATTTTTTCGTTTGCATCAACAACAGAAATTCGTACATAGTCATAACTTTCTTCAACAGTATTAAGCTCAAACTCGGCATGAGTCAAATTATTGTCTTCACTATGGTGAATACGTGTAACATGCTTATCTGAATGCAGGCGGATTTTTGATGCAGGAGAGCAATCAATCACTGCAACATTATCTTTTACATAAAAATCATATATTTCCGGTCCGCAGGAAGAATAAAATGCTCCTTTGAAAAGAGCTTTTAAAATAGAATCAACATTATTTTCCGAATTTACCATTACCCAACCGCTTCCGCATAAATGAATGGAATGTGCATCATCGGATGCAATGCCGTAAATTTTTATGCCTTTCCCCAAAATCTCATCCCAGTATTGAGCATCAGTATCCATGTTGTGAAGGGCAGAATCAGCGTTGTAGATTTCCATTGCAAAATTACCACGTAGCTTTTCAAAATAGCTTGGCGGTATTTTGCTATATACGGGATGGTTTACAACTGTAATATTATTTTTTTCGTGTATTTCGTAAAGATATGGCTGATATTCTTCCTGATTATCGGCGGGACAGGGAATGCATTCCTGATCTTGCTCAAATCCGTTGCCGTTTTCTTTTAACGGACCAAGACATAAGGTGTGAAAACAACGCCCACCGTCTGCAATTGAGCGCCTGGGAGCATTATTATATTCCATACCCGGAATAATCGTAAGTCCGATTTCGGGAGCATAATTTGTTAAATTATATTTTCTGTGGTCGGTTATTGCAAGAAAATCATATCCAAGGTCCTTATAAACGTTCATTATTTGTTCAGGTGAAAGAGCACCGTCGGAACGGGTGGTATGACAATGAAGTCCGCCTTTAAGCATTTGATTTTTACCGATAAAAGCCTGTTGTCTTATCATAAAATACCTTCCTTATACAAAATTCTTAATAAAACTGCGTCTGTGTTCAGGGCACGGGCCGTATTTTTTGATTGCCTCGATATGTGCGGCTGTACCGTAGCCTTTATTCTGCGCAAATCCGTATTCGGGATATTTTTTGTCAAGCTCCTGCATATATCTGTCTCTGCTTACCTTTGCAAGAATTGATGCGGCTGAAATAGACTGGCTTTTTGCATCGCCCTTGATAACCGTCTGGTGTGGAGTGGCCATTCCTGTAATCGCATCGCCGTCTACAAGCACAAACTGTGCGGGTACGGAAAGCGAATTTACCGACATATTCATTGATTTATATGTAGCATTTCTTATGTTGATTTTATCAATTTCTTCTGCTGATATAGGTGTTATGCTGTAGGCTACGGCGGTGGAAATAATCACATCAAACAGCTCTTCGCGTTTCTTCTCGCTGAGCTTTTTTGAATCGTTAATTCCCTCAATAACCGCATCTTCAGGCAAAATTACCGCCGCTGTATATACACATCCTGCAAGCGGACCGCGTCCTGCTTCGTCAACACCTGCAACGAAAGGCGTGCCGAACGTGCGGTCAAAATCACGCATATTGCAGACACGGATATATTCCGAAAGTCTCTTTTCTATACTCGGCGGTACTTTTTCGCCCGATTCGCACATCTGTTTAATTGTATATGCCAGATTTTCAATCGGCATTTCGCGAAGTTCTTTAATTGTGTAGGACATAACTCCTCCTAATCAAGTGAATGTTGTTTTGTATAAAGCTCGTAAAAACGACCTTTCTTTTTCATAAGCTCGTCAAAAGTTCCCGATTCTTCAATACCTTTATTTGCAATAACCATAATTTTGTCGGCATTTTTTATGGTTGACAGCCTGTGTGCAATAACAAACGATGTTCTGCCTTCCATAAGCTTGTTCATACCCTCGAGAAGTTTTGCCTCGGTTTCGCTGTCTATGTTCGACGTAGCCTCGTCAAGAATGAGGATGTTGGCACTGCGAAGCATTGTTCGTGCAAGAGAAATCAGCTGGCGCTGACCAACGGAAAGAGATGACCCGCGTTCGCTTACAAAAGTATCGTATCCATTTTTAAGCCCTACAATGAAATTGTGGGCATTAACAGCTTTTGCGGCTTCCATAACCTCTTCGTCTGTTGCATCAAGTCGTCCGTAACGGATGTTTTCCATAATAGTTCCCGAAAACAGGAAACTGTCCTGAAACATATATCCAATCTGTGCACGAAGAGAGGAGAGTGTTACCTTTGATATGTCATATCCGTCAACTAAAATTCGGCCTCCATTAAGATTATAATACTTTCCGAGCAGATTTACAATAGTTGTTTTTCCTGCACCCGTAGGACCGATAAGAGCAACACTCTGTCCGCTTTTTATTTCAAAAGAAACATTTTCAAGTACGTTTATGCCGTCTTCATACCCAAACGTTACGTTGTCAAATACAATATTCCCTGTGGATTCGGGAAGCTCTAGCGCACCCTCGGGGGAAGAAAGTTCCTGCGGCTCGTCAAGCATCTCAACAATTCTGTCAAGATAAGCAACGTTGGTAATGATATTGTTGTACAAGTTGATAATGTTTTTGATGGGCTCCCAGAACCTTTGTATATATGCAACCATTGCCACGATTACACCAATCTGCATAGACGCAGGGTCTTTTGCAATGGCCGACACGCCGATATAGTATATAATACAAATGGTAAGGTCGGAAATAATTGTGATTGCCGGAATACGCATCAGCTCGTATTTTTTACCTTCAAGGAATGAACGGTATGTTTCGGTACAAAGTCTTGAGAAAATACGCGAGCTTTTCTTTTCGTGCACGAATGCCTGTGTTATTTTAATTCCGTTTATACTTTCGTGCAGGTATGCCGTCAGGTTAGAATGTTTGTTACTGTGCACTTGCCAAGCGCGGCGTTGCTTTTTACGGATAAGCAGTGTCGTAATTACAAGAAACGGAACGCCGGCAAGCGCAATAAACGAAAGACGAGGGCTTATTGAAAACATAAAATATACAATAACGCCAAGCGAAAGTATTTCAAGCACCGCCGTTACAAGACCGGACGAGAACATATCGGCAATGGTGTTTACATAGTTAACTACGCGCACCAGAATTTTTCCGTGCGAACGTGTGTCAAAATACGAAAACGGAAGGTGCTGCAAGGTTTTGAACAGGTCTTTTCGCATATCAAAAATGATGTTCTGACCTATGTAGTTCATATATTTCATCCTGAGGCTTGCTGCAAGAATTGAAATAAGTGTTATAAGTACAAAGGCAATACCTATTGTAAGAAGTCCCTTGACGTTTTTGTTTGGAATTTGCACGTCAAGTGCGTTTTGTATAAGATATGGCATAGACGTAGCCGCAACCATTGCAATAACAAGAATTATAAATGTAAGTATAAATTCTTTTTTATAAGGTTTGATATAATGTGCTATTTTTTTGATTTCTTTTTTACCAAGTTTTATTTTCAGTTCTTCGTCTTTCTGATAGGTGTTTACTTTAGCCATTTATATCCACCTCACCTTCGACGCCGCTACCATACTGACGTTCATAGATTCCGTAATAATAATCTTTATTTTCGAGCAGCTGCTCGTGAGTACCCTGTTCTCGTATTTTTCCGTCATCAAGAACAATAATTTTATCGCAATCCTTGACGGAAGAAATCCTTTGTGAAATTATAATTACTGTTTTATCGGCAAAATCGGTTTTTAAGCTTTCCTGAATATATTTTTCGGTGTTTGCATCAAGTGCCGAGGTGGTATCATCAAGAATAAGAACAGCAGATTTGTTAAGAAGCGCCCTTGCAAGGGTAAGACGCTGTTTCTGACCGCCGGAAAGACCGACCCCTCGCTCGCCGATAATGGTTTCGTATTTATCGGGAAGTTCCATAATAAAATCGTGTGCCTTTGCGGATTTTGCTGCTTCCTCAATTTCTTCCTGACTTGCCGTTACGTTACCGTACGCAATATTTTTTGCTATTGTATCAGAAAACAGGAACACATCCTGCTGAGACACGGAAATATTGCGGCGCAGGAACTCAAGGTCAAGATTTTTTATATTTATTCCGTCAATAAGTACCAGTCCGTCATCTGCCTCGTAAAAACGGCTGATAAGGTTTATTATAGTGGATTTACCGCTTCCTGCTTTGCCTATAAAGGCAACGCGTTCCCCTTTGTTTATGCTGAAACTCATATCTTTTATAGCATGTTCCGATTCATATCCAAACGAAACATCTTTAAATTCAATACAGCCTTCCATTCGTCTTTTTGTAATAAGTGAATAATTTGTAATATCGGGCTTGGTTTCAAGCAGCATCAGCATTTTTTCTGTAGATGCCATACAGTTGGTGAAATAGTTTGCAACATATCCGACCTGTGAAAGCGGGGTTGTAAGCATCCATACCATACTGTTTATCATAATAAGCTGACCCATAGACATTTTATCGTATATTACAAAAAGCCCGCAGACAATAATTATATAAATTGTAAATATATTTGAAATATTTGTAAGAAACGGAGTATATTTACGCGAAATGTTGATTGAATTAATCTGCTGATTTTTAAATTCTTCGTTTGCGTCTTCCATTTTAGAGCATTCATAGTCTTCACACTGAAAGGTTTTAACTACCTTGTTGGCGCTTATGTTTTCCTGTGCAATGGTGTTAAGATGCGCCCTTGTTTCGCGGATGCGGCGGAAACACGGTTTCATTTCTTTTGTAAGGCGGTATGTAAGATATCCCACAAGCGGCACGATAACCGCAACAATTGAAATGAAATACAGGTCGCTCATAAACATTATTATAGCAACTGCACCAAGGAAAGTTACGGAATATTCAATTATAGTATAAACTGTAAATGCGTAAAACTGACGGATAAAATCCATATCGGCGGTTATTATGGTCATAATATCGCCGGTGCGATGTTTGTCAAAATAAGAAAAGTCAAGCGACATAATTTTCTTAAAACACCTCTGACGCATTTTAAGCCCGACGTCCTGCCCGATTACCACAAGCGTATACTGGTTGTAATACCAAATAAGCATACGAATAACTGTCAGCGACATATACGTAATAAGAATCGGCATAATAAGTGAAAACTGCTCGCCGATAATAACATCGTCAACAATGAATTTAATAAGATAGTTGGAACATAAAGGAATAAGAGAAATAAAAATTCCAAGTAAAACAACAATCAGGTAACGGAGTGTCTGTCCTTTAAGAAGTCCTGCATAAAATTTAAACTTTTTCATGGCGCTCACCCTAACCTTTTTATTTTGTGAGGTTATTATAACACACAAACTTTGCCATTTCAACCACTTTGCAGGGTTTATTTTTGGAAAATTGCGCCTTGCCCCGCAGGAAATCAAGTTAAAATACTTTTTTGAAAAATATCTCCAAAATACTCCAAAATGCTACCGAATGTATTGAAAAATTTTTATATGTATGATATCATATAAAATAAGAGCAAAATGCAAAAGAGGAATACAAATGACTTATGTAAAAGATTTTTTCGGGCCGAACGTGCTTATAAACGAATCGGAGAAAATCGAAATTAAAAATATAGACATATTTAAAAAAGAGAAGTGCGCAAAAATTGTCATCCGTCCGCACAGGTTTTTGTCTGCCGAAGAGGTGGCAAGCTTAAAAACGGCGGCGGAAAAGATGATGAAAGGCTACAAAGCCGAAATTTCTTGTGATTATACGGGAAAAACCATCAATTCGGAAAGCCTGCTTATTTATAAAAGCTATCTTATAAATCGCATTTGTGAGGGTGCATTTATTGCACGATGTGAACTTACCGATTCCAAATGGCAGATTGGGGACGGCGAAATTGTAATTACCACCTATTTTGGCGACGGACAGTACATAAAAGATTTTAAATGCGATGCAAAGCTTAAAAAAATATTAAAAGAAGAAACAGGCAATACCTATAACGTAATATTTAAGTTTAAAGAAGACGAAAAAAGGGAAGAAGAGCTTATACATAAAAAGGAACAGGAAGTAATTTCAAAAGACCCTGTTATTCAGGCGGAAGAACCGAAAGAACCGATTATTCCTATGCCTGAAATAAAAAGCATTATTGAAGACGAGCCGGTAGAATATATGGGCGTTATCCGCGGCAAAAAGATTAATGATGAGCCGATGCCCATTGCAAAACTTTCCGCAAGTCTTAATAATGTAGTGGTAAAAGGGGACGTGCTTTCAGTAGAAACACGTGAACTTAAAAGCGGTAAGGTGCTTATAAGCTTTGCGGTTACTGACTATACAAGCTCCGTTAAAATAAAGATGTTTGAAGGGGCAAAATCCGATGCGCCTGATGATAAGAAAAAACGTGCCTGGGACAAGCTTGATAAAATACTCGGCAAGCTTAAAGAGGGAATAAGGGTTGCAGTAAGCGGCAGAGTAGAAATGGATGATTTTGAAAAAGAGCTTGTCATTATGGGCAAGGACATTAACCAGATTGAAAAGGAAGAACGCACCGACAATGCTGAGGTTAAACGTGTTGAACTTCATATGCATACAAAAATGTCGGCAATGGACGGTGTTGCGGAAGCAAAAGCACTTATTTCAAGAGCGGCAGCCTGGGGACATAAAGCTATTGCGGTTACCGACCACGGCGTTGTACAGGCATTTCCCGATGCGTTTGATGTTGCACGCAAAAAAGGCATAAAAATTTTGTACGGTGTTGAGGGCTATCTTCAGGGCGACAGCCTCAGCATTGCATATAATGTAAATGACGATTATACCATAGACTCGTCGTTTGTTGTGTTTGATATTGAAACCACCGGCTTTTCGCAGGTGGACGACCGCATTATTGAAGTTGGTGCGGTAAAGGTTGAAAACGGAAACATTACCGAAAGATATTCGAGTTTTGTAAATCCGGGTATGCATATTCCGGATAATATTACCGAGCTTACAAGTATTACGGATGCGATGGTAAAAGACGCACCGACAATAGATGTAGTTTATAAAGAATTTGAAAAGTTCTGCGAAGGGTGCGTCCTTGTTGCGCATAACGCAAATTTTGATGTTGGATTTATGCGTGCACAGGCAGAAAAGCTTGAAACAGAATTTGACTATTGCTATCTTGATACGCTTGACCTTTGCAGAGTTCTTTTCCCCGATAAGAAAAGACACGGTCTTGCGGCAATGGTAAAACTGCTTGATATACAGTTGCAGCACCATCACCGTGCGGTGGATGATGCGGAAGCAACTGCCGAAATATTAAAGGTATGCTTTGGTATGCTCCGCGAAAAAGGTGTAACTGCGCTTGACCGCATAAATACAGACCTTGCGGCAGATGGCGGAAAGAAAAAGGATTATCATATAATCATACTCGCTAAAAACAAACAGGGACTCGAAAATCTGTATCATATAATCACGGAATCGCATCTTAAGAATTTCCATAAACATCCGGTTATTTCAAGGGATTTGATTGGCAGATACAGAGAGGGTCTTATAATCGGCTCTGCGTGCGAGCAGGGCGAGCTTTTCCGTGCAGTTTTAAACGGCGAGAAAAAGCACAAGCTTGAAAATATTGCCGAGTTTTACGATTATCTTGAAATTCAGCCAAACGGCAACAACGAATTTCTTGTGCGTAGCGGCAGAGTGGCAAACGAAAAAGCACTTTGCGATATAAACAAGAAAATCATTTCGCTCGGTAAACAGCTCGGCAAACCGGTTGTTGCAACGTGTGACGTGCATTTCCTTGACCCGCAGGACGAGGTGTTCCGCCGTATTCTTATGGACGGAATGGACTTTTCTGATGCCGATTTTCAGGCACCGCTGTATCTTAGAACAACCGAAGAAATGCTTGATGAATTTAAATATCTCGGCGAGGATTTAGCATACGAGGTTGTTGTTGAAAATACCAACAAAATTGCCGATATGGTAGAAGAAATAATGCTTCTTCCTGACGAACCGCATACACCGAAAATGGATGGTGCGGAAGAAGAAATTGTTGCAATTTCGGAAGGAAGAGCAAAAGAAATATACGGAGAAGAAATCCCTGAAATTGTACGTGCCAGAATGGACAGAGAGCTTGGCTCAATCATAAAACACGGGTTCTCGGTGCTTTATATAATTGCACAAAGGCTTGTTTCCAAATCATTATCCGACGGATACCTTGTAGGTTCGAGGGGCTCGGTTGGGTCGTCGTTTGTGGCATACCTGCTTGGTATTACGGAGGTTAACGCTCTTCAGCCGCACTATGTTTGCCCGAACTGTAAACACAGCGAATTTATAACCGACGGTTCTGTGGGTTCGGGTGTGGATATGGAAGATAAAAACTGTCCGGAGTGTGGTACATTATACAATAAAGACGGGCACGATATCCCGTTTGAAACGTTCCTTGGGTTTGACGGCGATAAAGAGCCTGATATTGACCTTAACTTCTCCGGCGATTATCAGCCGGTTGCCCATCAGTATACGGAAACGCTGTTTGGTAAAGGATATACTTTCCGTGCGGGTACAATAGGTACTGTTGCGGAAAAAACCGCATACGGATTTGTTAAAAAATATTTTGATAAACGAGGGGCTTCACCATCTGCGGCGGAAATTGACCGTCTTGTAAAAGGATGTACCGGCGTTAAACGTACTACGGGTCAGCATCCCGGCGGTATTATGGTTGTGCCGAGGGATGAGGATATACATATGTTCTGTCCGGTACAGCATCCGGCAGATGATACGGAAAGTGATATAATCACAACGCATTTTGATTACCATTCAATATCTGGTAGACTTCTTAAACTTGATATTCTCGGTCATGATGACCCGACGGTAATAAGAATGCTTGAAGACCTTACAAACACAAAAGCAACCGATATTAAAATCGGCGACCCGAAAACAATGAGTATTTTTACATCAACCGAGGCGCTCGGCACTACGGCAGAAGCTATAAGAAGCAGTGTCGGCAGCTACGGCATACCCGAATTCGGTACGTCGTTTGTACGTAAAATGCTTGTTGATACAAAGCCTACCACATTTGCGGAGCTTGTGCGGATTTCGGGACTTTCGCACGGTACGGACGTTTGGCTTAATAACGCTCAGGAGCTTGTCCAGAACGGCACAGTTACCCTTAAAGAAGCCATCTGTACGCGTGATGATATTATGGTTTATCTTATCTATGCAGGACTTCCGAAAAAAGATTCGTTTAAGATAATGGAAAGCGTGCGTAAAGGAAAAGGTCTTTCACCCGAACAGGAAACACTTATGCGTGATTCCGGAGTTCCAGAATGGTATATAGATTCCTGTAAAAAAATCAAATATATGTTCCCGAAAGCTCACGCTACGGCATATGTTATGATGGCATTCAGGATTGCATATTATAAAGTTAATTATCCGAAAGAATTTTATGCAACGTATTTTACTGTGCGTGCGGACGAATTTGATGCCGTTATTATGACGGGCGAGCATGAGAATGTAATCAAACATCTTGATGAATATTCAAAGCTTGAAAACCCGTCGGCAAAAGAAAAGAACGTGATTACCATTCTTGAAATGTGTAACGAAATGTACGCAAGGGGAATTAAATTTACAAAAATTGATTTATATAAATCCCATGCAACAAAGTTTATACCTACGGAAGATGGTATTCTGCCGCCGCTTTCGGCACTTCCGGGTCTTGGTATAAACGCGGCAAAATCTGTTGCCGAGGCGAGAGAAGACGGCGAATTTTTCAGTATTGAAGATTTGCGCGAAAGAAGTAAGGTTTCAAAAACGGTTATTGCCCTTTTAAAAGAGCAGCACTGTCTTGACGGAATTCCGGAAACCGACCAGATTACAATGGATATATAGCATTTAGTGCTCCGAAAACGCATATACTGTGTGTTGGAGGAAAGCTAAATGAAAGCACAGTTTGAAAAGTGGATTTGGATAAGCGTGCCGCTGATAGTGGCTATGTCAGCGGCGGGAAGACATATTTATAATCTTACAAATCAGGCGGAAATTCTGGCACCATTTGTGCCAATAAACAAAAGTGTGTGGGAATATTTAAAAACACTTTTTTATCCTACGCTTATGTTCTGGACGGCGGCATATTTTGCAAGGTATAAGCTAAAAATATCAAGGGCGATGGTTATAACATCGGCGGCACTGTCGGCAACGCTTTCGCCGCTTATGACAGTAATGATGTACTATTTTTACATTTGCGCTTTCGGAATTCACAGCAAAGCCATTGATTTTCTAATTGCGACTTTGTCGGTTATGACAGGGCAATTCACGGCGCATTATCTGTGCGCATATATGTATCCGTCAAAGCGGCAGGGTATGCGTGCCTTTTCAGTTGTCATTATTTTGCTGGCGGCATTTATAATATTTGCATATTATCCGCCAAAACTACCGATTTTTATGGACCCCGAAATAGGAACCTACGGAATACGAAGAATTATGGATTAATATACAAAAGATAAGGAGACTTATTTATGAAACACGGATTTATCAAATGTGCGTGCCTTACCCCTGAAATAAGGCTTGCAGACTGCAAATCAAATGCAAAAGAAATAATATCTCTTGTAAAAGAAGCGGCACAAGCAGGAGTGCGACTTGCGCTTTTGCCGGAGCTTTGCATAACAGGAGCTACCTGCGGGGATTTGTTTTTTCAGGAAAAACTGATTTCCGGAGCAAAAGAAGCACTTTTGGATATTGCCGAAGGAACAAGACGTGCAAATATTGTTTTTGCGGTAGGACTTCCGTTTGCATTTGAGGGAAAACTCTACAACTGCAGCGCGGTTGTCTATAAAGGAAAAATTCTTGGTATAGTGCCGTCAGCAAATGCAAACAGATATTTTGCATCTGCACCGGAAGAAACATTTGAAATTGATATATTTGGTAAGTCCACCCTGTTCGGCACAGATATTCTGTTTAAATGCGCCGAGCTTCCCGAATTCTCATTTGCGGCAGTAACGGGAAATGATTTTGGTATATATTCTCTTGCGGAAGTCCACGCGGCAGAGGGTGCAAACATTATTCTTAATTCTGCGTCTCAGACCGAAACTATCGGCAGGGCAGATATAAGAAGAAATATGATAAAAATGACAAGCAGTAAGCTTATTAGCGGATATATGTATTCAAATGCGGGAGACGGCGAATCAACAACCGATGCGGTTTATGCAGGTCACAGTATAATAGCAGAAAACGGCGCAGTTCTAGCGGAAAATGTACCATTTGAAAAAACGGAAGCAATAACCGATATTGACGTAAAAATGCTTGGCGGCGAAAGAAAAAAAGCATATTATCCGGAAAGTACAGGCGAATATGCAGTAAGCATTTTTGAAATGGAACTTTCCGACACACCGCTTACAAGAAAATATAGTAAATATCCGTTTGTTCCGGAACTCGGCAAGTGCGAGGAAATTCTTAAAATTCAGGCGGCAGGTCTTGAAAAACGCCTATCCCGTTCATACAGCAAAACCGCTGTTATTGGCATTTCGGGCGGACTTGATTCCACACTTGCACTTATTGTCTGCGTACGTGCGTTTTACAATCTTGGTTGGGATAAAAAGAATATAATTGCGGTAACAATGCCGTGTTTTGGCACTACTGAAAGAACAAAAGGCAACGCTGAAAAGCTTTGCGAGGCACTTGGTGTTACCCTTAAATGTGTAGATATCTCCGATTCTGTAACAAAGCATATAGAGGACATCGGCCACGATATAAACAATCATAATGCGGTGTATGAAAATGCACAGGCAAGAGAACGCACACAAGTGCTTATGGATATTGCCAATATGGAAAATGGCATTGTAATAGGCACGGGCGATATGTCGGAGCTTGCACTCGGATGGGCAACCTACAACGGCGACCATATGTCAATGTACGGAGTAAACAGCGGTGTACCGAAAACACTTGTGCGCTATATTGTAAAATATGTTGCAGACGTATCAAGCGGTGAGCTTAAGGAAGTGATGCTTGACATTCTTGATACACCTGTAAGTCCCGAACTTCTTCCACCGGAGGAAGGCGATATTGCGCAGAAAACCGAAGATATTGTAGGTCCGTACGAGCTGCACGATTTCTTTATTTACTATGCGGTAAAATACTCTTTTGAACCAAAAAAAATATACAGACTCGCGGCAGATGCATTTGACGGAGAGTATGAAGCGGAAACAATTCTTAAATGGCTTAAAACCTTTTACAGAAGATTTTTCACTCAGCAGTTCAAACGTTCATGTGTGCCCGACGGCCCGAAAGTAGGAGAGATTTCGCTCTCGCCGAGAACAGATTTTAAAATGCCGTCCGATGCAGCAGCAGAACTCTTTTTATCGGAATTAGAATAAAAAAACAAAGCACCGTTAAAACGGTGCTTTACCTTTTTAAAGTATATTACTTTTTCTGAATAAGTGCCGCCTTAACTGCATTTTTCATAAGCATTGCAATTGTCATAGGACCAACGCCGCCGGGAACGGGAGTTATTGCACCGGCAACTTCTTTAACGTTTTCAAAATCAACGTCGCCGCAAAGCTTGCCGTTTTCATCTCTGTTCATACCAACGTCAATTACAACTGCGCCGGGTTTAATCATATCTGCAGTAACAAATTTAGCTTTTCCAACAGCCGCAACAAGAATATCGGCGCGGCGGCAAACACTTTTAAGGTCAACTGTTTTTGAATGGCAGATTGTAACTGTTGCATTTTTATGAAGTAAAAGCATTGCCTGTGGTTTTCCTACAATGTTGCTTCTGCCGATTACAACACATTCTTTTCCTGCCGGGTCAATTCCCGATTCGGCAATAAGCTCCATAACGCCTGCCGGTGTGCAGGGGAGAAAATCAAAATCGCCAATCATAATTTTACCAACGTTAACCGGGTGGAATGCATCCACATCCTTTTCTGGCGGAATAGCCGCAATAACTGCCTTTTCATCAAGATGTTTCGGCAGCGGAAGCTGAACTAAAATACCGCTGATGTGTTTTGCATCCGATAATGTTTTTATAAGGTCAAGAAGCTCGGCTTGCGAGGTTTCGGCGGGAAGAGCATATTCCTCAGAATAAATGCCTATTTCTTCGCAAGCTTTCTTCTTGTTGTTTACATATACTCTGGAAGCCGGGTCATCTCCTACGATAACTACTGCAAGACCGGGATTAATGCCTTTTTCCTTTAGCTCTGCCACCTGATTTTTGAGCTCCCCTTTTATTCTTGCTGAAACTTCCTTGCCGTTTATTATTTGTGTTGACATTACTAGAAACTCCTTTCCTTTCGGGACGAATTAAACATTCTTTCCCGTACCCGATTAAATCCTCGCGTCCTGCCTGAACAAGAGCCTTTCGTACAAGCGCGGCATTTTCGGGTTTTTTATATTGTAAAAGTGCACGCTGCATCCGCTTTTCTTCCGGAGATTTTGCAACGTAGACTTTTTTCATTGTCATTGGGTCAAGTCCGGTGTAGTACATACAGGTTGAAATTGTACCCGGTGTGGGATAAAAATCCTGTACCTGCTGTGGATTAAGTCCCTCTTTTTTAAGATACAGTGCAAGCTTTATTGCACTGCGGAGGGTGCTTCCCGGATGGCTTGACATAAGATAGGGGACAAGATACTGTTTTTTGCCTATCTTTTCATTTATTTTATAAAACTTATCTTTAAACGCATTGTAAACATCGTTTTTTGGTTTCCCCATCAAACGAAGAACCTCATCGCAGACGTGTTCCGGCGCAACCTTAAGCTGACCGCTTATGTGATGCTCGCAAAGCTCGTTAAAAAACTCATCATTTTTATCCGCCATTATATAATCAAACCGAAGTCCTGAACGGATAAACACCTTTTTTACACCTTTTATTTTACGGAGTTTTCGTAAGAGGTCAAGATAATCGCTGTGCGAAACCTTCATATTAGGACAAAGCTTCGGTGCCATACACTGTTTGCTTGTGCACACACCGTGCTCAAGCTGATGGTCGCAAGCAGGGTCTCGGAAATTTGCCGTCGGCCCGCCTACATCGTGGATATATCCTTTAAAATCGGGGTTCCACACAAACTTTTCCGCTTCCGTTATTATGGATTTATGGCTTCTTGATTGCACCATTCTGCCCTGATGAAATGCAAGGGCACAGAAATTGCATCCGCCGTAACAGCCTCTTGAACTGATTATGGAAAACTGCACTTCTTCAATGGCGGGGATGCCGCCCATATCATCATACATCGGATGCCATTTTCGTTCAAATTTAAGTGCAAACACACGGTCAAGCTCTGTTCTTGAAAGAGGCATTGCCGGTTTGTTTGCAACAATATATTTACCATCGTGCTCCTGCACAATTGTTTTTCCTTTTATGGGATTATGCTCTGTATATTGTAGTTTTACGGACTTTGCATATGCCGTTTTTGATGTGGAAACATCTTTGAACGACGGACAAAGTTCGTAATCGGTAAGCCCGTCTAAATTGTCGGCAATATAAACCGTGCCGTCAATATAGGTAAGTTGTTTTATATCAAATCCGTTATTCAGTGCCACGGCAACCTCGGTCAGAATTCGCTCGCCCATACCATATATCAAAAGGTCGGCGCCGCTGTCAAATAAAACGCTGCGGCGTACCTTATCATCCCAGTAATCATAATGTGCAAATCTGCGGAGCGACGCTTCAATTCCGCCTATAATTATCGGCACATCCTTGTATGCCTGACGGATGCGGTTGCAATAGGAAATAGTTGCACGGTCAGGGCGATACCCTGCCTTGCCGCCGGGGGAATATGCGTCATCATGGCGTTTTTTCTTTGCGGCGGTATAGTGCGCAACCATTGAATCTATATTACCTGCGGATACAAGAAACCCAAGACGGGGTTTACCAAACCGCTTAAAATCAGCATCACTGCTGACTGACGGCTGGGGGAGGATTGCCACTTTAAATCCCTTGCTTTCAAGCACCCTTGATAAAATAGCACACGCAAAGGATGGATGGTCAACATATGCGTCGCCGGTTACAAATACAAAATCGGGCGCGTCCCAACCAAGTGAAATTATTTCTTCTTTTGTAACGGGAAGAAAATTACTGTTCATTTTCTCGCTCCAGCATTTCGTTAAATTCCTGTCTTGTCATTTGAAGAGTACGGGGTTTGTTACTTCCGTCATATGTGGAAATAACCCTCTTTTTATCAAGTATATCAATAAGTCTGCCGGCACGGGCATAACCTACTTTAAGCCGTCTTTGTAGCATTGATGCGGAAACCTGTCCAAGCTCAAAAGCAACCTCTGCAGCCTCAACAAAAAGGTCGTCGTGGTCGGCACCGCTGTCACTACCGGAGTTGTTTCCGCCGCCTGCGGAGCTTACCTCAATGGTTTTAAGAACGTCGCTGTTATATTCAGCAGTTGTCTGATCTTTTGCAAAGCTTACAACCGATTCAACATCTGTATCGGAAACAAATGCACCCTGCACACGGTTAAGCTTGGATGCACCTGCAAGCATCATAAGCATATCGCCTTTACCCATAAGCTTTTCAGCACCGCCGCCGTCAAGAATTGTTCTTGAGTCTACTGCACTTGAAACCGCAAATGAAATACGTGACGGAATATTAGCTTTGATAAGACCGGTAATAACGTCAACAGACGGACGCTGTGTTGCGAGGATAAGGTGCATACCCGCGGCTCTTGCTTTCTGTGCAAGACGGCAGATATAGTCCTGAACCTCGTTTGCCGCAACCATCATAAGGTCGGCAAGCTCGTCGATTATAATTACAATCTGCGGAAGAGCCTGCGCATTTTCGTCGTTTGCAGTAAGCTTTTTGTTATATCCCTCAAGGTCACGGACACCAAGTTCTGCAAATTTTTTGTACCTGTCTTCCATTTCGGAAACCGCCCAGTAAAGTGCACCTGCCGCTTTTCTCGGGTCGGTTACTATAGGCACGAGAAGGTGCGGAATTCCGTTATAAACGCTAAGCTCAACAACCTTGGGGTCAACCATAACAAGTTTAACTTCCTGCGGTGTTGATTTATATAAAATACTTGAAACGATTGTGTTAATACACACACTCTTACCGGAACCGGTAGCACCTGCGATAAGAAGGTGAGGTGTTTTTGCAATATCCATAACAACTGTGTTGCCGTTTATATCCTTACCAACTGCAACTGCAAGTTTGGATGGATGATTTTTGAATTCGGCAGATTCAATAATACTACGGAGATATACGGTGGAAATGGAATCGTTTGAAACTTCAACCCCAACGTATCCGGGCAGAACTTCAATACGCACGTTGTTTGCAGGAAGACGCAGTGCAATATCCTGGTCAAGTGCGGTAATTTTGGTTACTTTAATACCCGGTGCGGGAACAACCTCGTATCTTGTTACGCTTGAACCGCGTGTTATATTTGTAACCTTGGTTTCAATACCAAAGCTTGCAAAAATTTCAACAAGACGAGCAGCATTTGCTTTAAGCTGGTCAATTTTGCCGCCTGTATGTACTTTCGGTCCTTCGTAAAGAAGGTCGGGAGTCGGGAATATATATTCCTGTATAATCGGCGGAGTTTCAATTTCTATGGGTATCATAGAATTATCTTCAGTATCTTTTTCTTCTTTTGACGGTTCCGGTTCGGAAACGGGCTCTTCTTCGGGCTTGTCCTCATTTTTATTGTCAAGAGTATCGTTAATTACAACATCGTCAGTCATCCAGGTGTATGCTTCAAGCTCTTCATCAGGCTCGTCGTCTTCACCTGTATATACCGACTGTGCCTCGAATTCTTTTTCAAGAGATTTTGCCGCCTGTTTTTCTTCGGCACGGGTTTGTTTATATTCGGCAAAACCTTCTTTTGCTTTTGATGTAACCTTACCAAACAGTTCGGTTACGGAAATTTCAAAAATTATAACCACTATTGCGGCAAGGACGATAAAAAGAACAATAGCAGCACCTACAAATCCGATAAGGGAAATAAATGGTTCGATAAGCGCACCGAAAACGCCGCCACCGCCGCCACTTTGCGCAATTTCAAAATTGCGGATAACCCCCTCAAACGCATTGTCGGGGTTAAGGCGATATATAAAATGATTAATCATGGAAAAAACAACAGGACAAAGACCTATTGTCCATATTTTTGCCATGGATTTTTTGCTGTTGTCAAGCAGTGCCATTGCCGCACAGGCAATAAGAACCACGGGCAGTGCGTATACCACATTGCCAAAAAGTCCGCGCAGTGTATCCGTAATAAAACGGCCTATAATGCCACCTCCGGAAAACCATATGCTTATAATAAAAAATATTCCAATTCCCACGCTGATAAGCGGGAGCAATTCCTTTTTAACGCCCGCTTGCTGATTAGCGGAAGATTTAGAAGAAGTTTTTGATTTTTTTCTTACAACTTTTTTTGCCATTGGAAGATGTCCTTTCAAAAATAGTATATATAATAACATTATAACATATAATTTACTTAATTTCCATAGCTTTTTCAAATTTTTTCGGGAATCTGCCGATATAGCGGTATACTTGACTTTTAGCACGTAATATACTATAATTAGTAGTATTGTAACATAATTTTGGAGGATAGCTTATGTCAGCTAAATCAATGGGGCAATCGGTTGCTAAAGGTTCGGCAATTCTGCTGGTAGCAAACCTTATGGTTAAAATAATAGGCGCAATGTTTAAAATCCCACTTCAGCACCTTATAGGTGATGAGGGAATGGGTTATTTCAATGCGGCATATAACATATATTCAGGACTTTTTGTTGTTGCAACGGCAGGTCTTCCGGTTGCGGTTTCAAAAATGGTGTCGGAAAGTATGGTGCAGGGAGCCTTACGTGAAACAAAGCGCATATACCACACGGCATATGCAATTTTTCTTGTCATAGGTATTCTTGGCAGCGGCGCACTTTTCCTGTTTGCTGACAAATGGGCGGCAACCACCAAGTTTGCAAACTCCAACATTGCAGTTATGGCAATTGCTCCGTCAATCCTTTTTGTGTCGATTATGAGTGTATACCGCGGATTTTTCCAGGGCATGTCCAATATGATTCCAACGGCAATAAGTGAGGTTGTTGAAGCCTCGGGCAAGCTTATTATAGGATATGTGCTTGCATATCTTCTTCTGAATCGCGGTCTTCATATTGCGGCTTCGGGTGCGGTTCTTGGTGTAACTGCAGGGTCGCTTATGTCGCTTATAATTCTTGCGGTAATTCATGCAAAAAAGAAAAAATCTATTTATGAAAACATAGATGATACAGCGCAACCTGCACCTGTGGGAACAATACTTAAAAAACTGCTGATGATAGCAATTCCTGTAACAATAAGCGCATCTGTATTTACACTTACAAATATGATAGATACTGTTCTTATAGGCAGAAATCTTGACTCTATAAAACACCTTATTTCCGAAAGTCCGGTTGTTCTTTATGGCAGATACACAAGTAAAGCGGTTGTTCTTTACAATATGCCGCCGACACTTGTGATGTCGCTTTGTCTGGCGCTTGTGCCGGCGATAGCAAGAGCGTTTGTGGTAAAGGATACAAAAACAGTAAGGGTAACTACAACACAGTCGCTTAAAGCGGCGTATGTGTTTGCACTTCCTTGTGCAGTGGGACTTGGTACGCTTGCAAGCCCAATACTTAAAATTCTGTTTAAAACAGATGATGCGGCACTTCTTCTTCAGCTTATTGCACCGGCGGTTGTGTTTGTTTCTATGGTTCTTGTAACAAACTCAATTCTGCAGGCAACAGGGAATGTGCTTGTTCCTGTTGCAAACATATTTGTAGGCGGAATTGCAAAAGTTGTAATAAACTACGTTCTTGTAAGCAATCCCGCAATAAACATAAACGGTGCTCCGATAGGAACAACTGTTTGCTACTTCATCTATATGTTTTTAAACCTTATATACATCAAAAAAATAACCAAAGCGGATATAGGAATTAATTTCTGGATAAAACCGCTTCTTGCGGCTGTTGTAATGGGAACGGTAGCATATTTTGTTTATGGTGTGTTAAACGGCGTTCTCGGAGACAGCTTTATGTTTACACTTGTTAATTTTGTAATCGCCGGCGGATGTTCGGGAATTGCGTACCTGCTTACACTTCTTACTTTCGGTGGCGTTTCAAGGGAAGATATTCTTTCTTTCCCGAAAGGTGAAAAAATAGCAGAAATTCTTGCAAAAATTAAACTTTTAAGGGGATAATATGGATAAGAAATATACATTCTCTGAGCTTTATGAAATTGTTGCACGCCTTCGTGCGCCCGGCGGATGTCCGTGGGACAGAGAACTCAAACTAGAAGATATGAAAAACTACGTTATGGAAGAAGCCTATGAGGTTATTGATGCCATTGACGGACCAAGAGAAAAGCTCTCCGACGAGCTTGGGGATTTGCTTCTTCAGGTGATGATGCTGTCGCAGATTTGTGCGGAAGAAAAAAGCTTTGACATAAACGATGTTGTAACAATGATATCGGAGAAAATGATACGCCGCCACCCGCACGTTTTTGCGGATGTAAAAGCAGACACGAGCGAGCAGGTGCTCAAAAATTGGGATAAAATCAAAAGCGGCGAAAAGAATATGACAACTGTAACAGACCGCCTTAAAGATGTTACAAAAATTCTGCCGGCACTTCTTAAAGCTGAAAAGGTACAAACCCGTGCGGCAAAAGTAGGTTTTGATTGGGACAATATAGAAGATACGCTTAAAAAACTCGAGGAAGAGGTAGCGGAACTTCGTCAGGCTATTAAAAATAAAGACGAAGAAAACATTTTTGAAGAAATGGGCGATACTTTTTTTGCGGCGGTAAACGTTTCAAGGTTTGCGCGCGTTAACCCCGAACTTGCGCTTGACGGGTCTATAAATAAGTTTGTAAACAGGTTTGAGTATGTTGAGGAAAACGCTAAAAAACAAGGCAGAAATCTTGAAGATATGACCCTTTCTGAGATGGACAAGCTGTGGGATGAAGCAAAGGGAAAAGGCATAAAATAGGTAAAATCCTGCAATTTATTGTGCAATTTCAATAAAACAAGGGGTGCAAAACATTAAAAATGACGATTTTTCGCATAAAAAAAGGATTTTCAATATTTAATATAGAAAATTAATACATCACAATTTTAAGGAGGAAAAGGACTATGAATAAGGCAGATTTAGTAGCAAGCGTTGCTGCAAAAGCTGGACTCACAAAGAAAGATGCAGAAGCTGCATTAAATGCAGTAGTAGCTTCCATCGAAGAAGCATTAGTTAAAGGAGATAAAGTAGCTTTAGTTGGTTTCGGTACATTCGAAACAAAAACACGTGCTGCAAGAACAGGTATCAACCCGCGCACAAAACAGGCTATCAAAATCCCTGCTTCTAAAGTTCCTGCTTTCAAAATCAGCAAAGCTTTAAAAGACAAAGTTGCTGGCAAATAATTAAACTTACTATATAAGGGCAGAAAAAGCGCATTTTTTGGGAATGTGCTTTTTCGGTCCTTATATTTTTTTCGGAGGAAAAATGCGAATAGACAAATACCTTAAGGTTTCAAGACTTATTAAAAGAAGAACAGTTGCAAACGACGCCTGCGAGCAGGGTCGTGTTATGATAAATGAAAAGGTTTCAAAACCCGGCGACCGTGTTAAAGTTGGGGATATAATTACTGTTACATTCGGCGATAAGGTGCTGAAAGCAAAAGTAGAGAGAATCACCGAGCATGTTAAAAAGGAAGAAGCCGGAGAAATGTACAGTATAATAAACGAATAAAGTAAGACCAAAAGGAAATGAGCTTAAACGGGTAATCTGAAGTCGAAGACCTTGCCCGAAGGCGTACAAATGTACGCCGAGAGGTGAAGAGTGCCCGTAGCATAAAGCGATTATATAAAAACGGAGTTGCAAACAGCAACTCCGTTCATTTTTATTTGCCTAAAAAATCTTTTTAGATATCTCTATTTTTACATTCGCTTTATACGCTTAAGCTCTTTTAATTTTGGTCGCATAGGTATGCCATAAGTGCCATGCGGCCCGTATCCGCCCCAAGTCCTCTGTGAGAGAAAAATTTATCTGTATTACATACGGTACAAAGTCCGCTTACGAATATATTTTCTTCTTTTAACCCTGCAGAAACAAGTATTTCAGTGTTGGCACGCCACAAATCTATGTATGCCTTGTCATTTTTGTATATAATGCAGTCCGAAAGACCGTTTTCTTCAAATTCTTCGGCAACCTCAAGACCGGTTTCAAAATGGCACTGCCCGATTGACGGGCCTATTGCCGCACGTATTTCACTTGCATCCGCACCGAAACTTGTTTCCATTATTGCGGCGGCATTTGCCGCTATTCCGGATACCGTACCTCGCCATCCTGCATGCACACAGGCAATTACGGAAGATTCTTTTGAATACAGCAGTACCGGCACGCAGTCAGCATAAAAAATTACAAGCGGAATATTTTTCACATTTGTAACAAGTCCGTCAGTATCACGTATGTCGGACGGCAAATATAATCCTTTTCCCGCATCCTCTTCGGTAACAATTTTTATGTTTGATGTATGCGTCTGGTGCGACAGCACAGTTCTTGTGTAATCAGCACCTATAGCCGCACAAACAGTTTTATAATTGTTTATTAAATTCTCGCGGGTGTCGGGGCGGTTTATTCCCATATTAAGTGAGGAAAGGCTGCCTTCTGAGTATCCTCCGTTTTTGGTTGTAAAAATATGACTTATACCGCCAAGTGCGTCAATTTCGTCACATTTAAGTCCGATTTCATTTATATAAGAAAAACTCATAATTCCTCCGTTATTTCAGTTCCACAATGGTAACACCGGTATCGCCCTCGCCAAGCCCGCCAAGACGGTAGCTTTTAACGGCCTTGTTTTGTTTAAGCAGGTCGTGAACGGCTTTTTTAAGCGCTCCAGTACCTTTACCGTGAATAATTGAAAACGTTTTAAGGGAAGAAAGCACTGCATCGTCAATAAACTTGTCAACCGTAACGGTGGCGTCATATGCGTACATACCACGCAGGTCAAGCTCGGTTTTTATGCTCATAGACTTGCCCTCCACACCGCTTCTGCCGCTTAAAATCTTCTGTCCCATTTTCTTATGCGAGGTATCTTTTATTATCTTTATTTCGGAAACATTTACCTTTGTTTTCATAATACCAATCTGCACCTGCAAATCTCCCGATTTATTGGGAAGAGAGGCAACTGTGCCTGTTTCCTGCATGGAAAGAATTTCAACCTCCATACCAAGCTTTATATCTTCGGCGCGTGTTTTAGATTTTACATATTCATTTTTTAAGGATACGTTATTGTCATTACTTTTTTTGCGCAGCTGTTCACGAAGGCGGCGCATTTCTTCAAGGCTGTCCGCATTTGTAATTTCTTTGGAAAGCTTACGGATTTCCTTGATAAGCTCATCGGTTTCGTCGTTCGCACGTTCAATAATTTCTTTTGCCTCACGCCTTGCATTATCAAGAATACCCTGACGCTTTTTCTCAAGCTCGGAAGATGCATTTTTAAGTTCCGACTTTAATTTTGCTGACTGCGCTTTAAGTTCCTGTGCCTCTTCATAAGCCGCACGTGCCTCTTCGCGTTTAGACTGAAGCTCGGTTATAATATCTTCAAAACGCACGCTTTCAGAACTCATCCGCGCACCGGCTTTTTCAATAATACTGTCATAAAGTCCAAGACGTTTTGAAATGGCGAAAGCATTACTTTTGCCCGGCACACCGATGAGAAGTCGGTATGTCGGTTTTAGTGTTGCCACGTCAAATTCGCAGGACGCATTTTCAACACCCGGTGCCGATACGGCATAAAGCTTAAGCTCGCTATAATGCGTTGTTGCAAGGGTAATTGCACCCATGGATTTGATATATTCAAGAATTTCGATGGCAAGAGCCGCACCCTCATCGGGGTCGGTACCTGCACCAAGCTCGTCAAAGAGGGCAAGTGCGCCCGGCGAGATATTATTAAGAATATCAACAATATTTACCATATGTGCGGAAAAAGTACTGAGGCTCTGCTCAATACTTTGCTCGTCACCGATGTCCGCAAAAATATTGGTATAAACCGGCATACAGCTGCCGATTTCAGCAGGGATTGCAAAGCCCGACTGGCACAAACATGCAAAAAGACCAACGGTTTTAAGGGTTACGGTTTTACCGCCGGTGTTAGGTCCTGTAATTACAAGAGTGTCAAAATCCTTGCCCAGGTGTATGCTTACAGGCACAACGCTGTCCGCATTTATAAGCGGATGACGTGCGCTTTTTATGGATAAATATTTTTCTTCATTAAGAATCGGGATATTAGCACGTATGCTTCTTCCAAACGCCGCTTTTGCAAAAAGAGTATCAAGAGTTATGATGGCGTTGTAGTTTTCAAGTAGTAGCCCAGAAACTTCGCCCACACGCGCGGAAAACTCGGCAATAATGCGTTCAATTTCACGTTTTTCGGCAACTGCTAATTCACGCAGTTTATTATTGATTTCAACCGCCGCCGCAGGCTCAATAAAAAGCGTTGCTCCGGTTGATGAGGAATCGTGCACAATTCCCGGCACGGAAGATTTATGCTCGCTCTTTACGGGCAGAACATATCTGTCACCGCGCATTGTAATAATCGGGTCCTGCAGATATTTTGCCGCAGAAGTCAGCATTCCATTAAGGACATCTTTTATTTTAGCCTGAAGTCTGCCTGCCTGGCGGCGAAGTGCCGCAAGTTCAGGGCTTGCAGAATCGGCAAGAGTATCTTCGTTTATAATTGAATCCGTAATATCACGTTCAAGGTCGCGGTGGACGGATAATGCGCTGCTTATTTCAGTTAAAAGAGGGAACCTTTCGGCATCGTCCATATATTTTAAAATCTGACGTGACATACGAAGAAGAGAGCCGATGTTCATAAGCTCGGAAAGGGAAAGTGTGCCGCCCATTTCCGAACGCTTCATTGCCGCGGTGATATTTTTAAGTGGTGCGGCTGGAAGATTTCCATGCATTGAAATCATACTCATTGCCTGACTTGTCAGTTCAAGTGAAAGCTTTACTTCATCAAACTCAAACGACGGAACAAGCGACAGGATATTTGATTTAGCATCTGCAGTTGCAGCAAAAGCCGATGTCATATCAAGTATTTTATTATATTCAAGTGATTTTAAAACCTTTTTGTTCATTTAGTGTCCTCTCTTGCGGTGTTTTGTATATAACAAACCCGTACGGATTTAATGTATCAGTATATTCACCGTTAAGCATATCATAAATCCGCGTAAAAAGCAAGTGGGGAGAAGACGACACGTTTGTGGCAAAGGTAAGATTGTCCTTTTCGTCGTATCTTGTAAAAATAAAAACACCGCCTGTGGCATATTCGGTTTTGTAAAGCCCATCTTTAAAAATTTCGGTTTTTTTGCGGAATTCACTTATTTTTTTGTAATGAGAAAGTATTTCTTCGTTTTCTTTTCCCCAGGGATAAAACTTTCGATTGAATGGGTCAATAAGCCCCTCCATACCAACTTCATCGCCATAATATATGGACGGCACCCCCGGTAAAAAGAATTGCAAAAACGATGCCGCTTTAAGCCTTTTTACTGCAAGAGAATATTCTTCTTTGGATAAAGAAAATTCCGCCATTTCGGTTTTTGATGAGAAAGTTTTGTCTGTGCCGAAAATAGTCAAAATCCTTGCGGTATCGTGAGTGCCGAGAATGTTCATAAGGCAGTTTATAACCGGCGGGGGATAGTTTGTCATTAGCGTTTCTATGCAGGTTTTAAGAGATTCGGCGTTGCTGTATTTTACAAAATTTATAATCCCCTCGCGTAAGGGATAATTCATAACGGAATCAAGCTGATTTCCAAGAAGATAGTGCCTCCTTTTCCCATAGGAGGTTTTGTTTGATGCATCCTCCCATACCTCGCCTATAATTATGCTTTCGGGGTTTTTCGCTTTGGCGGCGTCGCGGATATTATCAAGCATCGGGTCGGTAAGCTCGTCTGCAACATCAAGACGCCACGACGAAATCCCACGTTGTTGCCAGTAGACAAGTACATTTCTTATAAATTCAATATAAGTCGGATCGTTCTTGTTTACCGTAGGAAGAGTTGAAATTCCCCACCAACAGTCATAATCGTTGCGGCTACGAATATTATACCAACTGCGGTATGGGGACAAGTCGCTTTGATATGCACCCACGGAATCATAATTGCCGTATTTGTTAAAATATACGCTGTCATCACCTGTATGGCTGAAAACGCCGTCCAAAATTATACGGATACCGTGTCGCTTTGCCTCATTGCAAAGGGAAACAAGGTCACTTTCCGTACCGAACATAGGGTCTATTTCAAAATAGTTGCCCGTATCGTATTTGTGATTGGAGTAGCTTTTAAAAATCGGGCTTAAATATATTGCGGTTACACCTAGTGAGGAAAGGTAATCAAGCCTTTCTTCAATACCTTTTAAATTGCCTCCGAAAAAATCGTTATTTTTTACAATGCCGTTTTCATCGGGCAAAAAAAGAGGAGTATCGTCCTTGTTTTCGTGAAAAATAACGTCGCCACGTATGGGGGTATCGCCACTTCGGCAAAATCTGTCCACTATTATATGATAAATAAGCCCGCCGTAAATCCAGTCAGGAGTTTTAAAGTTTTTGTCATATACGGTTATCTGTCCGCCTGAAAGCTCGGTATTGTTGGTCTTAAAGTTAAAGAAATAAAGTCCGGTTTCGGGGGTAAATATGAGTTTATATAGGTCAAACCCTTTTTCAAAGGAAATCCATTTCATCGGTAACCGTTCATTTTCTGTGCAAAAATAAGGACTTAGAGCCGCCCGGCGCATTATTTTAAGGTATATGGAAATAGGGGTGCCGCTTTTAACGGCACCCTCGGGAAATCTATAGAATTCATACATCATATCTGTTTTAACCGCCATATTTTCTGCGCATATTCGCTAACGCTTCTGTCGGCAGCAAATCCGCCCGCATTTGCAATATTTATAAGTGAGCGGCGGTTCCACTCGATTTTGTTTTTATACACTTCGGTCATGTTGTGATATACCATTGCATAGTTTCCAAAATCCGCAAGACACATATACGGGTCGGCAAATCCGCGCTCGCCCGTCATAAGATAATCGTAAATATCCTTGAACGAATGGCCGTAAAATCCGGGGATAAGACTGTCCACTGCTTTTTTAAGTGCGGGGTTTTGAACATAGTAATTCGCAGGAGTATATCCATTTTTCCAAAGGAAATCAACCTCACGTTCGTTCATACCGAAAATGAATATATTTTCCGGTCCTACCGCCTCTGCGATTTCAACGTTTGCGCCGTCCATTGTACCTATTGTTACCGCGCCGTTAAGCATAAGCTTCATATTTCCTGTGCCGCTTGCCTCTTTTCCCGCAAGGGAAATCTGCTGGCTTATCTCGGTTGCGGGCATTATTTTTTCGGCAAGCGATACGCTGTAGTTTTCAATAAATACAACCTTAAGTTTTTCACTTATCTGGGGATGTTTTTCGATTTCCTTGCCGACAGCCCATATAAGATTGATAATACGTTTTGCAATATGGTAGCTGCCTGCCGCTTTGCCTGCAAAAATAAAGGTTTGCGGTAAAAAGTCCATATCGGGATTTTCGAGCAGCTGATGATATAGGCTGATAACGTGCAAAATATTAAGCAGCTGTCGTTTATATTCGTGAATTCGTTTTATATGCGAGTTCCACATTGTATCGGGGTCAAGGATAACGCCCTGCGTTGACATATAATCTGCGAAAACACGTTTGTTTTGAGATTTTATAACACCAAGCTGAATTAAAACGCTGTTGTCATCTGCAAATTCCGCAAATTTTGAAAGCTCGCTTGCATCTTTTATAAATCCGTCGCCAATACATTCAGCAATAAGATTTGAAAGATGCGGATTTGCCTGACATAAAAACCGACGGTGCGCAATACCGTTGGTGACGTTGGTGAATTTGTCAGGCATCATATTGTAAAAATCTTTAAACACGTCATTTTTAAGAATGTCGGAATGGATTTTTGCAACGCCGTTTATACTGTGCCCGCTTACAATAGAAAGATTTGCCATACGCACGCGGTGCTGTGACATAATGCTCATTTTTTCGATAAGGTTCCAGTTACCGGGATAGCGGTTCCAAAGCTCGGCTGTAAAGCGCTCGTTTATTTCTTTTAAAATGTTATATATACGGGGAAGTCTTCGCTCGATAAGATGCTCATCCCACGTTTCAAGCGCTTCCGCCATAACTGTATGGTTGGTATAACAAACGGTTTTATTTACAATATACCACGCCTTATCCCAGTCAAAGTGGTGCTCGTCAATCAGAATTCTCATAAGCTCCGGTACAGCAAGCGCCGGATGCGTATCGTTTATGTGGATTGCGGCTTTTTCGTGCAGATTGTCAAGCGTGCCATATACTTTAAGATGGCGGCGCACAATATCCTGAAGACCTGCCGATACAAGAAAATACTGCTGACGAAGACGAAGGGATTTTCCCTCGAAATGCTCATCCGGTGGGTATAGGAATTTTGAAATTGCCTCAACCTCGGCGCTTTTTTCCATAGCACGTGCGTACTGCCCCTGTGAAAAAAGACTCATATCAAAATCAATAGGACTTACCGCTTTCCAAAGCCGAAGCGGAACTGCCGCATTGCTGTCGTATCCCGAAATTATAAAATCATAGGGGACAGCCGTTACGGGAGTATAGTTATAATGCGCTATCTCAAGTCCGTTTTCGGTCCATTTTTCTTCAATTTGTCCGTCAAACTTTACTGTCATGGCATCGTCATTTCGGGGAATAAGCCACTGCTCTCCGTCCGGAAGCCAGTTATCCGGAAGTTCGGTTTGCCATCCATCAATAAGCTTTTGCTTAAAAAGTCCGAAATCGTACCGTATGCAGTATCCGCGCGCGGGATAACCAAGCGTTGCAAGAGAATCCATAAAACACGCGGCAAGTCTGCCAAGACCGCCGTTACCAAGTCCGGGGTCCGGGTCAAGTGCTACAAGCTCTTCCAGTTTCATACCATATTCGCTTATTATGTCGGCTACGGTTTTGTCAATTTTCAAATTGTAAAGGTTGTTGAAAAGGGCAGGTCCTACAAGAAACTCCATACTGAAATAGTATACGGTTTTGCCTTTTGATTTCTTAACAGATGCGGAAAATTCGCGTTCTTTACTGCGCAAGATATCCCTTACGGTCTGGCAAAGCGCATTAAACATATGACGCTCGGTGGCTTCCTCGGGCGAAATGCCATACGTTCTTGCAAGATTTCCCTCAAGCTGCTGCTTGATATAAGATTTACTTAACTCAATCACATTAAATCTCCTTTTCAGATTACATACTGTTATAGGTATTTATATAATGACCGGCAGATTTATCCCATGAAAAATCGGTTTTCATAACCTCTTTCACAAGGGCGCGCCAGTTCTCTTTATCGTAATATAATGTTTTCGCGCGGTTTACGGCATCTATAATATCTCCGCTTCCATATCCGGAAAATGTAAATCCGTTACCGCGCCCGAGAGAGCAGTCGTGAATAGAATCGTAAAGACCGCCCGTCGCGCGCACAATCGGCACACTTCCGTAACGCGATGCAATCATCTGCGCAAGGCCGCACGGCTCACTTTTTGAAGGCATTAAAAATATGTCCGATGCGGCATACATTTTGCGTGCGGTATCGGGATTAAACTTAAGCTCGGTATATGCCATCCCAGGATGCCGCCTTGCAAGATTATAAAAGAAATCCTCGTAATTATAATCGCCTGTGCCTAAAACTGCAAGCTGGGCGCCGCCCGATATAATTCTATCAGCCGCTTCGGCAAGAATATCCATTCCCTTGTGGTTTACAAGACGGGAAATAACGGCAATCAGAGGGATATCGGCATTTTGCGTAAGACCGAACATGTGCTGTAGTAGCAGCTTATTTTCTCTTTTTCCATTTTCAAAAGTTGTTTCATCAAACTGCCGGAAAACGGACATATCGGTTTTTGGATTATATGTTTCGTAATCAATCCCGTTTAAAATTCCGCCAAGCTTGCCGGAATTTTTCTCTATAATCGGCGATAAGCCATGCGAATAAAAAGGACTGAAAATTTCCGATGCATAGGTAGGACTTACGGTAAGCAGCTTATCGCAAACCTCAATTGCACCTTTCATAAGGTTGATGCATCCGTTCCATTCAACTATGCCGCCGTGATAGTCAGAAAGAGAAAACACGTCGCCAAGTATGGAAAGGTCGTATTTACCCTGATATTCAATATTATGAATTGTAAATGCCGTACGTATACGTCTGTAATTTTCAGAATCGCCAAAAAGTGTCCGCAGATATATGGGCACAAGAGCGCTTTGCCAGTCATGGGCGTGGATTATATCGGGGAAAAAGTCTATAAGCGGCAGAATTTCAAGAACGGATTTACAAAAAAATGCAAACCGCTCGCCATCATCAAAATGTCCGTAACACCCATCGCGTTTGAAATAGTATTCGTTGTCAATAAAATAGAACGTAACGTTTTTATATTTAGTGCGAAAAATTCCAGAGTACTGGTTTCGCCAACCGAGCGAAACATAGGTGTAACACACATATTCAATTTCGCTCATATGATTTTCGGAAATATCCCGATAAAACGGCAGAACTACCCGCACGTCCATATCACTTTTATTCATAATGGCGGCGGGGAGCGCACCGATAACATCTCCAAGACCGCCGGTTACAACAAACGGTGCGGCTTCGCTTGCAACAAAAAGTATTTTCTTCGTCATATTAAATCATCTTTCCTTTGGTAATATAGAGTGGGTAGCTTTTGTCTGCCGAAAGCGTGCGCCCTGCTTTTATAATAACGTTTTTGTCGCATATAATCCATGAAAGAGAAGACGAGCTTTCAATAATTGTATTTTGCATTACAATACAGTTGGTAACTCTGCTTCCGGATTCTATTTTTACGCCTTCAAACAAAATGCTGTTTTCAACATATCCGTTTATAATACATCCGTCGGCGATAAGAGAGTTTTTTACTGTAGCATCGCCGCCATATCTTGTAGGTGCGCTGTCTCTTACTTTTGTATGAATAGGACGGGACGGCACAGCAAAAAGTGCGTCACGTTTTTCCTTGCAAATCATATCCATATTGTATTTCACATAACCGGAAAGGGAAGCTATATGTGCACAGTATGAATTATGTTGATACCCCATTATCTTCATGTTATTGACATTATCAAGAAGAATATCTTTACCAAAATGCTCAAGCCCGTGCGTGTTTGCTTCGGATATAAGATAAAGAAGCATTTTGCGCGTCATCACCCACGAGTTTTGTGCCACGTTGCAATTCCCCGAGATTTCAGGAGAAAGAAGAATATCGCAAATTCTGCCACTGTCCGATATTTTATAAACAGTCGAATGTCTGGAGCGGGAGGCATCAATTTCGGTATCCTTATATACGCAGGTTATATCCGCGCCTGACGCTTCGTGAAACTTTATAACTTCGTTATAATCAATATTAAGAATTACATCGCAGTCCGCCATAACAACATAATCTTCAGTGGAGGATTCAATAAATTTCTTTATACGTTTAAGGGCATCAAGTCGGCTTTTGTACGGACCGGCACTAGCGGCAATTCCGTATGGCGGAAGTAAAACAACTCCGCCGTTTTTTCTTGATAAATCCCAGTCCTTACCTGATTTTATATGGTCAATAAGCGAGTGATAGTTGCTTTTTGTAATAACACCTATTTTATAAATGCCGGAGTTTACCATATTCGAAAGGGGAAAATCAACAAGGCGGTATCTTCCGCCGAAAGGAACGGATGCAACTGTGCGAAGATGCGTAAGCTCCGCTACGCCTCGGGAATGAATGTCTGAAAATAAAATGCCAAGTGTACTCATATGTTCCTCCTAATTAATATTACTGTCAATCATTGCACCGGAGGGAACGATGCAGTTGTTTTTGAGGATAAGTCCTTCTGCAATAACTGTAATTTCGGCCAAAGAGGATTTTTTTTCTCCGATACGGCAATCCTCGCCGATATTAACCTCTTCGTCTATAATTGAATAATTTATGCAGGAATTTTTGCCTATAACCGTATCTGCCATTACAATTGAATCCCTAAGACAAGCACCTTCTTTTACGGTAACGCTGGGAAAAAGAACGCAGTTTTCCACATCACCGTAAATTTCGCATCCCTCACTTACAATGGAATTTTTAACTACTGCATTTTTGCTTATATAATGAGGCGGTTTTTCCATACTGCGGGAATAAATTTTCCATTCGCTGCCTCCCACCATATCTTCTTCAAGTAAATCCATATTTGCCTGCCACAGGCTGTCTATTGTACCAACGTCTTTCCAGTATCCGTCAAAACAGTAGGCATACATTTTTTCGCCGCATTCGAGGATGTGTGGCAGTACGTCTTTGCCGAAATCGTTGGAAGATTTGGGATTTTCACTGTCTTCCATAAGATATTTTTTAAGACAGCTCCATTTGAAAATATAAATTCCCATAGATGCTTTTGTGCTTTTCGGATTTGCGGGTTTTTCTTCAAATTCAAGAATTTTATTATCCTCATCTGTGTTGATTATCCCAAACCTGCTTGCCTCGTGCAGAGGAACATCAATAACCGCAATAGAACATGCGGCATCTTTTTTCTTGTGATAGGCAAGCATTTTGGAATAATCCATTTTATATATGTGGTCGCCCGACAGAATAAGTACGTGGTCGGGATTGTATCTTTCAATAAAAGGTATGTTCTGATAAACTGCGTTTGCCGTTCCTGAATACCAGTCGCTGCCACCAAATTTCTGATACGGCGGAAGTATATTTACTCCGCCGGAAAGTCTGTCAAGGTCCCAAGGTTGTCCGTTGCCTATATACTCATTCAAGAGAAGCGGCTGATACTGGGTCAGCACACCCACGGTATCAAGTCCGGAATTTACGCAGTTAGACAGGGCATAATCAATAATGCGGTATTTACCGCCGAATGGAAGTGCCGGTTTGGCTTTCTTTTCTGTAAGAACATAAAGTCTGCTGCCCTGACCACCGGCAAGAAGCATGGTAACACAATCTTTTTTATTTGTCAGCATCTTTTTTTAAACCATCTTTCTTAATAATTTTTAAATAAATTGCGGCAAGTGGCGGAACACTTATTTCAATGGAAAAATCGTATCCATGCATTGGAATATTTTTGCTTTTTAAAGGTTTCTTATTTGAGATTCCAGTGCCTCCGTATTTTTCACAGTCGGAATTAAAAATTTCTGTATATGTGCCATAGTGCGGCACGCCGATACAGTAATTTTCTCTTGCAACCGGTGCAAAATTCACCACCGCTATAATTTCCTCCGCACTTTTACTGGTTCGCCTGAAAGCAACAATATTTTGCATATTGTCATCGCTTACTATCCACGAAAATCCTTCCCACGAAAAGTCAATTTCCCATAGCTCGGGAAGGCTTAAATAAAGTGCGTTTAAATCTTTTGTATATTCGGAAAGCTTCCGGTGCATTTCAAAATCAAAAAGCATCCAGTCAAGCTCTTTTTCATAATTCCATTCAGTAAACTGCCCGAATTCACTTCCCATAAAAAGAAGCTTTTTGCCGGGATGTGCCATCATATACCCCAAAAACGCACGTACACCTGCAAACTTTTCGGAGTAATCGCCTGCCATTTTATCAAGGAGAGACCTTTTGCCGTGCACAACCTCGTCGTGCGATATGGGCAGTATAAAATTCTCGCTGAACGCATAATGGAATGAAAAGGTAATGTTTTTATGCATATCCTTGCGGAAAAAATGATTTGCCGAAACATATTCAAGCATATCGTTCATCCAGCCCATATTCCATTTGAAATCAAACCCCAGTCCGCCGTCATATGTGGGCTTTGTAACAAGAGGCCATGCTGTTGATTCCTCGGCAATCATAATAGCGCCCGGGACGTGTTTTTTTACGGCAATATTAAGCTTTTGCAAAAAGACGGCAGCCTCAAGATTGCCGTTGCCGCCATATTTGTTTGGTGTCCATTGTCCGCCACGGCGGTCATAATCAAGGTATAGCATCGAGCTTACGGCGTCTACACGAAGTCCGTCAATATGATATTTTTCAAGCCAGAAAAGGGCGTTTGATATAAGAAATGAAATTACTTCAGGCTTGCCGTAATCAAATTTTCGTGTATTCCACGACGGATTTTCTTGCTTGTTCGGGTCGGCATATTCGTATAAACAGCTGCCGTCAAACTCATACAGTCCGTGCTCATCTTTCGGGAAATGCGCAGGCACCCAGTCAAGAATAATGCCAATACCGTTTTGATGCATCAAATCCACAAACTGCATAAACTCTTCGGGCCTGCCGAATCTTGAACTTGGCGCAAAATATCCGCAAATCTGATACCCCCACGACCCGTCATACGGATATTCCATAACCGGCATAAGCTCGATGTGGGTATAGCTGTGCTCTTTAATATAGGGGATAAGAAGCTTTGCAATTTCCGCGTATGAATAATAAGTATTGTCAGGCCGCTTCTTCCACGAACCTAAATTTACTTCATATATATTAATAGGTAAGGAAAATATGTCAGCACCTTTTTTAAAACCCTGCCAGGCTTCGTCTTCCCATAAAAATTTACCGTTTATGTCATATACAATGGAAGCGGTTTTATCTTCGGTTTCGGAATATACGGCATACGGGTCAGCTTTAAAAATGGTTTTTCCGTTTGAAGTTACGGCATATTTGTAAAAAGAATTTTCGGGTATATCAAGCACAGCTTCCCATATTCCCCCGGCATTAAGACGCGTAAGCGGTGTTGCGTCTGCGCTCCATCCATTAAAATCGCCAACAAGGCCTACCCTTTCGGCGTTCGGTGCCCATACGCGGAAAATAAATCCGCCATCTATGCGGTGAACACCTAAAAATTCATATGCTTTATAGTTCGTACCCTGATGAAATAAATATTCCTCAACGCTTGTCATAAGGTTATCCTCATTTCTAACAATAAAAAAATCAGCTACTTAACTATTATATGTCCAAAAAACTTTTCATATAACAGTAAATAGCTGATTTATAAAATTTTTATTTTTTGATTTTTTTCTGATACTCCGAAATTGAATCTTCAAATTTGTTTTTACCAGGGTTGTAATAAACCTTATCTTTAATATTATCCGGTAGATATTGCTGCGGCACATAATTATTCGGATAGGAATGAGGATATTTATATCCTATCGCATTGCCGAGTTTTTTTGCTCCGGAATAATGCCCGTCTTTAAGATGCGTGGGAATATCACCGGTATCCATTGTCTTAATATCGGAAATTGCGGCATCAATCGCACAAATAACGGAATTTGATTTCGGTGCTGTAGCAAGAAGAATAACTGCTTCGGCAAGCGGAATTCTTGCTTCAGGAAATCCGAGTTGCAGTGCGCTGTCCACACAGGATTTAACAATTGCCGCTGCATTGGGGTATGCAAGGCCGATGTCCTCCGATGCAATAACCATAAGTCTGCGGCATATTGAAATCAGGTCGCCGCCTACGATAAGTCTTGCCAGATAATGCAGTGCGGCGTTTTCGTCACTTCCGCGGATAGATTTTTGAAACGCACTTAACACATCATAATGACTGTCGCCGTCGCGGTCGTAGCGCATAGCAGGGCGGTCGCTGACGTTTGATACGGTAGCGGCTGAAATAATCGTTTCGTTATTTCCAATCGCCGTCATGAAACAAACTTCAAGAATGTTAAGCGATTTTCGCACATCCCCGAAAGCAAGCTGGGCAATTGCACCAAGTGCATCGTCATCAACACTCATCTCAAGTTCGGGATATTCGCTTTTCAGCATTTCAAATCCACGAACAAGTGCATTTACAATCTCGGATGCTTCCACAGGTTTAAACTCAAACACACTGCTTCGGCTGAGGATTGCATTGTAAACATAAAAATAAGGATTTTCGGTTGTTGATGCAATAAGCGTAATGCTTCCGTTTTCAATATATTCAAGCAGCGACTGCTGCTGTTTTTTATTGAAGTTCTGAATTTCGTCGAGATACAGGATAATGCCGTTTGAATTATCAAGCTTATTTATATTGGAAGCAATTGCTTTAACATCGGCAACAGATGCCGTTGTTGCATTAAGGCTGTACAGTTCCTTGCCGGCGTTTTTGGATGCAATTCTTGCAATGGTGGTTTTGCCTGTGCCGGACGGACCGTAAAAAATCATATTCGGAATATTTCCGCTTTCAATAAGCGTGCGGAGAACCTTGCCTTCGGAAATAAGATGTTTCTGCCCGATTACCTCGTCAAGAGAGGAGGGACGGATTCTGTCAGCAAGCGGCTGCATAAAATCACCTCTTGTTAAGCCGAGGGGAGTAGAATCCCATAAGCCTTAAACTTGTTAAATTTCCATTCTTGTAATTTGTCCTCCTCGCAAGGCGTCAGCCTTGCTTCGTCCTTCGCATTCCAATTATATAAAATTTTCCTGCGTTTAAGGTCGAAGAGTTTAAAATCCTTAAATTTTGATGGAAGACAAAGAAAATTCAAAAATAAGAACCCCACCCAACAACGTAATCAAAGAGTACTGTTGGGTCCCGGGAACCTTGTTGTATTCTACAATAATACTCGTGTATATTTGCGTCAGTTTCTGCAGTATTACGCAAAATTTATGATTTTAAACCTTGTGGTGTTCTACTCCACTCGGCTTAAAAAGGGACTGCACTGCAGCCCCTCCGTTTCTTATTTATATAAAGGATATTTATCACAAAGTGTGGCAACTCTTGCTCTTACTTCGTCTGCCTTTGTATCAAACTCTGTTAATGTAAGTTTGATAAGTGCGGCAATTTCTTTCATATCCTCTTCAACCATTCCTCTTGATGTAACCGCCGGTGTACCAAGTCTGATACCGCTTGTTACAAACGGGCTTAAGGTTTCATTCGGAACAGTATTTTTATTAACTGTAATCGAAACTTCGTCAAGCATATGTTCAGCATCTTTACCTGTAACACCAATATTTGAAAGGTTTACAAGCATAAGGTGGTTGTCTGTGCCATCGGACACAATATTGAATCCTTCAGCTTTAAGTGCTTCGCAAAGTGCAGCTGCGTTTTTAACAATCTGCTGCTGATATGCTTTGAACTCGTCTGTCATTGCTTCTTTAAGGCAAACTGCTTTAGCTGCAATAACGTGCATAAGAGGACCGCCCTGAATTCCGGGGAATATAGCTTTGTTGATGGCGGCTTTGTGTTCTTCTTTGCAAAGGATAAGTCCGCCTCTCGGTCCGCGAAGTGTTTTATGAGTTGTTGTTGTAACGAAATCTGCATACGGAACAGGTGACGGATGAAGTCCTGCAGCAACAAGACCGGCAATGTGTGCCATATCGACCATTAAATATGCACCGACCTCATCAGCAATTTCTCTGAATTTTGCAAAGTCAATAACTCTTGAATATGCGCTTGCACCTGCAAGAATAAGTTTTGGTTTGTGTTCAAGTGCAAGTCTGCGGAGTTCGTCGTAATCAATTGTTTCTGTTTTTTCGTTAACACCGTAAGGTACAATATTAAAATATTTACCTGAAATATTAACCGGACTTCCGTGTGAAAGGTGTCCGCCGTGTGAAAGGTTCATACCAAGAACTGTATCGCCCGGCTGAAGAACTGCAAAAAATACTGCAAGGTTTGCACTTGCGCCTGAATGAGGCTGAAGATTTGCATGGTCAGCACCGAAAAGTTCTTTTGCTCTTTCGATACCGAGAGTTTCAACTACGTCAACGTATTCGCAGCCACCGTAGTATCTTTTTCCCGGATAGCCTTCCGCATATTTATTTGTAAGCGGAGTGCCCATTGCTTCTATTACTGCATTGGAAACAAAGTTTTCCGATGCAATGAGTTCAATTTTATTTCTCTGTCTGTTAACTTCAAGTTCGATTGCCTCTGCAATCTGGGGATCAACTTTTTTTATTTCGTTTGTTGAATACATAATTTCCCTCCGTATAATTTTCTACATTATTATTATAATAGAGAATGAGTTAATATACAATGCACTTATAAATACAATTTATTACAAATATTTGTCAATTAACTGTGCATATTTGATAAAAAAATAAAACCTTGAAAAATAGATGCAAAAAAGCTTGACAAAGTAAAAAAAGTGTGGTATACTGAAATTCCGCTGTCACCCCAAAAGGTGCTTTGAAAAATTTTTTAAAAAAATTTAAAAAAGTACTTGACAAGGGCTAAAGACTGTGGTAGAATATAAAAGTCGCTTGCGCGACGGTGGTCTTTGAAAATTAAACAGTAATGAGAAACTCAAGTGTAGGTTCTTTTTAAAAGAATTTGAGAAAAATATACTTTAGTATACGGACTATTAACTAATAGTTGCTAGTAAGTAACTTAAGTCAGAAATCAAAATTCTATGTATTAGATATTAAGTACTTTGGTACTGAATATACAAATGTCATAGAGAGTTTGATCCTGGCTCAG
>JAFTSG010000015.1 GCA_017467445.1 Clostridia bacterium | reverse complement strand
GCTACACCAGCATTTCCTTTCAGCGACTTTTATATTATACAACATTTTTTTTATGTTGTCAATACCTTTTTATACTTTTTTCTATTTATTTTTAACAGATTTGATATAAAGGAATATGAAATTAACAAGTACATATACTGATGATGTTATTGCACCTATTTTCATACCTTTAATATCATTAACATACATTGTGCCTGTAATTTCAGATACAGTGTTCGGTATATATCTGATTATTACCATAAGAAGAGCAACATATGCAGCAAAAATCATCGGTTTAACAAATGATGTATTCTTCTTTACAACAAACAGTACTGTAAATGCAATAAAGGCAAGTGCCGCACCAATAAGAATTGCCGGAATTACTACATTACGGATTGCACCCGGATATACTGCATTCCCATTATATATAATTAACTGACCGATAAGTAACAGCATTGCTTCAAGAACTGTAAGAAGCATAAGATTTACGTAATGGTCGCTATTTACCTGATTTTTTGGAGTTTTTGTTTTTTTACTCACTGCACTTTACCTCCGCCGAATACTAAATCATATAATTATTATATATCAATTCCCCGTTTAAGTCAATATTATTTTAATATATTTTTCTTGACATGGAAATTTAATTAATTTATAATATAATAGAAGTTTTATATATGTTCTAGGGGGGAACAAAATATGAAAATAATTCTTGATGCTATGAGCGGAGATAATGCACCAAAAGCGCAGGTTATCGGTGGACTTACCGCTGCCGAAAAGCTTGGTGTTGACATTATTCTTTGCGGAAACAAAGATATAATCGAAAAAGAAATGGCTTCTTATAAAGGCGATACATCCAGAATCACAGTACATCATTGCAGTGAAGTAATTGAAAATGAAGATGACCCGATAAGATCTGTAAGAAGAAAACCCGACTCTTCAATTACCGTTGGACTGGGTCTTCTTAACGAAGGCAAGGCGGATGCGTTTATTTCGTCCGGAAACACCGGAGCGGTAATTGTTGGCTCAATGCAAATTCTTGGTGTGATTGACGGCATCTCAAGACCGGCACTTATGCCTGTTATTCCAACAGCAAAAGGTCCTTGCGCTCTTCTTGATTCAGGTGCAAATGCTGTATGCACACCCGAAAATTTATGTCATTTTGCAATTATGGGTTCATATTATATGAATAAAGTAATGGGAATCCAAAATCCGCGTGTAGGACTTATAAACATCGGTGCGGAAGAAAAAAAGGGTACTCCCCTTACAAAAGAAGCTTACAAAATGCTTAAAGAAATGCCTATTAATTTTACCGGTAATATTGAAGCACGCCATATTCCCGCCGGCGATGCGGATGTTATTATTGCAGATGGTTTTACAGGAAATATTGTACTTAAGCTGTATGAAGGAATGGGTAAATTCCTGCTTACAAAGTTTAAAGATATACTTATGACAAACATAAAAACAAAGCTTGCCGCACTTTTAATAAAAGGCGAAGTAGGTGCATTCAAAAAAAGTATGGATTACAAAGAACACGGCGGCGCACCGCTTTTGGGTGTTAACAAAACCGTAATCAAAGCGCACGGAAGTTCCGATGCAAAAGCCGTTGTAAGCGCGGTACGTCAGGCAATGAAAGCCGTGGAATCAAACCTTACAGAGGAGATTAAAAACTGCGTTAAGTCGAGTGAAGTCGAACCCCACTAGGTTTAAAATAAGTGAATAAAGGAGCGATATGTATGTTAGCAAAACTTAAAGAAATAATTTCCGACCAGCTTGATATTGAAATGGACGAAGTAACGGAAGATAAATCATTCAGAGACGATTTTAGCGCTGATTCACTTGATTTGGTTGAACTTATTATGGCAATTGAAGACGAATTTGGCATTGAAATTTCCGACGAGGATTTTGACGGAGTTAAAACCGTTGGTGACGCTCTTGATTTTCTTGAAAAACGAGTATAAAAGGAACTGATTCTTAATGTTTGCAAATTACGTCTTTAAAGATAAAAAACTGTATGACCTTGCAAGAACACACACATCGTATACTAACGAATCAAAAGCAGACCGCACAATGAGCAATCAACGTCTGGAGTTTCTGGGTGATTCGGTACTCAGTATTATTGTAAGCGATTACATTTACAAAAACTATCCTCATCTGCCGGAGGGCACGCTTACCAAACTCCGTGCAGATGTTGTATGTGAAAAAAGCCTTTTTGAAATGGCTCTTGAAATAAACCTTGGCGACTGCCTTCTTCTTGGAAGAGGCGAAGAAATGACCGGCGGCAAAAGCCGTCCTTCCATTTTATCCGATGCTTTTGAGGCTATGCTTGGTGCTATTTATCTTGAAAGCGGTCTTGATACAGTACGCGACGTACTTCTTCCGCTTATTACAAAGAAAATTGAAGAAGCGGTAACACGTGCCGGTAAAAATGATTACAAAACCACTCTTCAGGAACTTGTTCAGAAACATAAGCACGGCGAAATACAATATCACACTCTTGGCGAAGAGGGGCCCGACCACGAAAGATTCTACACCGTTGAAGTAAGGATAAACAAAAAATCGTTTGGAGAGGGCGCCGGAAAAACAAAAAAACAAGCGGAACAAATGGCTGCAAAAGAAGCTATTACCGCATTTAAAAAAGAATATGAAACACTATAATATACCGATTTTTGTACCCCATCTGGGTTGTCCTCACGACTGCGTTTTTTGCAATCAGGTTAAAATTACGGGGCTTTCTACCGATGTTACGCCCGAATCTGCTGAAACGATAATTTTCGAGCATCTTAATACACTTCCCGAAAATGCCGATGTTGAAGTGGCTTTTTTTGGAGGGAGCTTTACGGGCATTCCGGTTGATGTGCAAAAATCGCTTCTTGAAACTGCATATAAATATGTTTTGTCCGGCGAGATAAGCGGAATCCGTCTGTCGACAAGACCCGATTATATTTCGGAAGACATTCTTATTATGCTCAAAAGCTACGGCGTTACAACTATTGAGCTTGGCGTTCAGTCTATGTCAAACGATGTACTTATCGCAAACGAACGCGGGCATACCGATACGGATGTAATAAATGCCTGCACTCTGATAAAAAAGTACGGGTTTACCCTCGGAGTACAGATGATGACAGGTATGTACAGGTCCGATGTCAAAGCAGACATAAATACTGCAAAAAGGCTGATTGCACTGGAGCCGGATATAGTGCGCATATATCCTACTATTGTAATTGAAAATACAAAACTTTGTAGACTTTATGAAAGCGGAGCATACACTCCTCCAACGCTTGATGACACTGTGGATTTATGTGCAAAGCTTTATAAAATGTTTACCGAAAATGGTATAACCATTATTCGCATGGGACTGCAGTCTACAGATTTGATAAATGAAAATGCTGAGTTTATTGCCGGCCCGTACAGCAGCTGTTTCGGCGAGCTTGTACTCTCCCGAATAGAACGTGACAAACTGGAAAATATGGCAAAAATGTCAAAAGACAAAAAACTCACCGTTTATGTACCACCTTGCGACATATCAAAAACTGTTGGGCATAAAAGAGAAAATATACGATATATTAAAGAAAAATACGACATTGATATTGAGGTAAAATCAAATGAATTTGCATAATGCTGAATTTGTGTTATCGGCGGTAAGCCCGAAACAGTATCCTAAAGATAATATTCCTGAAATTGCCTTTGCAGGAAGGTCAAATGTTGGGAAATCATCTTTTATTAATAAACTGCTTAATCGCAAATCCCTTGCGAGAACAAGCAGTAAGCCAGGTAAAACTGCGCAGATAAATTTCTATAATGTAGATAAAACCATACATCTTGTTGACCTGCCGGGCTACGGATATGCTTCCGTTTCCAAACAGGAAAAGCAAAAATGGTCTGATATGATTGAGGAATATCTGAACACCCGCGAGCAGCTGGCATTTACATTTTTGCTTGTAGATGCTCGGCACAAACCTACCGCAAACGACGTTGATATGGCGCGTTGGATACGCACACGCCACAACGGACTTATAGTGTTTGCAACAAAGGCAGATAAGCTTTCCGCAAAACAGCTTGACGAAAACCTTGATGTTATTGAAGATGTTCTTGATATGGCGGATGACGATATTCTTATTCCTTTTTCTGCGGAAAAAGGCACAGGCCGCAATGATGCCTGGGGTATTATAAACGATATATGTAATATAAAAGAGTAGGCTCGGCGATTATTCTCAGGGAGAAATCGGTTTTGAAACCATCTTTTTAGTTTATACTGCATCAAAAAGCACCGTAATACGTCAAGTATTGCGGTGCTTTTAATCTTTGTATAATTCTAAAAATTTTTGTTTCAAAACTGCTCGCACCACAAAAACCATTCTTTTGAGCGCAGAGCAAGGAAAAACTGCGCCGAAACTCTGACGGGTTTCAAGTGGTTTTGACATAGCTATGTGCCAAAATAATGGTTTTTGGGCGAATGATCCCTAAGAATAATCGCCGTTAAAAAGCTACTCTTTTTAACTCTTCGTTATATTCTTCAAGTACTCTTCTGTGAAGATTTTCTCTTGCTTCAGCATTTATAGGATGTGCAACATCCTTATATTCTCCATCTGCGGTTCTTCGGCTTGGCATTGCAACAAAAAGCTTGCCCGCCGCTTCAATTACTTTTATATCATGAACAACAAATGCCGAATCAAATGTAACCGAAACTATGGCCCGCATTTTGCCTTCCTGATTGATTTTTCTTATTTTAACATCTGTGATTTCCATTTTTTCACCACCTGATGCTATTGTAAACAATTCGGCGGTATTTATGCAAAAAATATGAATGCAAGCGCCGCAATTGTAATATAATCCGGGTTTTCCTCCGTCAGCATTAAAAATATAAGTATAGGGATAATTATATCGTCTAAATTCATCTGCGAAATCTTTTGCATTATAGGATTTACTGCCACGATGGGAGCCGGCGCGGCACTTTCCGGCAGTTCATATTTTTTATAATATTTTCTTCTCAAACAAATCACCTGCCGAACTATTTAAGCATATCCATAAGACCAAGACTGGAAGAAAGATTTACAAATTTCATTATTGAAATTGCACTTCCTATTCTCTCCTGCCTGCGCACATTAAGATACGGTTTCAGTGCTTTTAAAAATGTAACCCGCTGGTCATCTGCATCTCCCACACTGCTTAAAAGTGCGCTCAAATCCAGATTATCAAGAGATGCAGGCAATTCGGCAGTTTCTTCCTCCTGCGCCTGTCCCACTACCTGACTGACAATGTTCTCAAGGTTTTCACGCGCATCGTCATCCTGCAACATTTTCTGTAAGACTTCCACCGCCTTCCCGATATCATTAGACATTAAATCCCCTCCTGTTTTTATTTTACTGCATCTTTTATTTTCTTTATCAATTCGGGATTAAGTTTACTCATCTGTCCCGCAATTTTTGTAAGCTCCTTCTGGTCTTTTGACTGCAGTTTTTCTTTAAGAGCGGCAATATCCGCATTTTCAATAAGTTTTTTTAAGTTTCCGACATTTGTAGTGGATAAAATATCTTTAAGCTTTTCTTCAATTTCTGCGTTTGACATTGACATTACTTTTTGCAAATCATTGGTACCTATTTTATCAGAAGATTTCATATTAACAGCCTTCCTTTCAATACATTATATGCCTGCCGCCCCCGTTTTGTTATTCCTTATATCTTCAATAATACGTTTTGCGCATTTGTTTGCCGATTCAAAATCCATACATGGGATATAACAGCTTTCAAGCTCGTCGTGTTTTTGTTTTGCTTTTGCGATAATCCCCGCCGCCTCTTTTATAAGAGTTTCTGTCATGAGTTTATTGTGGATATAATCCTTTCCGCAGGTACTTATATTCATTATTTCATCAACATCTATTACATACGCATTTTCATTTACTACATTACTGCAGCCAATGCTTGTAAGAACGCTTGCTCCCATTTCCGGCACGCAGATATGTTCAATTAGTTCATCAGGTGCAAGAGGGTCGTAAAACAGTTCGGTATCATATCCATTATCAAGGAATATCTGCGCTATTTTTTTCATAACCATACTTGTTCCTTTGGCAAAATCTGTTTTAAGAACATAGCATTTTTTTAGTAACAGTGTATCAGCAAAAGATACAGTTCCTGCAGGTCCTATTGCCGAAGCAAAGAGTTTCCTCATTTTTCCTTTTCCGCATACACTTTCCCTGCCTGCCACCTCATCAAATATTGTTTTTGCAATTCTGCCGTCCTCAGGACTGTGTATGTTTTTATAGATACATCCTGCCGCCGCAAGATAATTGTATGCCGATGCAAAACATTCTTTAATCTGTTTATTTATTTCTATTATTTTTTCTTTATTTTCACGTAGCCTTGCTTCGTCCCAGAAATCGCCCATATTAATAATTTTTTCAACACATCCGGGGTTTTTAGGGTCGAGAGTATGCGGCGATGTGCCGTCTACCATTGCAATATCGCCGTCGATTATAATACCGTCAAGCGAGTTTGGGTCGGATGAACAATGAAGAAAATCCACCTGATATCCGTTATCCTCGCCCCAGTTTGCCGCCGATTTCATAAGCGTTGATTTACCTGTACCCGGACCACCTTTGATTACATACGCCTTTTTTGCTTTTTCAGCGTCGATAAGATAATCATAATACGAATAAAATCCCTGCGGAGTATTTCCGCCTAAAAAATAATGTCTGGCCATTAACTTTCACCTCGGTAAATAGTTTATGACCAGACACTACATTATATTCTTTTTTATTTCAAAATAACACAATCCTCGCCAAGAAGGTTTTTAAGCTCATCCATAAGCTCGGCGCTTGGATTTACACCGGTTTGGGAAGCAAGACGCTGACCTGACTCTTCAATGTATATTTTAACCTGTGCATTGCCTTTGTATTTTGTCATAATATCAAATGCCCGCTGAATAAGAAAATCCTTACCCAGTTTGAATTTAAGGAACAGCTTTTGTGCTGCCGTCGGCGGCATAGCTTCCATAATGGGAACGATTGTATCTGCAACAAGTTTTGCTCCGTTTTCGTTTATATCCACACGCCCGCGCACGCATATTGCCGCACCTTCTATGGCAAACGAGCTGATTTTCTCAAACAATTTAGAGAAAACAACCGTTTCAATACTTGAGAACAAATCCTCTACGTTAAGGAACGTCATACGGCTGCCCGATTTTGTAATTTTATCGGTACGTTTATTTATAATTCCCACAAGAGTTATGTAATCTCCGTCGTTTACTGCAGTTTCAGCCGACATAATATCTGCAGTTGTTGTATGCGGAATTTTTTCAAGTAATTCTTTATATTCATCCAGCGGATGACCGGAAATATATATACCGATAAGCTCTTTTTCCATTTCAAGAATTTCTTTAAGCTCAAGCTCTTTCAAATTCTTGAATTCTTCCACCTCGGGTTCTTCTATCATTGCATCGCCAAAAAGTGACATTTGCCCTTCAAGGTTGCGTTTTTTATCGTCAGAAAGGCTGTTCAGGATGCGTTCATATGCTTCAAGAAGCTGTGCGCGATTATTGCCAAGATTATCAAACACGCCTACTTTTATAAGACATTCAACAGTACGTTTATTGATATCCTTATCACGCATACGTTTTGCAAAATCCATAAACGATGTAAACGGACCGTTTTTGCGTTCGGAAACAATATCCGCAACAACGTTATGTCCAACGTTTTTAACCGCCGCAAGACCGAAACGTATATTGCCGCCGTCGCCTGTAAAGCCGTCAAAGCTTTTATTAATGTCCGGCGGAAGCAGGTTTATTCCCATTCGCTGCGCTTCAAGCATATATTTGTATATCTTATCCGGATACGAAAGCACGCTTGACATAAGCGCCGCCATAAACTGAAGTGGATAGTAATATTTAAGATATGCCGTCTGGTAAGCAACAACCGCATAGCAAGCTGCGTGCGATTTGTTAAATGCATAGTTAGCAAAATCTATCATTTCGTCAAATATACTGTTAGCAATTTTTTCATCAACACCGCGGCGCACCGCACCGTCAAGCGAAACTGTGCCGTCCTCTTCCGTGATACCATAGATAAAGTTTTTACGTTCCTGTTCCATAACGTCAAACTTTTTCTTACTCATTGCACGGCGTACAAGGTCCGCACGTCCAAGTGAATAGCCCGCAAGCTGACGAACAATTTCCATTACCTGTTCCTGATATATCATACATCCGTAGGTTACCTCCAAAATAGGTTTAAGCATAGGATGTTTATATGTTACCTTATCGGGATTGTTTTTGTTTTTTATGTAGTTCGGAATCTGGTCCATCGGGCCCGGCCTGAACAACGAAATTCCCGCAATTATATCTTCAAGGCACTGCGGTTTAAGTTCTTTTATAAAGTTACGCATCCCCTGCGATTCAAGCTGGAACACCCCGTCGGTATTGCCATCGGATATCATTGCATAAACTTCGGGAGATTCATAATCTATTTTAGTTAAATCAATTTCCTTGCCTGTATCCTGTTTTATCATATCAAGTACGTAACGGATAATTGTGAGGTTGCGCAGTCCTAAGAAGTCCATTTTAAGAAGACCCATTTCCTCAACGGTATCTTTTTCGTACTGCGTGGTTATAACATCTCCGTTTCGTGAAAGCGGCACATAATCTGTAACGGGCTGTCCGCATATAACAACGCCTGCCGCGTGGGTAGATGAATGTCTTGATATTCCCTCAAGAGATTTTGCAATATCAATTACTTTTCTTACCTGCTCGTCGGAATTATACAAATCTTCAAGCTCGGACTGCTGCTGCAGCGCTTTTTCTATTGTCATTTTAAGCTCGTTCGGTTTAAGCTTTGCCAGCTTATCGGCATAGGCATACGGTAAATCCATTGCTCTTGAACAGTCACGTATAGCCTGTTTTGCCGCAAGTGTACCAAACGTTATAATCTGTGCAACATTATCCTTGCCGTATTTGTTTATAACATAGTCAATTACTTCGCCTCTGCGTTCGATACAGAAGTCAATATCAATATCGGGCATACTGATTCGTTCGGGGTTCAAGAAACGCTCGAAAATAAGTGTATATTTGATAGGGTCAATATCCGTAATACGAAGCACATACGATACAATACTTCCCGCCGCCGAGCCACGTCCCGGACCTACCATAATTCCGTTATCCTTGGCATATTTGATAAAATCCCATACAATAAGGAAATAGTCAACATATCCCATATTTTTGATGGTTTCAAGCTCGTAATCAAGTCGTTCTTTATGCAGGTGAGCATCCTCGCCGTAGCGTGCTGAAAGTCCTTCTTCACAAAGGCGTTTTAAATACAGGAAACTGTCCTCACCCGTTTCAACAGGGAATTTCGGCAAGTGAAAATGACCGAACTCAATGTCCACATTACACATATCGGCAATTTTAACCGTATTTTCAAGAAGCTCCGGCATTGCGGGGAAAATCTCTGCCATTTCTTCTGCCGATTTAACATAAAACTGGTCGCTTCCGAAACGCATTCTTTCCTCATCAGATACCTTTTTGTTTGTCTGAATACACAAAAGCACGTCCTGCGCTTCCGCATCTTCACGATTTACATAATGTACGTCATTTGTTATTACCATTTCAAGTCCGAATTCTTTTGCAAGGGTAATAAGTCTTGTATTTACAGCTTTCTGTTCTGGAATATTATGGTCCTGAAGTTCAAGGAAAAAATTATCTTTACCGAAAATATCTACAAAATCAGATATGTATTTTCTTGCCCCATTAATGTCCTCTGCCATAATGGCACGCGGAATGTTTCCGGCAAGACATGCTGAAAGGCATATAAGTCCCTCTGAATACTGACGCAAGATGTCCATATCCACACGGGGTTTATAATAAAATCCTTCTGTAAATCCGCTTGAAACAAGCTTGATAAGATTGTTCCAACCGGTATTATTTTTAGCAAGAAGAACAAGATGGGCAGGCTCGGCGTCCTGTCTGCCTTCCATATCAAAACGGCTACGCGGTGCCATATAAACCTCGCATCCGAGGATTGGTTTTATTCCCTGTTTCTTTGCCTCTTTATAAAATTCAATTGTACCGTACATATTACCATGGTCAGTAATGGCAACAGCGGACATTCCAAGCTCTTTTACTTTTGCAATAAGCTTGTTAATCCGACACGCACCGTCAAGCAGACTGTATTCGGTATGTGTATGTAAGTGAACAAAGTTTTTCATATTTAACTTCCTTTTGCAATTTCCATAATTTTTCGCATTCTGTGGTTTACAGCCGATTTGCTGATTGGTGGGTCAAGCAGCTGTCCCAGATCTGTAAGGGAAAGCTCTTTATTTTCAAGACGTAATTTTGCAAGGGGTTTTAAGGATTCAGGCAGATTGTCAAGTCCTATCTTTCTAATTGCTTTTGCCTGTGCTATTGCCGCCGTTATGGTTTTATCCATATTTGCAAAGTCACAATTGCTTTGCCTGTTCAAATCATTTATAATGCTTTTTTCCATGTTTGTAATATTTATTTCAATAACCGCATCGGTTGCACCAATCATTGCAAGAACGTCGCTTATTATTTCGTTATCTTTAAAATACGTTACATATTTTGATTTTCGGATAAGCAATTTAGACGGTATATAAAAATAAGAAAAAAGCGACTGGAATTGCCCGTTAAGCAAAAAATGCGGAGTTACAAATTCCAGATGATACCTTTTTTTAGGGGAAGTTACACTGCCGCCTGCAAGAAATGCACCACGCACAAAACTGCGTCTGCAACAGCTGCTTCGGAGATCGTCGGGAAGGCTGAATCCTATGTCCCCTTTTTTGATTATGCCAAGACCGTAGAGCACATCAAATGCATCTTCAATTATAATTGTTTTTCCTGCTCCTTTGGCACGAAGTACCGTATTTGAACCGAAGTTCTTTTTTACAAGCTCATCAATCTTCTCGGTTATTCCGGGGTTTTCCGACGAAAAGCTATAACTCATTGAGTGTTCACCAATTTTTACATTGCCCGTAAAACACATCATTCCCGCAAGAAAAGCAAGCTCACAGCAGGTGCTTTCGTTTTTAAGCAAAAGCAGGTTTTCTTTTACTTCCGATGTAAAGGACATACCCATTTCTCCTTTTTAAATATACCTGATAATATTATACATTATTTAATTTAATTTTGCAACATTAAACTGCATAAGTATAAATAGCATAACATATGCAAAAATTAATATACAAGCTTATGCAGGTGATATATGAAATTTATTAATTTAATCAAAAACTTAATACGCCGTTATTTTGAACACGAGGTTGGTCAGTCCGGCGGTGCAATAGCATATTTTTCGCTTCTTTCGGTTTTTCCGTTTATAATTTATACAAACACTCTTCTTACTTATATCAACGTATCAGAAGCCCGTTTTATAGCGTTTATATCCTCTCTTTTGCCGCCGGAAATTGCCGAATTTCTTGACATATATATTGCAGATATTGCTGTTTCACATACACCCGGAATTTTATTTGTCAGCATCTTTGCAACGTTTTATTCCACATCGCGCGTTGTACGGTCATTCGAACATTCGATAAGCCGCGCTTACGACATTCCCGACCGCAGAGGGTTTTTCCGTGGGGTTGTTACATCGGTTCTTTTTACGCTTTGTCTTGTAACAACCGTAATAGCATCTATTATTCTTACAACTGTTGGTGAAAATCTTGTTATGTATGTGCTTTCATTCAGGAACGTTCCTCTCCCATCGCCACGGCACATAATCCTTTTTAAATGGCTTTTTACCGGAATAATAATGTTTCTTGCTGTATCGTCGTTTTATTACTATATGCCTGCAAAAAAGGTCAGTTACAAAAGCATACTGCCGGGTACAATTACATCTATGATAGGACTGTCGGGTTTTTCCGTAATATTCAATTTATATATCAGATTTGCTGCAGGATTTTCTGTAATTTACAGTTCTATCGGCGCCGTATTCCTTCTGGTTTTCTGGCTGTATTTTGCAGGAGTTATTCTTGTAATGGGTGCAGAAATAAATTCTGCTTTTGCAGAAATAAAAAATCTCTCAGGAAAAACTTCCTGAGAGATTTAATTACTGTACTATAAACAGCTGAACCCAGTATTTTATTCCGTCGGCATCTTCATATACTCCTATACCGATTTTGTTATACTCTTGTTCGAGTATGTTTTCGCGGTGTGCAGGTGAATCAAGCCATTCGTCCATTACCTGACGCGCTGAAGTCTGTCCCATTGCAATGTTTTCACCAAACATTGTACATTTTATACCAAACTCACTTACAACTGTTGTTGCAGAAGTTCCGTCCGGTCTTTCATGAGAAAACTTTTCTGCAAGCTCTTTTGCACGCTGATTTGCCGCTTTCTGCAAGGTTACATCAATTTCAAGTGCCGCATATCCTTTTCCCGCTCTTTCTTTATTTACAATTTCAAGAACAGTATCTGTTTCAGCATCAAAGGTTTCAACAAGCGGCTCGTCGCTTATCTGTCCTTTTTCCTTTAATGTAAGTCCGCAGTAATAACCAAAATTTGTTTTATCGGTTTTTTCAAAATAAATGCAAAGCTGATTGTCCTGCGTATATTCAAACCAGCATTTTTCAAGCTGTGATACGTTATATAAGAGAACCGCAACGTCTATTCTTGTAAGGTTTTCACCTAATTCATAATGGTCTGTACCGGCGAAAATTTCGGCATATTCGGCAAGAAGCATATATGCTTCGGGCCAGCCGCCGCTTTTTTCAATATCCACATCTTTTGTAAAGTTTTTAAGCGCGGTAAGTATTTTTGCCGCATGTTCAACCTTTACATTGGACTGTGGCGCAAACAAATTATCGCCCATTCCGTCTATAAGTCCGTATTTAACGCCTGTGGCAATTTCCTTGCTTGCCCAGAAGGTTTTCGGCACATCATCAAAGGTTGCATATTCGTTTGTTTCGTAACCCATATAACGCACAATCATTGTTATAAATTCTGCACGGGTAACTCCGCCATACGGCACAATGGTTCCGTCGGGATAGCCGCCGATAATTCCTTCATCCATGGCAAATTCAAGTGCAATTTTCTGCTCAGTGCTTAAGTTTGCGGTTTCATCAGCAGAAACGCAGATGGTGCCCGATACCAATATAGTCAGAGTAAGTACAATTCCTAAAAAACGTTTCATAAAAAAGCTCCTTTGTAATTATAGTAAATTATTTACCAAGCTCTTCTCCGCAGTTAGGACAAAACTTATGCTCTGCTTTTATGTTTCGTCCACAAGCTGCACATGTTTTTACATTTTTAATTTCTTTTATTTTTGCTTTTAAATCTTCTATAATTTTATAACTTTCATCAAGCTGCACACATTTTTCGGCAACTGTTTCCGCATCGGGTTCTTCACCGTTTTTATATGCATCATACATCAGCTCGCCAAGTTCTTTAAGTATTTTGCTTATTGCCTGTTCTTTCTCCGCAATTGCAAAATTGGATTTTACAGTTTCAACAACTGCATTTGACGCTTTCACCGTAGAAACCGCAATTTCTTCAGCTTTTTCCTTTACTGTTGTAATGAAATCCATAATAAATTCCTCCTTATATTCTTTGTTAATATTATTATATAGCATATAGCTTTTTTTTGCAATAGTTTTTAAAAATATTATCCCTCAATAAATTTATAACAAAAAATATGCTAAATTTGTTAAAAATTTTACAATTGTACCATTGACTTATATTAAGAATCGTTGTATAATATGTAGTAAGTATAATTGTATACAATTTTTATAAATATGGAGGTAGAATACTATGGCAAAATCAGTTAAGCTTACGGTTGACGGTAATACCGCTACCGCATATGTAGCTTATGCGTTTAGTGACGCTGCTGCTATATTCCCTATCACACCTTCTTCAACAATGGCTGAAGTTTGTGATGAATGGGCTGCTTACGGAAGAAAGAACATTTTCGGCCAGACAATGAAGATTGCTGAAATGCAGTCTGAAGCAGGTGCTGCAGGTGCAGTTCACGGTTCATTGGCTGCAGGTGCTCTTACAACAACATTTACTGCATCACAGGGTCTTCTTCTTATGATCCCTAATATGTACAAAATCGCGGGTGAACTTCTCCCCAGCGTTTTCCACGTTAGTGCAAGATGTGTATCATCACACTCACTTTCAATTTTCGGTGACCATTCCGACGTAATGGCTTGCCGTCAGACAGGTTTTGCAATGCTTGCATCAGCATCCGTTCAGGAAGCTATGGACATGGCTACAGTTGCTCACCTTGCAACACTTAAATCCAGAGTTCCATTCCTTCATTTCTTTGACGGTTTCAGAACTTCTCACGAAATTCAGAAAATTGATGCTATTCCTTATGAAACATTAGCAGAAATGGTTGATCCTGAAGATATTGAAAACTTCAGAAAACTTGCTATGAACCCTGAACATCCGAACCAGAGAGGTACAGCTCAGAACCCTGATACTTTCTTCCAGAACAGAGAAGCTTGTAACAAATATTACAACGCTGTTCCTGAAATTGTTGAAGCAATGATGAAGAAAGTTGAAGCTGCTACAGGCAGAAGCTACAAACTCTTTGACTATGTTGGTGCTCCCGATGCCGAAAGAGTTATTATTGCTATCGGTTCGGGTGTTGAAGCTATTGAAGAAACAGTTGATTACCTCGTAGCTAAAGGCGAAAAAGTTGGTCTTGTTAAAGTTAGACTTTACAGACCGTTCTCCGCTGAGCACTTTATTTCAGTTCTTCCAAAAACAGTTAAGAAAATTGCTGTTCTTGACAGAACAAAAGAACCGGGTGCATTCGGCGAACCGCTTTATGAAGATGTTGCTACAGTTCTCAACGACAATGGAATGAACGACATCGTTGTTGTTGGCGGTAGATATGGACTTGCTTCCAAAGAATTCACACCTTCTATGGTTAATGCAATCTACAAAAACCTTAATGAAGCAGCTCCGAAAAACCACTTTACAGTTGGTATCGAAGATGACGTTACAGGTCTTTCACTTAAAGTTACAGAAGAAATAGATACAACACCTGCAGGTGTTACACGTTGTAAGTTCTTCGGTCTTGGTTCCGACGGTACAGTTGGTGCTAACAAGAACTCCATCAAAATCATCGGTGATCATACAGATATGTATGCTCAGGGTTACTTCTCTTATGACTCTAAAAAATCCGGTGGTATCACAGTATCTCACTTAAGATTCGGTAAAAACCCGATCAAAGCTCCTTATCTCCTCAACGTATCTGACTTTATTGCCTGCCACAACTCATCATATGTAACAAGATATGACCTTCTTGCAGGTATTAAAGACGGCGGTGTATTCCTCCTCAACTCACCTTGGAATACAGTTGAAGAAATGGACAAAAACCTTACAGCTGAAATGAAACGCACAATCGCTAAGAAAGGCGTTAAACTCTACAACATCGATGCTGTTAAATTCGGCTCAGAAATCGGTCTTGGTTCAAGAATCAACATGATCATGATGTCTGCATTCTTCAAACTTGCTAACATCATTCCGATGGACGAAGCTGTTGACTATATGAAACAGGCTATCCAGAAATCCTACGGTAAAAAAGGTGAAAAAATCGTTAACATGAACAACGCTGCTGTTGACGCTGGTCTTACAGGTGTTGTTGAAATTGCTTATCCTGAAAGCTGGGCTACTGCTGAAACAGGTGCTGTTCCTGTTTCTGTTCCTGCTACAGAATACTTTAACGATGTTGTTTCTCCGATTCTCCGTCAGGAAGGGGACAAACTTCCGGTTAGCGCATTTGAAGCTGACGGAACAGTTCCTTTTGGTACAACAAAATATGAAAAACGCGGTATTGCGGTTATGGCTCCTGACTGGATTCCTGAAAACTGTATCCAGTGTAACCAGTGTGCATACGTTTGTCCGCACGCTTGTATCAGACCGTACCTCGTAAAAGACGATGAAGTAGCTAATATGCCTGAAGGTTTTGTTACAAAGAAAGCTACAGGTAAAGCATACGAAGGATATCAGTTCAGAATGCAGCTTTCTCCGCTTGATTGTACAGGTTGCGGAAACTGCGCAGACGTATGTCCGTCCAAGAACAAAGCTCTTGAAATGAAACCGCTTACAGACCTTCTTGGAAAAGAAGATATTAACTGGGAAGCTGCACAGAAACTTCCGGTTCCGGATGTTAAATTCAGCTCTGCAACAGTTAAAGACAGCCAGTTCACACAGCCACTCTTCGAATTCTCAGGCGCTTGTGCTGGTTGTGGTGAAACACCTTATGTTAAACTTGTTACACAGCTCTTCGGTGACAGAATGATGGTTGCTAACGCAACAGGATGTTCTTCCATCTACGGCGGAAGCTCACCGACTAACCCGTATACAACAAATGCTAAAGGCCACGGTCCTGCATGGGCTAACTCACTCTTTGAAGACAACGCTGAGTTCGGTTTCGGATTCCACCTTGCTCTTGCACAGAGAAGAGAAAGACTTGTAATGCTTATGAACCAGTTCCTCGAAGCTCCTTGCTGCGACGCTATGGCTGATGCATGCAAAGCTTGGATTGAAGGAAAAGATGACGGTGAAGCATCAAGAGCAGCAGGCGACAACCTTAAAGCTCTTCTTCCTGAAGCAATCGCTAAAACAACTGGCGAAACAAAAGCTCTTCTTGAAGAAATCTATTCTTACGCTGACCTCTTCACAAAGAAATCTATCTGGATCTTCGGCGGCGACGGTTGGGCATACGATATCGGTTACGGCGGACTTGACCACGTAATCGCTAGTGGTGAAGATGTTAACATCCTCGTTATGGACACAGAAGTTTACTCCAACACAGGCGGTCAGTCTTCAAAATCAACACCGACAGGTGCTATTGCGAAATTTGCTGCTGCAGGTAAGAGAGTTAAGAAAAAAGACCTCGGTCTTATTGCTATGTCCTACGGTTATGTTTACGTTGCAAGCGTAAGCATGGGCGCAAGCCAGAAACAGCTCCTCGACGCTATGAGAGAAGCTGAAGCTTATAAAGGACCTTCACTCATTATCGCATACGCTCCGTGTATCAACCACGGTATTGCTAAAGGTATGGGTAAATCACAGCTTGAAGGAAAACTTGCTGTTGAATGTGGTTACTGGCCGCTTTACAGATACAATCCTGATAAAGCACTTGCCGGTGAAAATCCGTTCACACTTGATTCTAAAGCTCCGACCGGCGACATCAAAGAATTTATGAGAGGCGAAACACGTTACTCCGCACTTCTCAAACAGTTCCCGGATGTAGCTGAAGGACTCCTTGACAGAGCTGCTGAAGAAGCTTCTGACAGACTTGCATACTACAAAAAAATGGCTGAAAACTAATTGAAGCTAACACAAAGAGCCGCTTATAAAAGCGGCTCTTTTTTATTGAATTGATGAATTATACTATCAAGTGCAACACTTAGAAAAATTGAAGTTCATATGAATCTCTGGTAGAATAGAGTTACCACACAATAAACTACAAAGGAGAGAAACATATGAACTATAAACATCTTACCATAGAAGAGCGTTGT
>JAFTSG010000014.1 GCA_017467445.1 Clostridia bacterium | reverse complement strand
TCGAGGGTAAGTCCATCAACATTAAAAAAGAACCTGGAGTTGATTAACTCCAGGCCCAAAAAGATTTTAAATTATCAAAAACCAGTAGATTTATTTGAGTCCGAACTCAAAAAAATGTTGCACTTAGTTTGACAAATCATTATGTATAAAACGCCGTCAATCAGGTAAAAATGTAAGTAATAAAATTACTTACGGAGGAAAATATGGATAAAAATAAGGATACAGAAAAGAAAAATAAATCGTTCTACTTCGCTTGCGTTATATGCGGTATAGCTGTAATTGCAGCAGGTTTTGTTGTTACAAACAGCCTGTCGGTGAGAAACAATACAAACTATGAAGCGGCTCTTCCATCGCCAACACCTAAAATTAATGGAAAACAGTTTGTAGAAGTTAAACCAACACCAGTATCCACGCCGGCGCCACAGCCTGTGCAGGAGGTTGCCGCTGACCCGTCTCCAAATCAGGAACTTGCAAGCACAAAACTTATAATGCCGGTAAATGGTATCATAACAGTAAACCATAGTCTTGAAACAATGGTATATTCACCTACATTCGGCGACTGGCGCGTCCATAAAGGAATTGATATAGATGCCGAGCCTGGTACTGAGGTAAAAGCCGTTGCAGACGGAATAATTGAACATGCATATACAGACGAAATGATGGGCAGAGTTATTGAAATAAACCACGGCGATTTTGTGAGTGTGTATGCAGGAGTGTCAACAATTGAAAATGTAGAGCAGGGTGCAGAGATTAAACAGGGTGATATTATAAGCGAAACAGGAAATACCGCCCTTAACGAATCCGGACAAAACCCGCACCTGCATTTTGAAATTCTCTACGGCGGCAATAGTGTCGACCCAATTGAATATTTAAAAGACTAAAAAGCTCCCCCTTGCATAAGGGGGAGCTTTGAATTATAAGATGAAACTGCAGTCAAATATCACCGTTTTTCATATTTTTGCGGTATTTTGATGGAGGAACCCCTTCGTGTGATTTAAAAATTTCTGTAAAATAAACAGGATTTTCAAACCCGCAGGAGGTAGCAATTTCTGTTATTGATTTATCTGTCAGTGTCAGTAATGCTTTTGCGTTTCGGATACGCATATCCGCAATAAATTGCATAGGGGTTTTGCCGTAGTGTTTAACAAAAAGTTTATGCAAATGCACCCTTGGAATTCGGAGTTTGTCAGCAAACTCGGAAATATTTATGCGTTCGTTCAGGTTATTCATAATAAATCGGTATAACTTAATGAAAGGATGATATTGGTTATATCTGATTTTTTCGTTAAACTGATTTGAAATCAACGATACCGCCATATAAAACAATAATCTGATATATTCCTCTGCCAAAGTTCCGCCTTCATCATAGGCATATAAAATCTCATCAAAAATGCGAATCAGACGTTCGGTATATGTCTCATCCAAGGAAATAACACTGTGGTAAGAGTTATTTACAATGCCTAAATTACTCATTGTAAATAAGGAAATGAACGCAGGAGAATTTTTTAACTCATCATCCAGTTCGCTGAATATTGACATGTCAAATAAAATGCGGTATGCAGAGAAGTCTTTAAAATCAAGCATAGCGTGAGCAACCTGACCGCTGATTAAAAAAAGATTACCTTTACCATGGTTAAAAGGGAAAGAATCAGCGTAGTTAATCACGTTGCCGCTTTTAACAAAGAGCATTTCCACACAGTCGTGGTAATGTAGACCAATTGGCTTTGTTGAGGAAATAATGTCAATATGAAATGGTAAGTTATTAAATTTTTGAAAATTTTTTAAGGTTGTTATAATATTATTCATATCCCTATTATACAACTAATTTTACGAAAAAACAATATCTTTTTATAAAAATGAAAAAAATTATTAACAAAATGTTATGGTATTTTAAAAAAAAACGTGATATAATAAAATTATAGTAAAATATTCAAGAAAAGGAGAGAAAAAAATGAGAAAACTAATTTCTATTGTTATTTGTCTTGCAGTGATGCTTTCTGTTGTGGGAGCATTTCCTGTAATGGCGGCAGAAAATCTTGTTAGAACAGAGCTGCTTGGCATAGGTTCTATGGAAACCCTTGGCACAAGCTACGGTTCATGGGATGGTATTGGTACAATGAATACTGACTATGTTCACAGCGGCGAAAAATCCTTAAAACTTGTCGGCGAAACAGTTGATGCCAGAAGTCCTGCAGTTGCCGGTGTTGGTGGAGTTATTCCTGGCGAAACATATACAGTTTCCGGATGGATATACATGACGGAAAAAGGTGCAAAAGGTCCGTGGATTAAGGTTATATGGGTAGACAAATATGGTGCAGACTTTATGGAACAGGACGGACCTGTAGCATACGGTGCACCGCTTAATGAATGGTATTTTATGTCTGCAGATGTAAAGGCGCCACAGGGAGCTACAGGTATTAAACTTCATCTTAGAATGGACGGTATTGCAACCGGTTACTATGATGATGTTGAAATTACCGGTAATGTAACCGAACAGTATCTCAAAGAGCAAGAAGAACAAGCGATACTTGCTGCAGAGGGCCGTAAAATCAGTGATGAATTTGTACAAAAAGACATCAACAGAGATGCAACAGCACAGATAGATGCTGATTTCCCGAATCCGCTTTACAACCCAAGCTTTGAAGAAGTTGATGAAACAGGCCTTGGTGCAGTAGGCTGGGGAAAAATTGGCGAATGGGGACAGTACTGTTTCGTTACGGATGAAGCTGCCCATACGGGAACAAAATCCATGAAAATAACGGGAACAAGCGGTAAAAACTGGGTAAGACAGTATGTTGATGTGGCTCAGGGTCAGCTTATCCCTGGACGTCAGCACGTTATGACCGCATGGGTAAAATACACACCAATACACGGTTCAGGTGCATTTATGAAAATGGAACCGAACCACGGCGGTGAATTTTCTTCTGTTGCATTCCCGTTTGATGATGAAGAATGGCACCAGATTAAATACGTTGTTGATGTAACTCCTGAAACAACAAGAATCGGTCTGTTGTTCCGTATACATGGTGCAGGTGCAATTTACGTTGATGATGTTGAATTTGGCCCCGGCTACAGAGCAGGTGAAATTGCAACAATAAGATCTGATATATTCTTCTATACAGAAAACGAAATGGCAAAAGCCGGTGTTAGAATTAATAACACTGCAACCCCGATAATTGAAGGAAGCGTTGTTGAATTTAAAATTAAAGACGGAGATACCGTGCTTGCAGAAGCAGTACTTCCTGCAAAAAGAGATGTGGAATGGGAATATCCCGTAATGACTCTTGCGGAAAAGAAACGCCCATACATTCTTGAAGCTGTTTATAAAGATGCAAACGGCAATGTAATTCAGGAAATGGAACCGTGGGAAGTATACAGATATGACCGTCCGAAAACGCTTACGGCAGATGGTACACTTATGGTAGACGGAAAACCGTTCTATCCGTATATAGCATACGAAACAAATGACCAATATCTTGAACTTGCAAAGGAAATCGGTATAAACGCATTCCGTGAATCTTCTTCGACACGAAACATTGAGCTTCTTAAGCCAGAACTTGATAAAATTGCGGCAGCGGGCTATAAAGTACCGATAAAGCTTTACGGAAGTATTCCTGCAGGTCATCCGTCGTTTGTTATGCAGACAAGAGCGATTGTTGAAACATTCAAGGACCATCCTGCTGTACTTTGCTGGATGATACAGGACGAACCGACCTGTCACTACGGTACAGGTGGCGGACAGTGTCAGACATATGATGAAATGCTTTACTGGCTTAAACAAAGCTATATTGAAATCCGTGCAATTGATGATGTACATCCCGTATATGTACTTGAATCACGCGGACAGGTAGAAGAACCGTATTACCGTACGGCAAAAACAGCAGACGTTTTTGTTATTGACCCATATGCAGCTAACTATGAATGGCAGTTAGTAGATTATATTAACCAATGTGTTGAAGAAGCTATGGCAAGCGTACCGGAATATAAACCTGTATGGGCACTTACTGATACATATGTTCAGTATGACCATGAAAATGGAACAATGCATACCTGTGATGACTTAAGACACCGTTTCTATTCATTTGCGTTGAACGGAGTAAAGGGTCTTGGACTTTACGGTCTTACTCTTAAGGACCACGGTAAAAGAGATATGTACACAGCACCCGACGGCTTGTGGGAAGACTACAAACACTATTTTGAATCAGGCGAATACGATGAAATGGTTGAACATTTCCTTGCAGGAAAACACCCTGTATTCAATGAGTATGAAGTTCCTGAATATAGATACCATTCATGGGTTAAAAACGGATTTATCTACCTTATGATTCAGGAAATGGCAGACAGCGGTAAAAACACAATGGCAACAATTGACCTGACAAGCTCAAACGGCAGAGTTGTTGTGAATGGCTTTACAGGAACAGTTATAAACGGAAGCGATGAAAAAACTATTTCCGGTGATAGCAATATTATAACAGTAAACCTTAAACCAAGACAGTCAATTTTGTATAAAATCAAACCTTCTGTTGCGGTTGAAATGCCCGACCTTGAGCTTGCTAAATATGATGATTCCGCATTAGTAGACTGGGCAACAAAGGAAATTGAGTTTGTAGGCTTAAACAGAATTGCAAACGATATTGCACCGAATACTTTTGCACCTACACAAAATATAACAAGAGGCGACTTTGCATACTTCCTTATGAACGCTCTTGAAATAATAGATACATATGAAGCGCAGCAGTTTAGTGATGTTGATTCTTCCAAATACTATGCAAAAGCAATTCTTGCAGGAAGAAAAGCAGGAATACTTAATGGTAGCGGAAACGATATGTATCAGCCTGAAGAAGCAATTTCCCGTCAGGACGCAATGGCAATCATTGCAAGAGCTATGACCTATAAAGCTATGCTTGGCAAATCGGATACGAACAGACTTGCAGTATTCTCAGATAACGCTCTTATTGCAGATTATGCAAGAGAACCGATTGCTGCAATGACTGAAGAAGGAGTAGTAAAAGGAAATGCAGATGGCACAGTAAATCCGCTCGGAAATATTACAAGAGCAGAAACTGCGGTTATCGTATATAGAATATTAAACAAATAATAATATTTACTCAAAAGCCCGAAACTTTCACCGTTTCGGGCATTTTTATTTAAATGCTTTTGTAGATAAAGATTGTAAATAAGAATGATTTGTGATATAATTAATGTATTCGCATGTTTTAAATTAAGAGAATATGTTATTCGGAAAAAAGCAGGTATTATAATTGACGTATTTGCGATTTGTTTAATTTCAAAAGAAACGGACTTTGGTATTATGAAAGAGAATAAAATATTATTAGCAACCCTTGCGGCGCTTGGTGCGCAGGTAATTTTCGGATTCAGCTTTATGTTTACAAAAATTGCGCTGGGCTATGCATCGCCGCTAACGGTTATTGCGGACAGATATATAGTTGCGTTTTTGGGACTTACGGTTGTAATGATTGCCACAAAAGTAAAAATAATATTACATAAAAACATATGGAAACTGGCACTTATGTCAGTATTTCAGCCGGTTTTGTATTTTATATTTGAAACCTACGGAATACAGATGACAACAAGTGCATTTTCCTCGATTATGATATCAATGATACCGGTTGTTTCGATGATAGGAGGAATATTCATTCTTAACGAGGTGCCGTCGCCTGTGCAATACGTATTTTCGGCATTATCGGTAGCGGGCGTTGTTATTATGTCGCTTGCCGGAAAAGCAGAGGGGACGGTAACAGTTTTGGGGATAGTGCTTCTGTTTGGTGCGGTTATTTCTTCGGTGGGATACAACACGTTAAGCCGCAAAATTTCGGCAGAATTTACAGTGCTTGAACGTACATATGCAATGACTTTAATAGGACTTGTTTCATTTTTAGGTGTTGCCATTATTGAAAACGTTAATAATCCGATAGCTGTTATAAAGTCGTTTGCGTCGTTTGAATACACATCGGCAATTTTATATTTGGGAATTGTTTCGTCGGTAATTGCGTTTTTGCTGCTCAATTTTGCAAACACATATTTGCCGGTTGCAAAAACAACGGCATTTTCAAATATAACCACGGTTGTGTCGGTTATTGCCGGAGCAATTTTTTTGGGCGAAAAAATAACACCGGTAACTGTAGCTTCGGGCGTTATGATAATTGCCGGGGTTATGGGAGTGCAGATGTTTGGTGTCCAGAAAGTTAAAAATAAAGAAGAAATTGGGTGTTAACTATTGACATTTTCTGCATTTTGAGATAAAATTGTATATATGTTATTTTTTTAGGAGGATAATGAAAATGAAAAAATTATTAGCTATTGTGCTTGCAGCAGTTATGTGTCTTTGCTTTGCTGCCTGCAGTACAAACAACACAGCAGACTTTGTAATTGCAACCGATAAAGGATTCAGCCCGTTTGAATTCCAGGATGCAGAAGGAAACATCGTTGGTATCGATATGGATATCTTAGCAGCAATTGCTGAAGACCAGGGCTTTACATATGACCTTCAGTACGTTGGTTGGGACGCTGCAATCGCAGCATGTCAGGCAGGTCAGGCTGACGGTATGATTGCCGGTGCTTCAATCACAGACGAAAGAAAAGCAAGCGGCTGGACATTCTCTGACGGATATTATGATGCTACACAGGGTATGGCAGTTGCAAAAGATTCTACAATCACAGGTTTTGCTGATATGAACGGCAAAAAAGTTGCTGTTAAAAATGGTACAATGAGCAACCAGTATGCTGAAGAAATTAAAGACCAGTATGGTTTTGAAGTTGTAACTTTCTCAACATCTCCTGATATGTATCAGGCAGTTATCGGCGGTCAGGTTGATGCATGTCTTGATGATACACCGATTCTTAAATACAACATCAAAACAGGCGAGCTTGCTATGAAATTTGTTGAAGGTACAGAAAATGAACCTGCACAGTACGGATTTGCAATCTTTGATGCAAGCAAACAGGAACTTGTAGACCTTTTCAATGCCGGACTTAAAAATATTCGTGAAAACGGAAAATACGATGAAATCATTGCTAAGTATCTTGGTTAATAACATTTAACTGACAGGGCATTGGGTTATCCGGTGCCCTTTATCTTTGGTATAGGGGAGGCTCTCCAATGGTTCAACTTATAAATACATACGGATCGCTTTTGCTTACTGCTATGGGGCAAACACTTTTGCTTGCGCTGTGGGGTCTGTTTTTCGGATGTATACTGGGAATAGTTTTCGGACTTGCGAGCGTTGTAGACAATAAAGTTTCCAGAATAATTTCAAAAATATATGTAAATGTAATTCGCGGTGTGCCGATGATCGTTCTGGCATTTTTCGTGTTTTACGGAGTGCCGTATGGTATAAAATCATTTTTTGGAGCAAAATTTGTTCTTACACCACTTCAGGCAGGTACAGTTTGTCTTGCCTTGAATTGCGGTGCATATATGTCGGAAATTATCCGAGCAGGGATTCAGGCAATTGACCCTGGTCAGATGGAAGCGTCAAGAAGCCTTGGCTTGTCATATTGGAGATCAATGTTTAGAGTTGTACTTCCGCAGGCAATCAAAAATATGATTCCGAGTATTGTAAATCAGTTTATAATAACATTAAAGGACACGTCAATCCTGTCGGTTATCGGGTTCCCGGAACTTGTTAACAAAGCGCAGAACGTTATCGCCATTACATTCAAATCCTTTGAAATGTGGGCTATTGTTGCGATAATGTATCTTGTTGTTATTCTTGCATTGCAGCAGGTTGCAAATGCACTCGAAAGGAGACTGAATCGTGGCCGTGAAAAATAGAAATGTAAAGATACATATAGAAAACTTAGAAAAAAAGTTCGGTCACAATGAGGTTCTGAAAGGAATTTCAACCGATATCTACGAAGGCGAAGTAGTTTGCGTTATCGGACCGTCCGGTTCCGGAAAGTCTACCTTTTTAAGGTGTATCAATAAACTTGAAAAATCAACAGCAGGGAAAATTGTTGTTGACGGAACTCTTATCAATGATAAAAAGGTTGATATAAACAAGGTGCGCGAAAATATTGGTATGGTGTTCCAGCACTTTAATTTGTTTGCAAATATGAACGTGTTGAGAAACCTTATGCTTGCTCCTGTGGACCTCAAAAAAGCCACAAAAGAAGAGGCGAGGGAAAATGCACTTAGGCTTCTTGAAACGGTTGGACTTTCCGATAAAGCGGAAAGCTTTCCATCACAGCTTTCCGGAGGTCAGAAACAGCGTGTGGCAATTGCAAGAGCGCTTGCAATGTCTCCGGATATTATGCTTTTTGACGAACCTACATCCGCACTTGACCCGGAAATGGTTGGGGAAGTTCTTGCTGTTATGAAACAGCTGGCAAAAGAGGGTATGACCATGGTGGTTGTAACACACGAAATGGGATTTGCACGTGAGGTGGCAGACCGTGTACTCTTTATGGATGAGGGTGTTATCCTTGAAGAAGGAACACCGGAAGAAATTTTCTCTGAACCCAAACATCCAAGAACCATCGACTTTTTAAATAAAGTTTTATAATCGTAAATTAAAGATACAAGACGCGTCTTGTATCTTTTTTATAAGCAGGAGGATATTATGAAAAAAGATTCCATCTGGCAGATGATTAAGTTTACACTCTTTTCCATATCGGCAGGGATAATACAGACAGTTTCGTTTGCTTTATTTAATGAATTGCTTGTTTGGCCGTATTGGCCGGCGTATCTGTTGTCACTTATTTTGTCAATTGTATGGAACTTTACGTTTAACAGAAGATATACGTTCAAATCGGCGGTGAACATTCCTGTTGCAATGGCGAAAATGTTTGGTTTTTATGCCGTATTCACACCGGTTTCCACATACCTCGGACAGCTGGCGGTAACAGCAGGAGTGAACGAATACATAGTTTTTGCCGTAACATTATTGTCAAATTTTGTTTTGGAATTTTTGTTCTGCAAACTTGTGGTTTATAAGAATCAGGAAAATACAAGAAAATAAAAGACGGATTTTAAATCCGCCTTTTTTTATAAAAAATACTTGACAAAATGGGGTTACAGGTGTAAACTGTAGTTAGAGGTTACAAATGTAAACGGAGGGTGATATTATGAATAAAGAAATACATATTGCGGAAACCGAATGGAAAGTGATGGAGATTTTGTGGGCAAAGCCCATGCTTACAATAGGCGAAATAAAAGAGGCACTATCGGATAGCGACTGGAGTGATTCCACAATAAAAACGCTTGTGCGCAGGCTTTGTAAAAAAGGCGCACTCGGCATTGATGATTCAAAGGGACAGTTTTTGTATTATCCGCTAGTTAATGAAAATGAGTGTAAACTTAAGGAAACGAAAAATCTTATCAACAGAATTTATAACGGGTCGGTAAAAATGCTTATGGCAAACCTTGCTTCGGAAAGCAAGCTTACAGACGAGGAAACAAAGAAACTTATGGATATAATTGATAAAATGGAGGGAGGCGGCGATAAATGACAAATTTAATGGAAATGACCGTATTTGTTTCAGTTACGGCAATTCTGATATTGCTTTTCAAACGACTGTTTAAAACAAAAATGTCGGCAAAGTGGCATATGTGGATATGGGCGCTGTTGCTGGTGCGTTTTCTTGTTCCCGATTTGCCGCAAAGTGAAATTTCGGTATTTAACGCCATTCCCGATTCGCCGCCTGCAGCAGAAAGTGTGTATGTGCCGGTTGAACCTGTTCGGATAGAAGATACATATATAATCGGCGGGGAAGATGAAATGCCGGTGGTTGCTTTGCCAGAGAAAACAACGCATCTTCCTGAAATAATATACGGTGTGTGGATGATTGGTGCAGCTGCATTATTTATATATTTCATTTCGGTATATGCGGTGCATATGCGTTCTTTAAAAAAGAAAACTCAAATCAGCGATGAGGGATTTTTAAATATTCTGGAAGAATGTAAAAACGTACTTGGCATAAAAAGAAATGTACGGCTTATATTGGGCGATGTGCCGATGCTTGCAGGAATTATAAGTCCCAAAATTGTAATGCCGACAGGTTATGATGACGAGGAAAACAAAAGCATCATAATGCATGAGCTTTGCCATTTAAAAAATAACGATATTTTTCTTATATGGCTTGCGGCGGCAATGCTTTGCATAAACTGGTTTAATCCGATAATGTGGTATGCGTTTTTCGCATTCCGCAAGGATGTTGAGGTGTACTGCGACGAAAGAGTACTCAAAATTACCGGCGGCAAAAAGGAATATGCAAGCCTGCTACTCAAAACTGCACTTCGTAAAAATAAGTTTGCCATTGGAACAACCGCACTTCAGAACGGCGAAAAAGAAGTAGAGCGCAGAATTAAATATATTGCCGGATTTAAAAAACCTACTATTATTTGGACAGCTGTAATTCTTGTTATTGCAATTATTGTCGGAGTAGTATGTCTTACAAATTCGGTGCAGGACTATTCAATGGACGAAGCGGCATACGCCGAATATATATCACGTCCGGTCGGCTCAATTATGGCGGACATTGATTATGCCGATAAAGAAAAAGCGGTATTTCATTATCTGAACGGACTTTTTGTATATAACTTTGAAACAAAGCAAATTGAACGAAGCTTTGACCTTAACAAACTGAACTGCAGTATTCCGCAACAAGGACCTGTCGGGCTTTCTATAGCTGTATCAAATGACGGCAAAACAGCGGTGCTTACAAACTACGGTCCCGAAGAGGAAATAAAGGCTTTTGACGACTATACAATAAACTTGCGAAACGGCAGAGTAAGAAAAGGTGCAAAGAAAATTGAAACAATGCCTATAGCACAGCCGCTGTGGAATACTGTCGGCGGATGGAGAAGCGGCAGTCTTGTTATGGGAGAAGAAAATGAGTATTATCTTGAGCTTGCCGAAACCGGATATGTTAACGGAATAAAAATTGTGACAACAGACAAACAGGGTATTGTTATAAGAAATGACTATCCGTTTGCACCAAGCCGCTCGCGGTTTGTCGGTGGTGGATTTGAATTTGTAATGCCGACAACAAACATAGTGCCAAACGTGGCAGATTATCCGGATATTTCTGTACTTACCTCTGATGATATGCTGGGTATTGCGGAAGAAGTAAAGGTTGAAGACATAAAACATTACGATATGGGTCTTTCGGTAACAAAGGACGTTTACGGATATGATAAAACAATCTACCGTAATGATAAGATATATCAGTCACACCTCTCACACGAAGTACCAAGAAAACTTACAAGATATTTTATTGAATATCCCGATAAACCGAATGAATATGTTGTACTTTTCTTTAACACAGATGCTTTTTCAGAGTCGGATATTGATATGATGCTTACAAGCTTTGAATTTAAAATGTCCCCGCTTTATGAAAGTGCAAAAGGACATCTGCACAGTGCGTTTTACAGAATATACTCACCACATTATGAAATTCTTGACCTTCGCATTTCAAACTGGAAACAAAACGGAAATGAAGCAACATTTAACTATACAAAGGTTGATAAAAACTACGATAAAGACCCCGATACAGTTGAGTATATAATTGAGGCAAGAGAAAGCGGAAGTCCGCATTATGAAACATACAAAGCCGAATATCTTATGCCGAAGGATGGTAACTATCAGTTCAAGGTAGTTGATGAAAACGGAAAAATAATATTTTATACAAATGCAAACCCGAAAGGCGAAGAATGGGTGCCTGCAAATCTGGAGGAATGGGATTAATGAACTGAATATTTGTCATAATAAAAGGCAGAAACGATTAATGTTTCTGCCTTTGGTATTATTCGCTTTTTTATTGCGGCTTATCTGTTGAGGATTAATTTTGTAAGTTCAACAGGGTCAACAATCTGGTCGCCTTTATAAACACGCATGTTACCGGAAGCGATTTCGTCAATAAGAATTACTTCGCCGTTGTTGTAACCAAATTCAAATTTGATATCCCACAAATCAAGGCCGATTGTTTTAAGGTCATCAGCAACAATTTTTGTGATTTTAAGTGTTTGTTCTTTCATGCTTTCAAACATTTCAGGAGACATAACACCAAGTGCGGCAAGACCTTCGCCTGTTACAAGCGGATCACCCTTTTCGTCGTTTTTGAATGTACATTCAACGTATCCACCGGGGAGAGCTGTACCGTCTTCAATATATTCGCCGTATCTGCGGATGAAGCTTCCTGTTGCAACAAGGCGGCAGATAACTTCAAGACCGTGACCGAATACTTTTCCCGGAAGAACTTCCATTGTTGCTTCGTCAACGTTTGCAGAAACGTAGTGAGTTTTAATTCCTGCTTCTTTAAGAAGATCAAAATAGTACACGGATGTGCGGAGGTTTTCCTTACCGATTCCTTCAATAGTAAGACCAACGCTGTTTTCGCCCGGGTCAAACACGCCGTCTTTACCGGTGCAGTCGTCTTTAAATTTCAGCATTACGTTTCCGTTATCAAGACTGTAAACGTCTTTTGTTTTACCTTCGTAAATCTTTTTCATACAAATCGCCCTTTCTGTATCTAATGTGAAAAAATAAACCTTTTCAATATAACATATAAATAATATCACAAAACATATATACATTGCAAGGGGTTTGGACAAAAAATGTCATATAATACAAAAATAAAAACACAAAAACGTAAATTTTGTGCAGATAATAATTGTTGAAAACGGTTGAAATATATGATATAATTATTGTACAATGGGAAAATTTGCAAAGGAGAAGATATTATGATTAAACTTTATGACCAGAATGTATGGAATGTTCTTCCAATTGATAACCGCAGTGTGCTTGTTCGCTCAATGGTTGAGCAGTTTGATGCGGATTTTTGTGCATTTCAGGAATGCGGTCCAAATACAAGCCGCACAGGGGAAACTCCGCTTCCTGTACTTATGAGCGATAAGTATGCGGAAGTATGTCCTGAAAAAGCAGGCGTTAACTATACTCCTGTTTTCTATAAAAAAGAAAAATACAACGTACTTGAAGCAGATTATCATGTATATACCGGATTTAATGACGTAAATTCAAAAACACTTACATGGGGTGTGTTTGAAGATAAAGAAACAGGTGAAAAAATTGCAATTGGATCAACTCATTTCTGGTTTAAAAACGAATCAGAAATTGATAACCAGCAGAGAATCCAGAACGCAAACGAGCTTAAAGAAGCTTGTGATTATATTGTGGCAAAATATGATATTCCAGTTATTGTTTCAGGCGACTTTAATAACGGAAGAAATGCCGAAACAGGCGATGCCCCGTATCACTATATGATAGAGCAGGGATTTAAGGATATTCGCCACATTGCAGAAGAAACAACAGATGGCTTTACATATCACGATTATCCAGTGCTTGACGAAGAAAAGGGTATATATGTAAACAGACCGGATGCACTTCCGTTCTGTGATTTTGACTTTATTTTTATTTATGGACCGGACAAAATAAAAGCAAAAAAATTCGAAATACTTACTTCAGAAAAAGCACTTAATTCTTCGGACCACTGTCCGCTTTTGGGCGTTTTTGAAATAATTAAATAAGATAAACACAGGAGGAAAATATGGAATACTTTTTCAGTATTTTAAGTTTAATAGGCGGTCTTGCGCTGTTCCTTTACGGTATGGACCTTATGGGCGACGGGCTTAAAAAACTTGCAGGCGGCAAGCTTGAATCAATCCTTGCCAGACTTACATCGGCAAGATGGAAAGGACTCCTTCTCGGTCTTGGCGTAACGGCTATTATTCAGTCATCAAGTGCCACAACAGTTATGCTTGTAGGTTTTGTTAACTCAGGTATTATGAAGCTCGGCCAAACCATAAGTATCATTATGGGTGCAAACATCGGTACAACGGTTACGGCATGGCTTCTTACCACAACTGATATTCCCGATGGAGCGGGCTTTCTTCTTGAGCTTTTTAAACCAAGCTCATTTACGCCAATTCTTGCAGCTGTCGGTCTTATTATGATAATGACCGCAAAAAATGACAGAAGAAAAAATACAGGCGAAATCCTTATAGGCTTTGCAATTCTTATGTTCGGTATGGATGCAATGAGCAGTGCGGTATCAAACCTCCGCACAGCCTTCAACAGCATACTTGTAATGTTTGAAAACCCGATTATTGGTATTCTTGTGGGTACAATTTTTACCGCAATTATTCAGTCATCCTCGGCGGCAGTCGGTGTACTTATAGCACTTGCAGCATCTGTGGATATGAACTTTTCAGTTGCGCTTCCGCTTCTGCTCGGTATGAACATAGGTACAACAATAACACCTATAATTTCTGCAATCAGCGGTAATGTGCACGCAAAACGAGTTGCATTCTCCTGTCTTTATATAAAAATGATAGGTGTTACTGTTGTAACAGCAGCATTTTATCTCATACATTCATTTGTGAACTTTGAGTTTATGGGAATGCATGCAAATGCAGTAGGTATTGCTTTTGCACATACGCTGTTCAACATTATTTCAACGGTTATTCTTGTTCCGTTCTGTACACCGCTTGAAAAACTTGCGGTTGTTACAATAAAAGGTAAGCAGGACGGAACAGAAAATATATTTGCAACTCTTGACGACAGGTTCCTTGATATGCCGTCATTTGCGGTTGAAAAATGTAAAGACCTTGTTTGCGAAATGGCAAAAATATCGGCAGATGCGTTCAAAAAAGCTGCAAATCTTATGGATAATTTCAGCAATGAAGAATTTGATGAAGTGGGCCGCCTTGAAACACTTGTTGATAAATATGAAGATAAAACAAGCACATACCTTGTTAAGATTGCCGCAACCGAAATGTCTGCAAAAGACAGTAAGGTTGTAACAGAGCTTCTGCACTGCATAGGAGATATTGAACGTATTTCCGACCAGGCTCTTAACATTGCGGAAGCGGCACAGGAAATACATGATAAGGAAATTACATTCTCCGAAAAGGCAAGAGAAGACCTTAAAATTATTACTGCCGCGGTTGACGAAATCCTTGAACTTGCAACTAAAGCTCTCATAGATGATGATATTGAAGTTGCGAAACGTGTTGAACCTCTTGAACAGGTTATCGACAGACTTAAAAGAAAAATCAAAAATGGCCATATTTCAAGACTCCGCCAGGGAGATTGTACAATGGAACTTGGGTTTATTCTTTCCGACCTCCTTACAAACTACGAAAGAATTTCCGACCATTGTTCAAATATTGCCGTATGCTTTATTGAAATTGCAAACGATTCTTTTGAAACGCACGAATATCTTAATCAGCTTAAAGAGGGCGACGAAAAAGAATATAACGATATGTACGAAGAATATAAAGAAAAATATTATATGGCATAGTTTTTAGGAGAAAACACATGAAACTTGTATTTATCCGTCACGGAGACCCGAATTATGAAATAGATTCACTTACGGAAAGAGGATGGAAAGAAGCGGAAGCGCTTGCAAAGCGTGTAGCACGCTGGGATGTGGACGATTTTTATGTTTCACCCTTGGGACGCGCGCAGGATACCGCAAAAGTGAGCCTTGATGCAATCGGAAGAACAGCCGAAACACTTGACTGGCTTCGTGAATTTTATATTGAAGTAAATAATCCTGTAAGCGGCGAAAAACAAATTCCGTGGGATTTTATGCCGTCACTGTGGACAAAGTACGAGGATTTGTACGATAAAGATAAATGGCATCAAAACGAAATCATGAAAACCGGCAATGTTACCGAAGGGTATAAAAAAGTTTGCGACGGTATTGATGCACTTCTTGAAAAATACGGATATATCCGCAACGGCAGAATATACGAAACCAAACAGGGAAATGATAAAACAATGGTATTTTTTTGTCACCTCGGTGTGCAGTTTGTGGTTTTATCGCATCTTCTTGGTATGTCGGCGGCAATGATGTGGCATAATTTCTTTGTGGCACCAACCTCTGTTACATGGGTGGAAACCGAAGAACGTGAAAAAGGAATTGCCAATTTCAGATGTAAAAAGCTTGGCGATACATCGCATCTTTATATTGCAGGAATTACCCCGTCAGATTCGGGATATTTCCCGGGAGCATATCAATAAAGGAGGATTAGTATGATACTTGTTATAATTGTAATTTTGGCGGTTATTATTATACCAAACATAAAAATTGTGCCGCAGGCACATGAATATGTTATTGAATTACTTGGAAAATACAGAACAACATGGTCTGCAGGTCTGCATTTCAAATGGCCTTTCATTGAGAGAATAGCAAAAAAGGTTACTCTTAAAGAACAGGTGCTTGATTCACCGCCGCAGCCGGTTATCACAAAAGATAACGTAACAATGCAGATTGATACGGTTATATACTACGCGGTATATGACTCAAAGCTCTATGCATACGGTGCAGTAAGTCCGATTTCCGCACTTTCAAACCTTGCGGCAACAACACTTCGTAATATTGTTGGTGAGCTTGAACTTGACGGAACGCTTACCTCGCGTGATACAATAAACGGAAAAATGACAACAATTCTGGACGACGCAACAGATAAATGGGGAATAAAGGTTCATCGTGTTGAACTTAAAAACATCATTCCTCCTACAGAAATCCAGAACGCAATGGAAAAACAAATGAAAGCTGAACGTGACCGCCGTGAAACAATGCTTCAGGCAGAAGGGCACAAAGCGGCTGCAATCACACGTGCAGAGGGTGATAAACAGGCAATGATTCTTGCTGCCGAAGGTGAAAGAGATGCAAGAATTGCCCGTGCGGAAGGTGAAGCAAAAGCAATATATCTTTCTAAAAAAGCAGAAGCTGACGGTCTTGCAGCACTTAAAGAAGCAGGTGTTGACGCTGTTGTGCTCGAACTTAAAAAATACGAAGCACTTGTTGCTATGTCGGACGGAAAGGCAGCAAAAATAATTGTGCCTACAGACGCGGTGGACATGGCAAAATCAAATGTTGTTTTTGCGGAAACAACAGGTCTTGGCGATTCAACATCCCCGTCAAAAGAAACAAAAAAGAAAACAGTTAAAAAAGACGAATGCTGTGACTAATAAAATCCCCACACCAGCGGTGTGGGGATTTTTATTTGCGAGGGTTATTTTTATCATTGTGATTGAAAAAAGGGAAAATACGTGATATAATAGATAAAGCATTCATAAAGGGGAAACTGAAATGTTTACAAAACAACAATTAATGTCGCAACTGGAAAAATTTCAGCATATCAAGGGTAAAATTGTTACAGTACATACCTCACTTAAAGCAGTGGGTGAAATAGAGGGCGGCGGCGAAACACTTTTGTCTGCACTGATTGAATTTTTTGTTCAGGGCGGCGGTCTTTTGTGTGTGCCAACACATACATGGAACAGTAATGTATATGACCGAAGAACAAACGACAGCTGTACCGGTATACTATCCAAACTTGCGGCGGCGCATCCCAAGGCGATAAGAACACTGCATCCCACACATTCTATGGCTGTGTTTGGTAACAGAGAAAGGGTGGAATGGTTTGTAAGTAATGAAGCCACCGCCGATACAACTGCTAATCCGAAAGGCTGTTACGGAAAGCTTTTGGAAGAGGATGGATATGTTCTTCTGATTGGCGTAGGACAGAACAAAAACACGTTTATTCATTGTGTGGAAGAAATGCTTGAAGTGCCCGACCGTCTGACAGATTTTAAGGTAGAAAAAACAATTATCCATGAAGACGGCACGGAAGAAAAGAGATATTTATATTGGTTTGACAGTAAAATCCCTGATGTTTCCATATATTTTACAAAATTTGAAGCACCATTTCGATATCACGGCTGTATTGAAGACGGATATATCGGAAATGCAAAAGTGCAGATTTGCAGTGCGAAAAAGATGTACCGCGTAATAGAGGAAATTTATAAGAAAAATAATTTTGGTGAACTTCTGGACAACGACCTTCCCATAGATGAAAAGCTATACAAATAATCGGAGGAAATTATGCCGATACGTATAAACAACATAAAAATTCCGGTAAATTCGGATATTACAATTGAAGAAGCCGTAATTAAAAAGACGGGCATTTCCGATATTGGCGATGTGAGGATAATAAAAAAATCTGTTGATGCAAGAAAAAAAGGCGAGCTTAAATTTGTCTACAGCGTTATTATTGACCCTGATTGCAATCAGGAAAAGCTTGCGGCAAAGCTTGGCGCCGATGCGGTTATTGTGAAAAAGAGTGAGTCTGGACCCATCGTTTACGGCAGCAAAAAGCTTTTGTCACGTCCTGTTATTGCAGGGTTTGGCCCTGCGGGGATTTTTGCCTCATATGTGCTGGCGAAAAACGGATACAAACCCATTGTTATCGAGCGTGGCGGCGATGTTGAAAAGCGCGATATGGCAGTAAAATCGTTCTGGAACGGCGGCGGTCTTGACCCCGAAAACAACGTTCAGTTCGGGGAGGGTGGCGCAGGAACATTTTCCGACGGAAAGCTTACCACAAGAATTAATGACGCAAGATGCACCTTTGTGCTTGAAACCTTTGCTGCTTTCGGCGCGCCCGAAGAAATAACATATCAGGCAAAACCACACATTGGAACGGATAAGCTTAAAACCGTGGTTGCCGAAATGCGAAAAGAAATAATTTCACTTGGCGGAGAGATAAGATTTTTTTCAAAGCTTGAAGATGTGCGTATAAATGATAGCCTCGAAGCGGTTAAAATAAACGGACAGTGGCAGGAATGCGAGGTGCTTATTCTTGCAATAGGGCACAGCGCAAGAGATACGTTTGAAATGCTGTTTAAAAAAGGAATAAAAATGGAGCCTAAACCGTTTTCGGTAGGCTTCCGTGTTGAACATAAACAGGAAATGATTGACCGTGCGATGTATGGCGATTTTGCCGGACATCCAAAGCTTTCACATGCGGATTATGCGCTTTCATACAGAGAGGGCGAAAGGGGAGTATACAGCTTTTGTATGTGTCCCGGCGGCAGCGTTGTTGCCGCGGCGTCCGAGGAGGGCGGAGTTGTAACAAACGGGATGAGCGAATACGCGCGTGATAAGGAAAATGCCAACAGCGCCATTGTTGTTTCGGTTACCCCCGAAGATTTCGGCTCGGGCGCACTTGATGGTGTGGCCTTTCAGCGGGAAATTGAAAAAAGAGCATTTGCGCTTGGTGGAAAAAATTATAAAGCGCCCTGCCAGTATTTAAATGAATTTCTCGGTACGGGAAATGGCGGGAACACTGCTCCGTCATATCTTCCAGGAGTGGAGTTTACTGACATAAGCAAAATTTATCCGGAATTCATAAACGATATGCTTAAAGCCGGATTTGGCGAATTTGATAAGAAAATCAAAGGATTTGCATCTGGCGGCGTCCTTACGGGACCTGAAACAAGAACATCTTCGCCCGTATGTATTCGCAGAAACGAAGAGTTTGTGTCCGAAACGGCAGACGGAATTTACCCTTGCGGCGAGGGTGCAGGCTATGCCGGCGGCATAATGAGCGCCGCAGTGGACGGCATTAAAATTGCGGAAAAAATAATATCGGTATATGCACCGATCAATTAAAAAAGCCACTCAGTTGAGTGGCTTTTTTAATCACATTTTTTCGTATACCTGATATTCTTCCCATATGTTTTCGAGGTACTCAAAGTTTTTATAAACTTCGTTTCGTTTTTTAAGTCCGAGAGATACGATAAGCGCATTTGCAAGTGAAAACGGCGCAACAAACGAATCCACAAAATATGCCATTTCACTTTTTGCAATAAGGCTGTGGGTTGCATATTTAACAATAGGCGATGACATAGAGTCTGTAAAAGCAATTACGTTGCTGCCTTTATCTTTTGCAAATTCAGCCGCTTTTACGCTTCGACTTGAATATCTCGGATAACTGATTACAATTATCGCATCATCGGGACCGATTCGCATAATCTGTTCAAAAATTTCGCTTGCGGCATTGGCATTTACAAGATGGACATTATCAAAAAACAGGGCAAGATAATATCCTAAAAAGCTTGCCAGTGCGGAGGATGAACGGACACCGAGTATGTAAATATTTTTTGCGTTTGCAATAACATCGGCAACCTTGTCAAACTCTTCTTTGTTTATATGTTCAAGTGTTTGTTTTATGTTTTCAACATCGGAGTGCATTACGTTACGGAGTAAATCCGAATTGCCGATACGTTCAAAGGCAACCTCCATACGCTGCAGGTTGTTAAGCTTTCCTCTTAAAACCTCCTGCATTTTTTTCTGGAATTCGGCGTATCCCGAAAACCTAAGTTTTGAAACAAATCGGATTACGGTAGCCTCGCTTGTACCGACTGCCGATGCAAGTTTGCCGGCGGTCATAAATGCGGCTTTATCGGTGTTTTCGGTTACATAAGAGGCAATTTTTTTATGCCCTTTACTTAAAGAAGAAAAATTTTCGGAAATATGCTCAAGTAAATTATTCACGGCAGTTTCCCTCCTTATTTTGCAACAAAAAATACTTTTTCGCTTGTTTTGTGCGGCGTCAGGAATGTAAGATCATCATAAGTATCAACACTTTCAAATCCTGCGGTTTTAAGTGCTTTTTTTATCTGCGAGAGTGTATATGCTTTTTCGTAATGATATTCCGTATGACGTGAGTATTTTTCGCCGTCTTTTATAAAGAATTCAAGTGTAAATTCACAAATATCTTCTTCGGGGTCGTATGCATTTTCCCAGGTGTAATAAACGCCCGGTGCGCTGCCACAGAATACATTGCCTGCAAGCACGTTTTTGAGTTTGTGTTTAGTGTTTATATCAAAAATAAACAGTCCGCCCGGATTAAGATAGTTACGGACAAGTTTGAATGTATCTACAAGCATTTCGTATTCGGGCAGATAATTAAGTCCGTCAAGAAGACAAAGTGCGGCATCCACTGTGCCGTAAAGCTCAAATTCTTCCATGGGCTGATTGAGGTAAAGAATGCTTAAATTTTCTTTATCTGCCTTTGATTTTGCAATGTCAAGCATTTCCGAAGACAGGTCAACCCCTATCATATCAAACCCATCTTTTGCCATAAGCGTTGTCATTGTGCCGGTGCCGCAGGCAAGATCGAGCACAAGGTTTGGTTTTGCACCGTAAAGCTTGAACAGGGATTTGATATATTTAAGACGTTTTTTATAATCAACATCGTCGGTAAGTGAATCATAAACCGAAGCAAAAGAAATATATTTCTGCGCTTCGGGATGAAGAAGCTCGACAAGGGTTTCGTCCTCTGTAAGCTGCGCGGAAAGTTTAGGTAAAAGCAGTGCGCTTATATCCGTTTTTCCCACAACGTCGCTGTAGGATTCGCCGTCCACAAGCATAAGCGCTGCTTCAAGTCTGTCCGCAAGGGAATAAAGCTCCACATCGGAAAATAAAAGCCCGATTATTTTACTTAAATCTTCAAAATTGTTTATTGATACAAGAAGGTCTAAAAGTCTTGCGATTTTTTTATTTGTATTGTCAGTAACCATAGGATTTCCTCTTTTCATAGGTTTGCAAACTTATTATATCACATAACAAACTCAAAAACAAGCTAAAATGTTGACAAGCAATTTATTAAATGATATACTAAAATAGTATATGTATACTTATTTATATAAGGGGAATTATTTATGGAAATTTTAAAAAGATTGAATAATGAAAATAAAGATATAAGGCTTGACGCTCTTCGTGAGCTTAAAGCTATGATTGATGAGGGGAAAATAGAAAAACCTGTGATGGGAAATGACGTAAATAACCACATACACAGTGTGTATTCGTTTTCGCCGTACACACCCACAGCGGCTGTATGGATGGCATATACTTCAGGCCTTTGTACAGCGGGTATCATGGACCACGACAGTATCTGCGGGGCAGAAGAATTTATAGAAGCGGCAGGTATAATCGGTATGGCATCCACAATCGGTGCTGAAATAAGAGCTGATATGTCAAAAACCGCACTTGCAGGCAGAAGAATAAACAATCCTGACCAGAAAGGCGTTGCATACGTTACTCTTCACGGCGTTCCACATACACAGATTGGTCGTGTAAGCGAATTTTTCAAACCTCTTAACGCGGCAAGAATTGAAAGGGACCGTAAAATGGTCGCTAAAATAAACGAGGTTATGAATCCTTACGGAATAAACCTTGATTTTGATAAAGATGTACTTCCGATTTCATATGAAGCAAAAGGCGGCAGCGTAACAGAACGTCACCTTCTTTTTGCGCTTGCAAACAAACTAACGGAAAAATTTGGGAGAGGACAGGGCGTGCTTGATTTCCTCTGCAATGATATGGGAATCAAAGTGGGCGAAAAAATACAGGGGTTCCTGCTTGATACCGAAAATAAATGTTATGAATATGATTTGCTTGGCGTTTTGAAAAGCGATATGGTTGAAAAAATATACATTCCGGCAACGGACGAATGTCCTGATATACGCGATGTTGCATCCCTTGCAAAAGAAACGGGCGCAATTTTAGCATATGCATATCTTGGCGACGTTGGAAACTCCGTTACCGGCGATAAAAAAGCACAGAAATTTGAAGACGATTATTTAGATGAGCTGTTTGAATGTATAAAAGAAGTTGGGTTCTCGGCGGTTACATATATGCCGTCAAGAAACACAAAAGAGCAGCTTGACAGAATAAAAATGCTGTGTGAAAAACACGGTTTCTTCCAGATAAGTGGGGAAGACATAAATACTCCAAGACAGAAGTTTATCTGCGAGGCGCAGCGTGACCCGGCGTTCTCCCATCTTAATGAAGCTACCTGGGCGCTTATCGGACACGAAATTGCCGCAACAGAAGATATAAATAAAGCAATGTTCTCGGACTGGGCTAAACAGACCTATCCGGATTTAAACGATAGAATCAAATATTTTGCATCTATCGGGAGAGGCGAAAGATGAAGAAAAAAAGCATCATAGCAGCTGCGGCAGTAGTTGCCGTAATACTTTTGGTTTCAGTATGCTTATTAAATAACGGACTTTTTCTTGAGAAAACAGAAAAAGAAATTGTTGTTTCTACTGGTATGACCGACTCGCAGGTTATTGAAATGCTGCATGAAAACGGTATTATTTCAAATAAAACCGTAATGAAAATCATAAACAGAATATATACAAAAAATGCTCCGTTCAAGGTAGGAAGTGCAGTCCTTTCTTCCAAAATGGGATATACGGAAATTATAAATATCCTGCGTAACGATATGCGTACGGATGTAAAAGTAACCATCCCCGAAGGGTATAACCTTGACGAGATTGCCGAAGTTTTTGCATTTGCCGGTGCAGATAAGGACAAGTTTTATTACGAGCTTGAACACGGGCAGTTTGATTATGATTTCGTAAAAGATTTACCGGCAGGCAAAACCCGTCTTGAAGGGTATCTTTTCCCTGATACGTATTTTATTGAAATCGGTATGAGCGAGCACGATATGATTGATATGTGCCTTAAGCAGTTTGATAAAGTATATACCGAAGAATACCGCACAAGAGCAAAAGAGCTTGGTATGACCGACCACGAAATTATGACGCTTGCATCTATAATCGAAAAAGAATGTAAAACAGATCGAGAAATTGTTTCATCGGTGTTCCATAACAGATTGAACAGCCCGCAGTTTAAATATCTTGAATCGTGCGCTACGGTAATTTATGTAACACGTCAGCCGAAAGACAGATTAACATATGCCGATATTAATGTTAAGTCGCCGTATAATACATATATAACGCCGGGGCTTCCGCCGGGACCGATTGCGTCACCAGGGGCAGTGGCAATACATGCGGCACTTTACCCTGCCGAGTCGGAATATTACTATTTTTCCGATGCAGGCGATGGGACAAACAGTTTTTCCAAAACATATGAAGAACATTTGTCCAAAAATCCATAGGAGAAAATAATATGATTGACGACAGTGTAGCATCGGCAGAGATAACGCAGTATCTGCGCTCTCTCCTTAAGCCGAATGACGAGTTTTTACGCACTCTTGAAAAAGAGGCGCTTGAAGAATATATTCCTGTAATACAGCCGGAGGTTGTTCAGCTTCTTCGTGTTGTAATTAAGTCTGCGGGGATTAAAAATATCCTTGAAATCGGCACAGCTGTGGGATATTCCGCAATCAATTTTGCCAGAGAATGCGAAAGTGTGGTAACGATTGAGCGTGACGAGGATATGGTACGCCGTGCAAAAGAAAATATTGCATCGGCGGGACTAGACGATAAAATAACTGTAGTGTGTGGTGATGCCCTCGAATTTATGTCAGGGGATAACGGCACCTACGATATGATATTTATTGATGCCGCAAAGGGTCAGTATATAAAGTTTCTGCCCGAATGTAAAAGGCTTTTGCGCACAGGCGGAATACTTGTGTCCGACAATGTGCTTTACAGAGGCAGTGTTGCAAAAGAAGGGTTTATCCCAAGAAAGCACAGGACAATAATAACAAACTTAAAACAGTATTTATACGAAATTTCAAACGATAAAGAACTTACCACCTCAATACTTCCAATAGGCGATGGGGTGGCAATAAGCAGGAAAGGCACGGATGATAATGCATAAGCTAGAACTTCTGGCACCGGCAGGCAGTCTTGAAAAACTTAAAATTGCGGTTATGTACGGTGCGGATGCCGTATACGTTGGCGGCGAGGAGTTTTCTCTTCGTGAAGCGGCAGAAAACTTTACCCTTGACGAGCTTCGTGAGGGGGTTAGTTTTGCACATAAATACGGCGCAAAGGTATATGTTACTGTAAACATTATTGCACATAACAGTGATATTGACGAAATAAAAAAATACGTAGGTGAATTATCTAAAATTGATATTGATGGCGTTATTGTTGCGGATATGGGTGTATTTATGATCATCCGCGAAATGGCACCGCATATTGATATTCATGTCAGCACACAGGCAAATTCACTTAACTATGTCACCGCACAGACGTGGTATAAAATGGGTGCAAAACGTGTTGTGCTTGCAAGAGAACTGACTATAGAAGAAGTGCGTGAAATAAGGGATAAAACTCCCGTAGGGCTTGAACTTGAAATGTTTGTACACGGCGCTATGTGTATGTCGTATTCGGGCAGGTGTCTGCTCAGCAACTATATGGCGGACCGTGACAGCAATAAGGGTGCGTGTGCACAGCCGTGCAGATGGAAATATAATCTTGTGGAAGAACTTCGCCCGGGTGAATATATGCCTGTATATGAAAACGAAAGAGGTACGTTTATTTTCAATTCCAAGGATTTGTGCCTTATAAGACATATTCCGGAAATTGCCCAGGCTGGTGTTATAAGCCTTAAAATTGAGGGACGTGTTAAAAGCGAATACTATGTTGCATCTGTTGTTAAAGCATACAGAGAAGCACTTGACGCTTATTATGCAGACCCTGAAAACTATGTGCTTGACCCGAAACTTTATGACGAGCTTAAAAAGGTAAGCCACAGAGAATACTGGGAGGGATTTTGTTTCGGTCAGCCGAGTATTGTAGGGCAGGTTTTCGGCAGCTCATCATATATACGAGAATATGATATTGTCGGTATTGTAAAAGGATATGAGGAAGAAACGGGCATTACAATAGTTGAACAGAGAAATCGATTTTTCATTGGTGACGAGGTGGAAATAATTTCGCCGCTTGTGCCGGGATTTACAACCCACATAGTTGATTTCCTGCAGGATGAAAAAGGGTTTGATATTACAAATGCGCCGCACGCGGCAATGACAGTAAGAATGAATTTTGGCAGAAGAGTTGCCGTAAATTCACTCATAAGAAAAGTAAGAGAGAAATAAACCTTTAAAAAGGGATGTAATATGAAGAAAAACAAAAGCTTGAAATGGATAATTGAAAATTCCAGTTTTATATTACCGCTTGTGGGGCTTACCTGCGCGCTTGCGATAGTGCTTTCGCTTTGCAGTGTGTCGCTTGCGCTTGCATCAAAAGAAGTTGTCAATATAGCAACAGGCGAGGCAGTGGGTTCTCTTGCAAAGAGCAGCATGGCGCTTATAGGACTTATTGCTGCGCAGATTATACTTCAGGCGGTAAACAGTAACGTGTCAATAAGAATTACGGGAAAGCTTATGGTGCGCCTTAAGGAAAATATTTTCCGCACACTTCTCGGCAGAGATTATAAAAGTGTTAGTAGCTATCATTCGGGAGATTTGCTTAACCGCATAAATAACGACGTGAACGTTGTTGTGACGGGTGTTGTTGATATTGCTCCGTCACTTTTATCCTTTGTAACAAGGCTTATTGCAGGGTTTGCGGTTCTGTTTTATCTTGAACCGCTGTTCTCATGTGTATTTCTTGTTCTTGGTCCGGTTGTTCTCTTTGCGTCCCGTGTATACAGTAAAAAAATGAAATTCTATCATAAGAAATGCCAGGAATGCGACGGTAAAATCAGCTCGTTTATGCAGGAAGCCGTTCAAAATATTCTTATGATCAAATCCTTCAGCAGCGAAAAATATATAGTGGATAAATCTGCACTGCTTCAGGACGAAGGATATAAAGTAAAAATAAAAAGAAATACAATCAGTATTTTTGCAAATATAGGAATGTACCTTATCTTCTCGGCGGGATACTATATTGCCCTTGCGTGGGGAGCATTCCGTTTATCTGCGGGAGCAATTACGGTTGGTGCGCTTATTGCATATCTCCAGCTGATAAATCAGGTGCAGACACCATTTCTCAACATTTCGTCACTTATTCCAAAGTTCTATTCGATGCTTGCTTCGGCTGAAAGAATAATTGAACTTGAAAGTATGCCGGGAGAAGAAAAAGACGAAATTATATACGACTGCAAAAAAATATATGATGACCTTTCGCATATAAGCGTTGAAAATATTGACTTTGCATACGACAACGAGCCTATTTTTGAGGGGGCAAGCTATGAAATAAAAAAAGGCGATTTTGTTGCAATTGCAGGAACGTCGGGTCTTGGAAAGAGCACACTTGTAAAATTGATGCTTGGAATTATCAAACCGACTGCCGGAGAAATATATGCAGTAATGAAATCGGGCGAAAAAATAAAACTCGGTGCATCCACCCGCGGACTTTTTTCTTATGTTCCGCAGGGAAATATGATTTTGTCGGGCAGTGTGCGTGATAATATCAAGTTTTCAAACGAAAATGCTACAGAAGGGGAAATTATTGCCGCTGCAAAAACAGCGGATATATGGGACTTTATTTCCGGTCTTGAAAACGGACTTGATACAGTGCTTGGTGAACGAGGACTCGGGCTTTCCGAAGGACAGGTTCAAAGGCTTGCCATTGCAAGAGCACTACTCCATAATGCCCCTGTTCTTTTGTTTGACGAGGCAACCTCGGCGCTTGATGAAAATACGGAAAAAAGAGTGCTTGAAAATATCAAGGCGCTCCCTGGAGTTATGTGTATCATAGTATCGCATAAAAAAGCCGCCATTGATATTTGCGACGAAGTAATTTCAATGAAAAACGGAAAAATTACGAAATTATAAAAAGATATTGAACAAAATTTATTTTTGTGATATAATTATTAAAATTAAGGATTGGAAATCAAATATTAACTGCATTTATAAAAATATGTTTATTATTTTTTGACAACAGTGCTGATTATTAAAAGTGCAGAAATTTTATTTTAAGAGGGTACAACTGTATGTTGAAGAAAAAATTCAAGGTAACTATGCTTGTGGATTTTATCTGCTGGAGCATAAGCTATTTTCTGGCAGTATTCCTGACAAATGAATTTCCCGCATCATTTCTAATTATGACAAAGCCCATTTCAATTCTGACCTGGATTGTTGATGTTGTAATTTGTATACTTGTTTTTGTGGTGCTGAAAGTATACAGAGTAATGTGGGTTCATGCAGGATTCAGGGATATGTGGCGTGTTGTAAGCGGTGGAATGATTTCTTCCGTAATCCTTATAATTCTTAACGGAATACTTACCGCCAGAGAGTTTATGGGTATCCGCCATACCGCACTTTTTATCATAATAGGCGTAATGCTGTGTATGATTGCAAGAGTTGGTATAAAAAGCGGATATGCAATGTGGAACGCAAGCAGGAATAAGGTGGAGAAAAAATTGAAAAAACGTCTGCTTATTGTTGGAGCGGGCTCTGCGGCGGAGATATGTTTACAGGAACTATTAACGTTTGGTACATATGAAATAATAGGTCTTGTTGATGATGATGAAGACAAAAGAAATAAAATGATTCACGGATTTTCCGTGCTTGGCACAAGAGACGACATTGTAAGGATTTGTGAAGAAAAAAACGTTGATGATATTCTTATTGCAATTCCTACCATTGGCGGAGAAGAAAGAACAAAGATTATTTCTATCTGCGAATCTACGGAATGTAAAGTAAGAATTCTGCCGTCAATAAATAATGTGTTTACTGCAAAGTCTCTTATTGACAATGCCAAAGAGGTTGAAATTGAAGACCTTTTATGCAGAGAAAAAATTGACCTGGATAAAACCAGAATTGAAGATTATTTAAATGGACGGGTTGTAATGGTAACGGGAGGCGGCGGTTCAATAGGCAGTGAAATATGCCGTCAGGTAGCACAGTACAACCCTGAAAAGATAGTTATTCTTGATAACTATGAAAATAATGCATATGATATAATGCTTGAACTTAAATCAAAATATCCCGGAATGCCGGTTGAAGTTGTAATTGCAACCGTAAGGGACAAAAAGGCAATGGACAATGCTTTTGATAAATTTAGACCGAGCGTTGTATTCCATGCAGAGGCACATAAACACGTTCCGCTTATGGAGGATACCCCTAAAGAAGCGGTTAAAAACAATGTATTTGGAACGCTGATAACTGCACAGGTAGCAATAAAATATGGCGTAAGAAGATTTGTGCTTATTTCAACTGACAAGGCGGTTAACCCGACGAACATAATGGGAGCAACAAAACGTCTTTGTGAAATGCTTGTCCAGACACTTAACAATAAAGAAAGAACAAGCTTTGTTGCGGTGCGTTTTGGTAACGTGCTTGGAAGCAACGGTTCTGTTATACCGATATTCAAACGACAGATAAAAAACGGCGGACCGGTGACACTTACGCATAAAGACATAACAAGATTCTTTATGACAATTCCGGAAGCAGCAAGTCTGGTATTGCAGGCAAGCGTATATGCACAAAATGGTGAAATCTTTGTTCTTGATATGGGAAAACCAGTAAGAATATATGATTTGGCGGTTAACCTTATTCAGCTTATGGGCAAGGTTCCCGGTAAAGATATTGAAATTGCAATAACGGGTCTTCGCCCCGGTGAAAAGCTTTATGAAGAACTGCTGATGGCAGAAGAAGGTATGACAAATACCGAACACGAAAAGATATACATAGCAAAACCAATAGACGTAGATAAAGAAATTCTTTATAATAAACTGCTTAACCTTATGGATATAATTGATACATTAACTGATGATGAGGTTAAACAGAGAGTGGCAGAATTGGTGCCAACATATATAATTAAAGATGTAAATAAATAATCTTATGGAAAGGGAGAGAGTAAATGAAAAAGTATATATGCATTCTTATGATGCTGATACTTGCGTTAAGCCTCAGCGGATGTGCGCACATAGGAAAGGTGATTTATCCAAATGCACGAACAGCAGAATTTTACTACGACCGCGTAGATATTACGCGCGACCAGGTTAAAGAGGAAAAACTTTATGACAATCTGTTTATAGACAAAGGCTTTGACGGCACGGTTTCACAAAATGCGGTAAAAGCTTATGAAACAAAAGAACTTGTAACAGAAGAAATGGGAAAACTTGTTTTTTCTGTAGCAAATGAAAATACAGAGCCGCTTAATCTGTGGCTTAATGATTGTGAATACATATACAGTTTTGCAGGAACAAATCCGGATACAAACAGACTTACATCGCTTGTTATAAAAAGCAACAAAGAACAAAGCACATATTATGACTATCTTAATGTTATGAGAGCCCTTACCATGCAGTACGGCGAATGTACAACTGAAATGTATAGAAGCGGCGACTCAACAATCAATACCGTGATGGTTTCACTTGATATTGAAGATAAAAAAATTCTTGATTATTACAATAAACAGTTCGAAGAAGGAAATTTATATTTCCAGAGCAAATGGGTGCTTTCGGACCGAGAAGTAAGAGTTTTCTTTGACAGCCCCGGCGAGTGCGGTGTTGTTTATGTATTTTAATCGGGAGAGGTGATATAAAGTGGATAACAGAAAAAATGTATTTTTTGCTATTGAAATGTCCGACATTGTCTTCTGGATAATGAAATGGAAATGGATTGTAATTTCAATAACAATTATATTTTCGATACTTGGTTATGTATTTAATAACCTTACATATGTACCTATGTATACAACACAGGCATCAATGGTTGTAAATTCCCAGACATCAGGCAGAGCGAATAATGGAGATCAGGTTCTTCTTAATGACGTATACCTTACACAAACACTTATGGATACTTATACCAATATCCTTACAAGTGATAAAATTGCTAAATATATAATTGATGAACTTGATATCGGATATGAAACAAGTGATATCAAAAACTCAATTAAAATTATTCCTGAAGAGGGAACACAGGTTGTAAGAATTGAGGTAACTGCAAAAGACCCGTATATGGCAAAAAATATTGCCAATACAATGATGCAGGTTGCGCCGGAGCTTATGATGGAGGTTGTTGAAACAGGTAGTGTAAATGTTCTTGACTATGCCGTACTTCCAATACGTCCCAACTCTCCGGCAACAATTCAGTACATTGTTATTTCGGCTCTTCTTGGGGCACTGCTTTCATCGGCTGTTATAATTATTATCAACTTCCTTACAATGAAGGTTAAAAACTCCGAAGATATTGAATACAAAACAGGACTTACCGTATTTGGTGAAATTCCTCATGCAAGCTACAGAAGTGAAGTTGAAAGAACGCTTTTGTATACCAATAAAACCAACTCCGGATTTACTGAATCCTACTTTATGATGGGTGCGGCTCTTAAAAACCATCTTTCAGACCAGAGACCATATAAACTCCTTATTACAAGCTCAGTTGCGGGTGAAGGTAAATCAACAACATCAATAAACACAGCTACAGTCCTTGCGGATATGGGGCATAAGGTGCTTCTTATTGACCTTGACCTTAAAAAACCGCATGTAACAAAACATCTTGAAATTGATGTGGCAGACCTTGAGGGTGTTGAAGCAGTATTTAGAGGAGATAAGATTGAAGAACATATTATTGATTCGCATTACGGATTTGATATTATTCCGTGTGTAAAATCAATCAAAAGCACATCAAAACTTTTGTCCTCTATAAGACTTCAGTCTTTCTTTGCAGAACTAGATGCAACTGATTATGATTTTATCATTCTTGATACTGCACCGGCACATATTATCGCCGATACATCTGTTATAGTTAAGTTTGCAGACGGCGTTCTTATGGTTGTAAAACAGCATTTTGCAAGGCTTAAAACAATAATGACAACACTTTCAAACCTTAAAAAATCGGGTGCTAATATCATTGGTAGCGTACTTAACGACGTTAGGGTTTATAATGTTGGAACAGGTTATGCGTATAAATACAGATATGGATACTACAGCAAAAACAAGAAAAGTAATGAATATGGATATTATTACGGTTACGGCGAGCTTGAAGAAGAAATTATACGAGAAGTAGAACAGGAAGAAAAACAAGCAAAAGGCAAAGATTCCCAAGCTATTCCGGCAACTGATTTAAATGAAAAGAAAACAGGACTTTTAAACTGGCTTAAAGATAAAAAATAAGCATTCCGGAGGTGAACTCTATGGTAGATTTCCATTCGCACTTCCTATTCGATATAGACGACGGCGCAAAAGATATTGAAATGTCGCTGGCAATGCTGAATATGAGCACTAAACAGGGCGTTACAACCATAGTATCAACACCGCATTATTATGCAGATGCAGCAAAACCCCATGTGGCGATTGCTGCACGTGATGAAAATATTGAAGAACTGATTGCATATGCAAAACAGGAAAATATTATAATCCCCGAAATCAAACGTGGGTTTGAAGTAAGGGTGAAGAAACATCTCTATGAAATAGAAGATTTCAGCGAGCTGTGCATTGAAAACACAAAAACAATTCTGCTTGAAATGCCTCTTAAAGAATGGGATGAAGAACTGCTTGACGTAATAGAATTTGTAAAAACGGAAAAGAGGCTGGATATAGTAATAGCACATTTTGAAAGATATGTGGACCGTATCCCCAATGACCTGTTGCTTAAGCTTTTGGAAAAAAATCTGTATATACAGATAAATGCAGGTTCTCTTGTGAAAAGAGACAAATTGGATTTTATATGCGAACTTTTTAGAAACGGTATGGCTCATGTTATAGGGTCGGATGCGCATAATATGAATTCAAGATGTTCGCTTATGGATATTGGTTATGCTTATATTCGAAGAAATCTTGGGCAGGAATATATTGACAAGATAGAAGCCAATGCAAAAAAATTATTAAATCTGTAACGGCTGAGATAAAATGCACAGACCGCATAAAGCGAAGACAAGCTTGATGTGGCTGTCAAAATGATGGTTTTTTATACAAAGTTAATAATGAAAGGAGTTGCCCCGGTGCAACTCCTTTTTCATTTGTCGCTTTATGCTACGGACAACCTTCACCCTCGGAGTACCGATGTACGCCTTCGGGCAAGGCCTTCGGCGGAAGAATTGTCCATTCTGCACTATTTTCTCTCAGCCTTGGTTTTTGCTTGACATTTGCCCCTTGTTAGTGGTACAATTTATTATGTATAAGTATGTAAAAAAGAGGTGAAGCAAGCTTGCGAAAAAAAGAAATTGCAGCAGAAATTGAAAAGATTTTTAATAGGGTTTATGCGGATGCAAAATGTTCGCTTGATTTTGAAAATCCACTGCAGCTTTTAATTGCAACACAGCTTGCGGCGCAGTGCACCGACGCAAGGGTAAACCTTGTAACACCTGCTTTGTTTGAAAGATATAAAACAGCCAAGGATTTTGCCGAGGCTGATGTAACTGAGCTTGAAAGCTATATTCATTCAACGGGCTTTTTTCGAAATAAAGCAAGAAATATAATAGGCTGCTGCATAAAACTCCTTACGGATTTTGGCGGCGTTGTACCGGATAACATGGACGAACTACTCACTCTTCCCGGTGTGGGCAGAAAAACAGCTAATATAATTCTCGGCGATGTGTATAATAAACCTGCAGTTGTTATTGATACCCACGCAAAACGAATTGCTTACCGTATAGGTCTTACTGATAATACCGACCCTGCAAAAATAGAGTTTGACCTTATGAAAATATTAAACCCGTCTACAAGCGCTGGGTTTTGTCATTGCCTTGTATATCACGGACGTGCAGTGTGCAAAGCAATTTCGCCGCAGTGCGAAATATGTCCGATTGCGCATCTTTGTAAAAAACGCATTAAAAAGAGTAAATAGAGGAAACTTATGGATAAATTTGAACTTGTATCACCGTTTAAACCAACGGGCGACCAGCCGCAGGCAGTTGAAAAGCTTGCTGAAGGTGTGCTCCGCGGTAAAACCGGGCAGATTCTGCTTGGTGTAACGGGCAGCGGAAAAACATATACAATTGCAAATGTAATCGAAAAGGTTAACAAACCTACGCTTGTGCTTGCACACAACAAAACTCTTGCGGCACAGCTTTGCAATGAATTTAAAGAATTTTTCCCTAACAACGCAGTTGAATATTTTGTTTCCTATTATGACTATTACCAGCCGGAAGCATACATTGCACAAACCGACACTTACATTGAAAAAGATTCGTCTATAAACGATGAAATAGATAAACTTCGCCACTCGGCAACAGCGGCACTTTTTGAACGAAAAGACGTTATAATTGTATCATCAGTCAGTTGTATATATGGGCTTGGAGATCCAATGGATTATAAAAATCTTATGGTTTCACTGCGCCCCGGTATGCAAAAAGACCGTGATGAAGTTCTCCGTCAGCTTGTGGAAATTCAGTACGAGCGTGCGGATACGGATTTTGCAAGGGGCACATTCCGTGTGCGCGGCGACGTTGTTGAAATCTATCCTGCAGGTGCCGAAAACGTTGTGCGAATTGAGTTTTTCGGCGATGAAATTGAAAAAATAAAAGAAGTGGATTATGTTACGGGAAATACAATTGGCATAAGAAATCATATAGCAATATTTCCTGCATCACACTATGCAACACCGAAAGACAAACTACGCATAGCTATTGAAAATATAAATGAGGAGCTTGACGAGCGAATTAAATACTTTGAAGAAAACGACAAGTTTCTTGAAAAACAGAGAATTGAACAGCGTACAAGATACGATATGGAAATGCTTTCCGAAATCGGATTTTGCAGCGGTATAGAAAACTATTCGCGCCACCTGGCAGGACGTGCGGCAGGCTCTACTCCGTACACACTGCTCGACTATTTCCCCGACGATTTTCTGCTTGTAGTGGACGAATCGCACGTTACAATTCCGCAGGTGCGTGCAATGTATAACGGCGACAGAGCAAGAAAAGAATCTCTTGTAAACTACGGATTTAGACTTCCGTCAGCATTTGATAACAGACCGCTTAAATTTGATGAGTTTGAAAAGAAAATACACCAGACAATATATGTTTCGGCAACTCCGGCAGTGTATGAAAAAGAACATTCGTCGCAAGTTGTTCAGCAGGTTATAAGACCGACAGGGCTTCTTGACCCTGAAATTTTTGTGCGCCCTATAGAAGGGCAGATTGACGATTTGCTGCACGAAATAAATGAGGGCATCGAAAAAAATCAGCGTACACTTGTAACCACGCTTACCAAACGTATGGCGGAAGCATTGACGGACTACTTAACCGAACAGGGGATTAAAGTTCAATATCTTCATTCGGACGTTGAAGCACTTGAACGTATGGAAATAATCCGCAATCTTCGTCTTGGTAAGTTTGATGTGCTTGTGGGAATCAACCTTCTTCGTGAAGGTCTTGACCTGCCGGAAGTATCGCTTGTGGCAATACTTGATTCGGATAAAGAAGGTTTCCTTCGCAGCGAAACATCGCTTATCCAGACAATAGGCCGTGCGGCACGAAACGCCGAGGGCAGAGTTATTATGTATGCCGATAAAATTACACCTGCAATGAAAGCGGCAATAGATGAAACAAACAGAAGAAGGAAAATTCAGGACGATTACAATAAACAAAACGGCATAACACCGAAAACCATTATAAAAGCGGTATATGACGTTATTGAAGCAACGCGGCCTGATGCACAGGAACCGGCAAAGCGCAGTAAAAAAGATGCTGCAAAACTTATTGCAAACCTTACAAAAGAAATGCAGAAAGCCGCAAAAATGCTTGATTTCGAGCTGGCGGCATCGCTTCGTGATAAAATAAAGGAGTTAAGTGAAAGCATAAATGGCTAAAGATAAAATTGTTATACAAGGTGCAAGAGAAAACAATTTAAAAAATATAAACCTTGAAATCCCGCGTGATAAAATGGTTGTTATGACGGGGCTTTCCGGTTCGGGAAAATCCTCGCTTGCGTTTGATACCATATATGCCGAGGGGCAAAGACGTTACGTGGAATCACTTTCTGCATATGCACGTCAGTTTCTCGGGCAGATGGATAAACCCGAAGTGGATTATATTGAAGGGCTTTCGCCTGCAATTTCCATTGACCAGAAAACCACGTCAAAAAACCCAAGGTCAACGGTTGGCACGGTAACGGAAATCTATGACTACCTGCGTCTTTTATACGCAAGAATAGGCCGACCGCATTGCCCAAAATGCGGCAAACCTATAAAACAGCAGACAATTGACCAGATTGTGGATAAGGTAATGTCGTTTGAAGAGGGGACAAAGCTTGTTATAATGGCGCCCGTTGTCCGTGGCAAAAAAGGAACACATCAGACAATTTTTGAAGATGCTAAAAAAAGCGGTTTTGTACGTGTACGTGTTGATGGCAATATGTACGAGCTTGAAGAAGAAATTACACTTGAAAAAAATAAAAAACATAATATAGAAATTGTTGTTGACAGAATTATTGTGCGCGCGGAATCAAAATCCAGAATATCGGATTCTCTTGAAACGGCACTTAAACTCAGCGGCGGACTTGCTGTGGTGCAGGTGCTCGGCGGAGAAGAAATTATGTTCAGCCAGAACTATGCCTGCACGGATTGCGGCATAAGCATTGACGAGCTTGCACCACGAATGTTTTCATTCAACAGCCCGTTCGGCGCGTGCCCCGAATGCAGCGGGCTTGGGTTTGTACTGGAATTTTCGCCCGACCTTATTATACCAAACAAAAACCTGTCGTTTAATGATGGAGCAGTAAAGGCAAGCAGCTGGTACTCCATCAACATTGAGGGCAGTATTGCAAACACTTATTTTAAAGCACTTTCTGCAAAATACGGATTTTCTATGGATACACCGATAAAGGATTTAAGCAAGGAAATAATGGATATTATCCTTTACGGAAGCGACGAGGAAATTGAACTTAACTATAAAAAATCAAAGTTTGAAGGCAAGCTTATAAATAAATTCGAGGGTATTATAACAAACCTGAAACGCCGATATAACGAAACAAGCTCCGATTGGGTTAAAACGGAGTTTGAAGGTCTTATGACAGACAAACCCTGTCAATCCTGCAGGGGAGCAAGATTGCGTCCGGAAGCACTTTCAGTTAAAGTCGGCGGCAAAAGCATAAAAGAATTTACTGATATGTCGGTAACTGACGAACTTGAATTCATAAACAATCTTAAACTTACGGAAAAGGAAAAAACAATTGCTCACGAAATAATAAAAGAGCTTAATGCAAGACTTTCGTTCCTTAAAACCGTAGGACTTGAGTATCTTACACTTTCAAGGGCGTCGGGTACGCTCTCAGGCGGTGAGGCACAGCGTATACGTCTTGCAACGCAGATAGGCTCCGGCCTTACCGGAGTGCTTTATATTCTTGATGAGCCGAGTATCGGACTTCATCAGAAAGACAATGCAAAGCTTATTGAGGCGCTCAAAGGTCTTCGTGACCTTGGGAACACACTTATCGTTGTTGAACACGACGAAGAAACAATGCTTAGTGCTGACTATATTGTTGATATCGGTCCCGGTGCGGGAGTACACGGAGGCGAGGTTGTTGCGGCCGGTAGCATTGAAGATATAATGAAAAGTGAACGTTCCATTACCGGTCAGTATTTAAGCGGAAAAAAGAAAATTGAAGTGCCGGAAAAACGCCTTGCCGGAAACGGCGGATTTTTGCATATCAAAGGCGCAAAAGAAAATAATCTTAATAAAGTGAATGTAAAAATTCCGCTTGGCGTACTGACTGCCGTTACAGGTGTATCGGGCAGTGGGAAAAGCTCGCTTATTAACGAGGTTTTATATAAAAAGCTGGCATCTGAATTAAACGGTGCAAAAACTGTGCCGGGCGCATGCGATAAAATTGAGGGGATAGACCTGCTTGACAAGGTTATCCAGATTGACCAGTCGCCTATAGGAAGAACACCCCGTTCAAATCCGGCAACTTATACCGGCGTATTTACCGATATCCGCGAACTTTATGCAGCAACAAACGACGCTAAAATGCGCGGCTTTAATGCGGGACGTTTCAGTTTTAACGTTCGCGGCGGCAGATGTGAAGCCTGCAGCGGTGACGGTATTATTAAAATAGAAATGCATTTTTTGCCCGATGTTTATGTACCCTGCGAGGTATGTAAAGGCAAAAGGTATAACCGCGAAACTCTGGAAGTAAAATATAAAGGTAAAAGTATAAACGATGTTCTTGAAATGACGGTTGAAGAAGGACTTAAATTCTTTGAAAACCTGCCGAAAATTAAGCGTAAACTGCAAACACTTTTTGATGTGGGACTTGGCTATATCAAAATTGGACAAAGCTCCACAACGCTGTCCGGCGGCGAAGCGCAAAGGGTTAAGCTTGCAACAGAGCTTGCAAGACGTGCAACCGGCAAAACCGTATATATTCTTGACGAACCTACAACGGGACTTCACAGTGCGGATGTTCACAAGCTTATAGAAGTATTACGAAGACTTGTTGACGGCGGCAACACGGTTATTGTAATTGAACATAATCTTGATGTTATAAAAACGGCAGATTATGTAATCGACCTTGGTCCTGACGGCGGTGATAAATGCGGCAATATCGTTGTTGCGGGAACACCCGAAGAGGTTGCAAAAAACAAGAATTCTTATACCGGAGAATATCTTAAAAAGATACTGGAGGGTTAATATATGACAAAAGTTACTGTTCTTGGCAGCGGTGGATGGGGAACTGCAATTGCTCTGCTTCTTGCATCAAAAGGCAATTATGTAAAACTGTGGTCTTTTCTTGAAGAAGAAACAAAAGAGCTTATAGCTTGCAGAGAAAACAAAAGATACCTGCCGGGTATCAAAATTCCTGAAAATGTGGAATTTTTAAGCAATATGGAAAAGGCGGTAAAAGATACGGAAATTATAGTTTCTGCTGTTCCGTCAAAAGGTGTTTCGTCCACATCGGCGGCACTTGCAAAACACATTAATGTAAAAAAACAGATACTTGTAAGCGTATCAAAAGGGCTTGATGCAGATACGCATAAACGTCTTTCTGAAATTATAAAAGAAAATATTCCGGGGGTAAGGCTTGCGATTTTGTCGGGACCGTCACACGCGGAGGAGGTTGCCAGAAAAATGGCAACCACAAACGTTGTTGCGGCAGATGAAAAAAAGGTTGCTGAAAAGATTCAGGATTTGTTTATGTGTGACTTTTTTAGAGTTTATATCAGCGATGATATGGCGGGCGTGGAATACGGCGGCGCACTTAAAAATGTAATTGCGCTAAGTGCCGGTATTGCAGACGGACTTGGTCTTGGGGATAATGCAAAAGCGGCACTTATGACAAGAGGTATGACGGAAATTGCACGCCTTGGTGTAAAAATGGGTGCAAAAACTGAAACCTTTTTTGGACTTTCGGGTATGGGCGACCTTATCGTTACATGCACAAGTATGCATTCAAGAAACCGTCGTGCAGGTGTTCTTATCGGTCAGGGGAAAACTACCGATGAAGCTATAAAAGAAGTAAAAATGGTTGTAGAGGGTGTGCCTGCAGCACTTGCAGGATATAAGCTTGCAAAAAAAGCAAAGGTAGATATGCCTATCACAACCGAAGTGTATAAAATTCTGTTTGAAAACAAACCCGTAAAAGATGCGGTAAGAAGACTTATGACCAGACAGAAAAAACATGAAACGGAAGATACATTAATCTGAAAGGACGAAGCAAAATGAAAAAGGTAGCGGCTATAAACGATCTGTCGGGTTTTGGCAGATGCTCCATTACGGTAGCATTGCCGGTGCTTTCAGCTCATGGCGTTCAGTGCTGTCCTGTTCCAACGGCAATTTTATCAAACCACACGGGGTTTGGTACATACTTTTTTGACGATTATTCGGATAAAATGATGACGTATATTGATGCGTGGGAAAACTTAGGACTTGATTTTGACTGTATTTATACCGGTTTTCTCGGCAGCGAGAAACAAATTGATATAGTTGAAAATTTCATCAAAAAATCGGAAAATAGCTGGGTCCTTGTTGATCCGGTTATGGCAGATGACGGCGAGATATATTCCACATATACTCCCGTAATGTGCGAAAAAATGAAACGCCTTGTTTCACTTGCGGATGTTGTTACGCCCAATACAACAGAAGCTGCAATTCTTGCGGGTGCGGAATATAAAGAAAACTATACAGATGAAGAGGTCTGGGCACTTGCGGAAAAAATCCATACACTTGGCGCAAAAAACGTTGTTATTACAGGTGTTCACAGAAATGGCAGAATTGCAAATTTCGCAAGCGGACGGGAAAGGTTTATTGCCGAATCCGAAGAAATTTACGTGCATTATATGGGTACGGGAGATTTGTTTGCATCTATGCTTTGTGGGTATATGATGAATGAAACACCTCTTAAAGAGGCGGTAGAAAAAAGTGCTGCATTTGTTTATAAAACAACAAAACATTCTCTCGAAATCGGCGAAAAAAGGGAAAACGGCGTGGCTTTTGAAAAGTTTTTGAAAGAAATTGAATAAATACGCATTTTAACTGTTGCTGCAAAATTGTGCGGCAACAGTTTTTTTGCTATAAAACAGTTGATTTATCTATGATTTTATGCTATAATATTTCTATATATATCTATTTTTCGGAGGCGTAAGAATTTTGTCACTGTTACTTCAAAAATTGATTACAATTCCGCTTATACTCATATGTCTTACTGTACACGAATTTGCACACGGATTTATTGCGTATAAGCTTGGAGATACAACCGCAAAAGAAATGGGGAGACTCAGCCTTAATCCAATCAGACATGTTGACTGGATTGGTGCGTTTGCAATGTTTTTCCTCGGGTTCGGATGGGCAAAACCCGTACCGGTCAATCCGTACAGGTTTACAAAATCGGGCAGCCGCGGAATTATATGGGTAAGCCTTGCGGGTCCGCTTTCAAATATAGTACTTGCGTTTGTCGCAATAATTGTGTATGTTGTTTTAGTGTATACAGCCCCGAATGTTATACTTGGCGGATGGACAGGAATGATTATTACAACATTTGCATCGCTTAACGTAGGTCTTGCGGTATTTAACCTTATTCCCATACCGCCGCTTGACGGGTCAAAGGTGCTTATGTATTTTCTGCCGTACAATGCAAAATGCCGTATGGAACAAAGCCAGAATATGCTGTTTATGTTGCTTATGCTGGCAAGCTTTTCGGGCGTGCTTGGCAGAGTTATAAATCCGGTGTTCCGGTTTTTGATTAACGGAATGGTTGAAATTGCGGATTTTCTTGTAAAACTTATAATTTAGTGAAAAGGTGTTTATATGGAAACAGTAACTTTTAAGCTGGAAACCTTTGAAGGTCCGCTTGACCTGCTTCTTCATCTTATACAAAAAAACAAGGTTAGCATAACTGATATTCCCATAGCAGACATAACAAGGCAGTATCTTGATTATCTTAATGAGATGAAACGCTTTGATATGGAAATAACGGGCGAGTTTCTTGTAATGGCGGCACAGCTTTTGTATATCAAATCAAAAATGCTACTTCCGGACGACAATGAAGATGAAGATGAGGGCGACCCGAGAGCAGAGCTTGTTGACAGGCTTATTGAATATGCCAAATATAAAAATGCGGTTGACTATCTCCAGCCGCGTCAGAATATGGACAAGCTTACTTTTTATAAAACGCCGGACGATATTGAAATTCCGAAAGTGCGGTATATGGAAACACAAATTCCCGTATCAAGACTTCTGGAAGCAATGGCGGCGGTGATTGAACGAAACGAACGTAAAGCCCCTATCAAAAAAGAATACTTTGAAGTTATCGTAAAACGCGAAAGCGTAACTGTTGCAAGCCGAATAAAATTTATGTTTTCGGCTTTCAAAGATAAAGATAACTTTGAATTTGAAGAAATATTTGAAGAGGTCTTCACAAGACCTGCGGCGGTTTCCACATTCCTTGCGGTGCTTGAACTTATGCGCCGCGGAAACCTTGAAATAACCGAAGAGGATGATAAACTTATTTGCAGATTAAGCGGTGATGAAAGTGAATTTGAATCAATTGACAGCGACTATTGAGGCTGTGCTTTTTGCGGCGGGAGAGCCGGTTGAAATAACGGAGCTTATAGAAATAACAGGAGAAAGCGATGTGGAGGTACTAAAAGCCTTGCAACAGCTTTCCGAAAAATAACAGCGTGAAAACAGCGGGATAATCCTTAAAAAAATGGAATCGGCGTATCAGCTTTCAACAAAACAGGAATATTATGAATATCTTGTAAAGCTTGTTGAACCGAAACGTCAGACCGCCCTTTCAAATGCGGCACTCGAAACCCTGTCGGTTATTGTATATAACCAACCGGTAACACGTTCCAGCATTGAATTTATACGCGGAGTCAACAGCGATGCGGCACTTGCAAGACTTGTTGAACGTGGACTTGTTGAAGAATGCGGCAGGCTTGATTCGCCGGGTAAACCACTTCTTTACAGAACAACCTATGAGTTTCTGAAAACATTCGGACTCAGCAGTATTGAAGAACTTCCCGACATTGAAAACGTACCGCTTCAGCTTACTTTTTATGATATGTGAGGTATAACCGGATGATGGTTTTTCTTGCAGTAGTTCTTGTGCTTATTGCGGCAGTTACTGTAGTCTTGTGGCAAAAAGTCAGAATAAGCTATGAACTTAAACTTGAAAATTTCAAAATCACATTTAAATCAAAAATAACGGTATTCGGCAAAACGCTGTTTGATTCGGAAAATAAGAAACCGAAAGAAGCGGCAGTGGAAACACCGGCCGAAAAACCGAAAAACCGAAAGATGAATCTTTCGGATATAACCATGGTTAAAGATGAGGCAAAGCCTATTGCGTCCGTGCTTTTTAAGCTTGTTAAAGGAACAATTGGAATTGACAGCTTTGAAACCGATGTGCGCGTGGCACTTTCCGACCCTATGGATAACGGCGTTGCATACGGAATAGTTTGCGGCGTGCTTAATAACCTGTATGCAGGGATAATGAGAAAGCATCCGAAAAAAGAATATTTCCTTGATATAGCGCACGATTTCAAAAGCGGTGAGGGGTTAATTCTTGAAAATAAAGGCACACTATATGTAAGGCCGGGCAAGGTTTTAGGGCTTGTTATGGTAGCCTGGATTGGCGATAAAAATCTCAGGAAAGCAGTAAAAAATATTAAAAAACTTTTCACTAAGGAGGAAAATGTAAAATGAACAACTTAGGTGATCTCATAAAAGATTCAGTAGAATCTTTAAAAGGAATGGTAGATGTAAGTAACGTTGTGGGCGAAGCAGTAAAGACCGACGACGGTACACTTGTTATTCCTGTAACACAGATTTCCTGCGGATTCGGTGCAGGCGGAAGTGATATTCCAAGCAAAAACGGAGGAAGCGGATTTGGCGGCGGCTGCGGCGGCGGCGTTAAAGTAAGTCCGGTTTCTTTCCTCGTAATATCAGGTGAAAAAATAAGACTTATTCCTGCAAACACAGGAACAACAACGGTTGACAAGGTGCTTGACCTTGTACCCGAAATGGTTGATAAAGTAAACAATATGTTTCTTAATCATAAAGCAAAAAAAGAAGAAAACGACTAACACCTTAAAGGAATATTAAACTACTCGTTATTCATAAAATTATTTAGATATAATTTATGAGTAGAAAGGTCGGTATAAAGGTGTTAAAAAGAATTATTGTTTGTCTGCTTGTACTAACTATGATGATAAGCTGCGTGCACGCGGAAGGGGAAACCGGAAGCGCACAGGCGGCAATTGCAATTGACAGTATGAGTGGCACCGTGCTTATGGGCAGAAACTACAATACGCCTATGGGTATGGCAAGCACAACAAAAATAATGACGGGAATACTTGCTCTTGAACACGGAAATTTAACCGATGTTGTAACAATCCATCCGAGTGCTTCGGGGATTGAAGGGTCAAGTATATATCTTAATCCAAACGAAAAAGTTACGCTTGAAACACTTGTATATGGACTTCTGCTGAAATCAGGTAACGATGCAGCGGTTGCAATTGCACAGCATATTTCGGGTAGCGAAGCGGAGTTTGTCAAGCTTATGAATAATAAAGCTGCCGAGCTTGGACTTACAAATACACATTTTGAAAATCCGCACGGACTTTATGCCGATACTCATTATACAACGGCATACGAGCTTGCACTTATTTTCAGATACTGTATGCAAAATCCGGATTTTGTAAAAATTACGGGGACATCAGTATATACCGAAACCCCGCCGGAAGAACGCGAGGCAAGGGTAATATACAATGCGAATAAACTGCTTGGTATGTATGATTATGCCGATGGCGGTAAACCAGGATTTACACCCGAAACAGGAAGAACACTTGTGTCTTCTGCATCAAAAGATGGCTGGAGGGTAATTGCGGTTACGCTTAACAGCACAAAAGAAGACTGGAATGAGCATATGAATATGTACGACGAGGTGTTTGGTGCATACACCCTGCGGAAAGTCATCTCTAAAGGTGACGGACTAGGTACGTTCCGTGTAAAAGGCGGGGAGTATAACGAGGTTGCTGTTGTTACTGCGGCGGATGTTTATGTTCCGGTAAAAAATGGCACACAGGCAGGCAAAAAGATTGACGTTCAGCAAAGGATACTTGATGCACCGGTTGCAAGCGGTCAGGATATGGGGCAGGCGTCCGTTACGTTTGAAAACGGATTTAGTGTGCAGGTACCGGTTGTAACGTCGGACAATGTAGAAAAGAAAAATAAAAATATTATAGTTGTTATATGGGAAATTATACTGGCACTTTTTGGAGTTGAGTAAAATGCAAGAGATAAGACTGCAGAAGTTTATGGCAAACGCAGGTGTTTGCTCAAGACGTCATGCAGAAGAAATGATAGCCGAAGGCAAGGTTAAGGTAAACGGCAAAACAGTAACCGAGCTTGGCACAAAAATAGACCCCGACTACGATAAGGTTGAGGTAGGCGGCGAGCTGATAAGGTTAAATGAAAAGAAATATTATATAATGCTTAATAAACCGTCGGGATACATAACGACAGCACAGGACACACACGGCAGACATACCGTTATGGATCTTGTAACCGAGCTTTCGGCAAGGATTTATCCCGTTGGCAGACTTGACGCCGATACGGAAGGACTTCTCCTTCTTACGAACGACGGCGAGTTTGCAAACCACGTTATGCACCCGTCAAAAAATATGACAAAGGTGTATATTGCACAGGTTAAGGGTATGCCAAGCTTAGCTACGCTTAAGACACTTGCGGCAGGTGTGGATATAGGCGACTATGTTACCCGCCCCGGAAAAGCGGAGCTTGTTAAAGGAAACCAGAACGTGTCAACGGTTAAAATAGAAATAGGCGAAGGCAAAAAAAGGCAGGTAAGGCGAATGCTTGATGCCGTGGGGCATCCGGTTATAAGCCTTAAACGTGTACAAATAGGACCGATTATGCTTGGTAATCTGCCGCTTGGCAGGTGGAGGCATCTTCGCGAAGAAGAAATAAACAGGTTGGTGAGATAAAATGTTTAAGATAATTCCCATACTTAAGGATGATCTTGATAAAGTAAAAGCATATCTTAATACGGACACAAAAGGAATGATTCTTGCGTGCTACGAGGAAGAGGGTATAACGGGTGCGGCAAGTTTTGACATAGAAGGTGGCAAAGGTTTTTTTGAAGATATGAAAACAGACAAAACCGAAATGGAAAATGTAATGGGAAAAGCTGTACTTAATTTCCTTGAACTGCACGGCATACTTGACGTGTATGCAAAAACAGGAACAAAAGATGAATACTTTAAAACGCTGGGATTTAAACCGGCAGAAAAAGAAGAAAACGGCTGGGGATTATACCTTAATTTAGAAGGGTATTTTACCCATCAGCATTAGGAAGGAGCAGGTGTAATATGGAAAATATGGACAACACAATTCTGCACAGTAAAAACGACAAACAAAACAAGGTTGAGTTTATTATGGAATCCGTTTACGGTGCGCTTAAAGAAAAAGGGTACAACCCTGTAAGCCAGATTGTAGGATACATTATGTCCGGCGACCCAAGCTATATTACAAGCCATCAGGGAGCAAGAGCGCTCATAACAAAAATTGAACGTGACGAGCTTCTTGAAGAATTCGTAAAAAGCTACGTAGAAAAGTTTTAAGTAAGCTTCGGGGGAATTTAAATGACACTTAACGAATACAAACAGTTTGTGTGTGGTAAGCGTGTGTGCGCTATTGGTATTGGTGTAAGCAACGTACCGCTTATCGAGTTTTTGCTTTCGTGCGGTGCAAACGTAACCGCGTGCGATAAAAAAGCAAAATCCGAACTTGGCGAGGTTGCAAAAAAGCTTGAAAGTCTTGGGGTAACACTTATCTGCGGCGAAGATTATCTTAAAAATCTTGATTTTGAAATTATATTCAAAACACCGGGTATGCGCCCCGATGTAAAAGAGCTTGTTGAGGCACGAAAAAAAGGCAGTGTTGTAACAAGTGAAATGGAACTGTTTTTCGAGCTTTGTCCCTGCAAAATAGTTGCAGTTACGGGAAGCGACGGGAAAACCACCACAACAACGCTTATTTATGAAACGCTTAAAAAAGCAGGATATACCTGCCATCTCGGCGGTAACATAGGTCGGCCGCTTATAGGTGATATTGAAAAAATTACAGCGAACGATATGGCGGTGCTCGAGCTTTCAAGTTTTCAACTCTATACAATGAAAAAATCGCCCGACGTTGCGGTTATTACAAATCTTGCACCGAACCATCTTGACTGGCATACGGATTTGGATGAGTACCTGGAAGCAAAGAAAAACATATTTAAGTTTCAGTCCGGCGAAAATACACTTGTACTTAACCATGATAATGATGTTACCGACCAGCTTGATAAAGAATCAGCGGCTGGTGTACGTAAGTTTTCAAGAACGGGCATAGTTGAAAACGGTGTAATGCTCCATGGAAATGATATTGTTTATGTTTCGGATGGCAAAACGGAAAAGATTATGGAAAAATCCGACATAAGACTTCCCGGTGAGCATAACGTTGAAAATTATATGGCAATGGCGGCAGCGGTTAAGAATTTTGTTAAACCTGAAACCATAAAAGAGGTTGCGCTTGGCTTTGGCGGCGTCCCGCACAGAATTGAGTTTGTAAGGGAAGTTGGCGACGTTAAGTTTTATAACGATTCTATTGCATCAAGCCCGAGCAGAACAACGGCGGCACTTAATTCTTTTGATAAAAAGATAATACTTATTGCCGGCGGATACGATAAAAAAATCCCGTTTGATGACCTTGGAGAGCTTATTTGTAAAAAAGTAAAAAACCTTGTGCTTGTAGGCCATACGGCGGATAAAATAAAAGCGGCGGTAGAAGCAGCGGGCGGCGTTCCGACTTCCGTTTGCAGCGACTTTAAAGAGGCGGTTTTAGCCGCTTACGAAACGGCAAAGAAAGGCGACGTTGTTGTTCTTTCGCCGGCGTGCGCTTCGTTTGATTTGTTCAAAAACTTTGAAGAGCGCGGCAACTTATTCAAACAGATAATAAACGAAATTTAAGATAAAGGGTGATTTAGGTGAGTGAAAAATTTTATATAACCACAGCGATTGCGTATACATCAAGAAAACCGCATATAGGTAATACCTATGAGGTTGTACTTACTGACGCAATTGCAAGATATAAAAGAGAAAGAGGATATGACGTGTTCTTCCTTACAGGAACGGACGAGCATGGTCAGAAAATTCAGCAGCTTGCTGATGAGCAGGGTATCGAGCCCCAGAAATATGTTGATGGTGTTGCGGGCGAAATCCGTGATATTTGGGACCTTATGAACACAAGCTACGACAAGTTCATAAGAACAACAGACGATTATCACGTTAAAGCCGTACAGAGAATTTTCAAAAAATTCTACGACCAGGGCGATATTTATAAAAGCGAATACGAAGGCTGGTACTGCGTGCCTTGCGAATCATTCTTTACGGAAACGCAGCTTGTAGACGGATGCTGTCCCGATTGCGGAAGAAAGGTTGAAAAAACCAAGGAAGAATCCTATTTCTTCAAAATGAGTAAATATCAGGATAAGCTTTTGAAACATATCGAAGAAAACCCTGATTTTATTCAGCCGGAATCACGCAAACGTGAAATGGTTAATAACTTCCTTAAACCGGGTCTTCAGGACCTTTGCGTATCAAGAACATCGTTCAAATGGGGTATCCCCGTAGAATTTGACGATAAACACGTTGTTTATGTATGGATTGACGCCCTTTCAAATTACATCACCGCACTTGGTTTTGACGGCGATGGCGGCGGCGACCTTTACAATAAATACTGGCCTGCCGACGTACACGTTATCGGTAAGGATATTCTTCGTTTCCATACAATTTACTGGCCTATTATGCTTATGGCACTCGGACAGCCCCTGCCGAAAAAAGTGTTCGGTCATCCGTGGCTTTTATCCGGCAATGATAAAATGAGTAAATCTAAAGGTAACGTAATGTATGCAGACGATCTTGTAAGACATTTCGGTGTTGATGCAATCAGATACTATCTGCTTTCCGAAATGCCGTTTGCACAGGACGGTACAATAACCTATGAAACCATTATTGCAAGATTTAATTCCGAGCTTGCAAATACACTCGGTAACCTTGTTAACAGAAGTGTTTCGATGGTAAATAAATATTTTGATGGTCAGCTTTATAAAAACGGAGTGGCTGATTCCGTTGATGAAGAGCTTAAATCGGCGGCTATGGAAGCACTTAAGCTTACAGAAGAAAAAATGGACGAATACAAAGTGGCGGACGCACTTGAAGCAATATTCTCACTCGCTCGCCGCAGTAACAAATATATTGATGAAACAATGCCGTGGTCACTTGCAAAAGACGAATCAGGCAAGGAAAGACTTAAAGCCGTTATGTATAATCTTATTGAATCAATAAGATTTATTGCAGTGCTTTTAAAACCGTTTATGCCGTCGGCAAGTGCGGAAATCTTAAAACAGATTAACTGCGAAGATTTAAGCGGATGGGACAGCCTTGCAAGCTTTGGTGCTGTAGGCGAAATTAAAGTCGGTGCGCCGTCAGCCCTTTTTGCAAGAATTGACGAAGCTAAAAAGCTTGAAGAAATAGAAAGTGAAATGGCACCTCCGGCAAAAGACCTTAAACTCAAAGAAGAAATTTCAATAGAAGATTTTGCAAAACTTGATTTAAGAGTTGCAAAAGTAGTTGCGGCAGAAAAGGTTGAAAAAGCAGACAAACTTTTAAAACTTACACTTGACCTTGCAGGCAACACAAGAACAATTGTTTCCGGTATTGCAAAAAGCTATAAACCGGAAGATATGGTTGGTAAAAACGTAATTGTAATTGCAAACCTTAAACCTGCAAAAATCCGCGGCGTTGAATCACATGGTATGCTCCTTGCGGCATCCGACGGGGATGATATTCTGGTTTGCACAACCGACGGCGAAATTGAAAGTGGAACGGCGGTAAGCTGATGAAAATTACAATTATAGGTCTTGGGCTTATTGGGGGTTCGCTTGCAAAAGCAATTAAATCAAGAACGACGGGACATAGTATATATGCCGTAAACAGAAGTCAGGCAGGTCTTGAAACTGCAATTGCAGAGGGCACAATTGAGTCCGGAAGTGATAAGTTTACTTCCGAAATGGAAGACAGCGATATTGTTTTTGTTTGCACACCGGCACTTGCGGCTAAAAACTGGATAAGCGAAATTGCATCCAAAGTAAAACCGGAGTGTATAATAACAGATGCGTGCAGTACAAAAACCGAAATATGTGAGTTTGCTGACAGTATAAACGGCAAAATCCGTTTTGTGTGCGGACATCCTATGAGCGGAAGCGAAAAATCGGGATATTCAGCGGCAAACGAAAACCTTTTTGAAAATACGTATTATATACTTGCAAAATCCGAAAAATCGGATGATGCGGCAGTAGAAGTACTCCTCAAACTTGCGCAGGAAATCGGTGCAATTCCGGTGGTTATGACTCCGGATGAGCACGACCGCGCAGTTGCGGCGGTAAGCCATTTGCCGCACGTTCTTTCGGCGGTTCTTATGAACACTGCGGAAGAAATTGATAAGGACGGAAACATCCTTAAATTTGCGGCAGGGGGATTCCGTGATGTTACAAGAATTGCGGCATCCGAACCTGTTATGTGGCGTGATATTACTTTTTCCAACAAAGAAAGCATTATAAATATGCTGGAACTCTTTATTGATAATCTTGAAGATTTCAAAGAAAAAATCAACTCCGACAAAGTGGACGAGGTTGAACAGTATTACGCATCCGCAAGGGAACTGCGTACTAAGTTGCCGCAAAAAGCGGCGGCACTTGCGCACCGTAATTATGAATGTATTCTTGATGTGCCCGACAGAGTCGGTGTTATTGCACAAATTGCGGTGCTACTCGGCGATGCGGGTATCAATATGAAAAACATTTACGTTTCAAACAGCCGCGAGTTTTACGGCGGTGTGCTTGTAATAAGCCTCGGCAGTATGGCCGACCTTGAAAAAGCTAAAAAGCTTTTTAGGGAAAACGGATTTGAAGTGAAAGGATAAACTATGCTTTTTGATTCACATACCCATCTTGACGACAGAAAGTTTGATTCTGACAGAGATGAGGTAATTAAGGAAATTATAGATGCCGGTGTTACATATGCACTTAATGCCGGTGCGGATATGGACAGCTCAAAACGGGCTATTGCACTTTCTAAAGAATATCCGTTTATATATGCATCTGTTGGGGTGCATCCATCGGATGCGGCATATATGACGGATGAAGATATTGATACCCTTCGTGCCCTTGCGGCAGAAGAAAAGGTTGTTGCAATAGGGGAAATCGGGCTTGATTATCATTATGATAACACGGACAAACCGGCACAGAAAAAATGGTTTGACAGGCAAATGCGCCTCGCCGCTGAGCTTGAAATGCCGGTCATAATACACGACCGCGAAGCACATGGCGACTGTATGGAAATCCTTTCTAAATATGATTTAACAAAAACGGGCGGCGTACTTCACTGCTTTTCAGGCAGTCTTGAAATGGCGCTTAAGGCAATAAAAATGGGAATGTATATTTCTTTTGCCGGTCCCGTAACATATAAAAATTCTGTAAATTTAAAAGAAATTGCAGCAAGCCTTCCGCTTGAGCGAATTCTTATAGAAACGGACAGTCCGTACCTTCCGCCCGGGGCCTACAGAGGACAGAGAAATACTTCTGCTTATGTAGGGCTTGTGGCAGAGGAGATTGCTCGTCTTCGTGGAATGAATACGGAAGAGGTTGCAAAAATTACTTTAGAAAACGCAAAAAGACTTTTTAAAATCGGGTGATACAAATGGATAACACAATTCTTTATGAATATGGCGGCGGTCTTTATATTAACCTTACCAATGCCTGCACAAATAAATGCAAATTTTGTATAAGAGATTTTTCAGGCATACAGGGATACGACCTGTGGCTTAACCATAATCCGTCTGTAGACGAGGTTATTGAAGAGCTTAAAAAGGTGGACCTTTCAAAATATGACGAAATTGTTTACTGCGGCTACGGCGAGCCGATGATAAGACTTAATGAGCTTATCAAAAGTGCAGATTACATCAAAAGTGTATCTAATCTCAAAATCCGTCTTAACACAAACGGTCAGGCAAACCTTATACATAAAAGGGATGTTACGCCGGAGCTTAAAGGCAGAATTGATACTATTTCAATAAGTCTTAACGGCAGAAATGAAGCGCAATATAATGAAATCTGCTTACCGGAACTTTCAGGCGCATACGAGGCTATGCTTGATTTTACAAAAAAGGTGAAAGCATATGTGCCGAAAGTGGTTATGAGTGTGGTAGACACTTATATAAACGATGATGATATAGACGCTTGTAGTAAAATTGCCGAAAATCTTGGAGTAGAATTCCGCGTAAGGAAATTTGAGGGATAAAAATTCTAAAAATTACTTGATTTTGGGCACTATAAATGGTACAATATACTTAATGTATAAAAATAATTTTTAAGGGAGAGATAAAAAATGCCGTTGGTTACATCAAAGGAAATGTTCAAAAAGGCATACGAAGGCGGTTACGCTATCGGCGCATTCAATGTTAACAACATGGAAATCGTGCAGGGTATTACTGAAGCAGCAAAGGAAGCTAATTCTCCTATCATTCTTCAGGTTTCTGCAGGTGCCAGAAAATATGCTAAACACATCTATTTAATGAAGCTTGTTGAAGCAGCTATTGAAGATACTGATCTTCCTATCTGCTTACATCTTGACCATGGTGACGGATTTGACATCTGTAAATCATGTATTGACGGTGGTTTTACATCCGTTATGATTGATGGTTCAAAATATTCTTTTGAAGAAAATATTGAACTTACAAAAAAAGTTGTTGACTACGCTCACGAAAGAGGAGTTGTAGTTGAAGGGGAACTTGGTAAACTTGCAGGTATTGAAGACGACGTTAACGTATCTGATGAAGATGCTCAGTTTACAAAACCTGATGAAGTTGAAGAATTTGTAACACGTACAGGTGTTGACTCACTTGCTATTGCAATTGGTACAAGCCACGGTGCGTTCAAATTCAAAGGTGAACCAAGACTTCGTTTTGATATTCTTGAAGAAGTTTCAAAAAGACTTCCGAATTTCCCGATTGTTCTTCACGGTGCATCTTCCGTTATTCCGGAATATGTTGATATGATTAATCAGTTCGGTGGGGATATGCCGGGTGCACAGGGCGTTCCTGAATCAATGCTCCGCAAGGCAGCTTCCATGGCTGTATGTAAAATCAATATCGATTCTGACCTTCGTCTTGCAATGACAGCTTCAGTAAGAAAACACCTTGCTGAAAACCCGTCACATTTTGACCCGCGTCAGTATCTTACAGATGCAAGAACAAACATTAAAGAACTTGTTAAACACAAGATTGTTAACGTTCTTGGAAGTAACGACACTATCTAATGAAAAATAAAAGAGGCGCACAGCGCCTCTTTTTATTTTGCTATAACATACAGAAGAGTATTCTTTAACTGACTAAATTTTACGAAAACTTATACCGCTATAATAAATTTTCAGAATATCTTTATAGCTTTTGCCTTCTTCAGCATAGTATTTTGCACCCCATTGGCTCATTCCAACCCCGTGACCGTAGCCTTTTACATTAAAAGTAAAGCTGCCATCGTCATAGGAAAGAGTATAGTTGTGTGACCGAAGAGAAAATAAACTTCTAATTTCGGTGCCTTTAAAAACGGCGCCGCCTATATTGCAATCTAAAACTGCTCCGCCTTCGGAGCGGTTTTCGTTTTTATACCACGTGCTTGGTGAGTCGCTTAAATCGGCTCCCTTTCCGGCAGAAAGAATTATGTTTTTAAATTCCTCTTTTGAAAAAGTGGCAGTAGAGGAATATCCCGGTGCTTGCGTATCGTAGGGGCTTTCGGCAGATTGTAAATATGGTACGTTTCCGCCCCACACATCTTCTGCATTTTCGGTTTTGCCGGAAGATATGGCATAAAAAACAGCTGTTATGGGTGCACCGTCATACGTCATAATTTCGCCCGAGGTGTCATTGACGGCAGAAACAATTTTATTCCAGTTAGACTGTGCTTCGGATTTCTCCCATTTTTCCATACGCTCTTCTTTGGAAAACCATGCGTTACAATGCGCGGAAGATGTGCACATCATTGCGCCCTTGTGTGCATCGGTGGAAGTGGAATTTTCGCACCTTTTTACAATATATGTGCGTGCGGCAACCGCCTGTGCTTTCAGTGCCTCGTATGGGAAAGATGCTGGCATTTCGGCCGAAATAACACCGCATAAATATTCTTCTAAATCCATTTCCATAACCTTGTCCGTTTTGGAATTATAAACAGTTATTGATTTAAGAGAAAGCGTCGGTTTATATTCAGAAACATTTATTCCGGTTGCAATATTACTTGCAAGAATCACAGTAAGAGGAATTATAAAAATAAGTAAAAGACAAATAAAGTGACACAATAAATATTTTTTCATTTTTTATCTCCAAAGGTTTTTATATATGTATATGTAATAGCGTACCCGGTTTATTCTGCATATTATATATTGGGGAGGAGATAGATGTGTATCTGTTTTTGCTGCTAAGTTTAATGTCTTTTACGTTTTTTATCTACTGGATTATAATAAAGCTTGCATATATTGAAAATTTATGGCATATCCTTTTAACAAGAGATAAAAAGGCGGAGGTATTAAAATATGGACATGAAAAAAAGTGATATAGTTCTTAACAAAACAGCAGTAGAAACAGGTTCGTCCGTTGTTGTTGAATGTGACATTATCGTTCCGGATGTAAAACCTGATTTGCTGAAAATTCTACAGACAGATGCAGTTGTTGCCTTAAATAAAAAAGAGGTGATAGACGGAGGCTATAATGTAGGAGGCAGGGTTGATTTTACAGTTTTGTATGTTCCGGAAAGTGCAAAAGGAGTATGCAGTCTGTCGGCATCGGCGGATTTTATTGATAGCGAAAATCACCCTCTTACAAAGAGCGGAATGTTTATGGATGCAGTAGCAGATGTTGAGCATCTTGAATTTAATCTTATCAATAGCAGAAAAATCAATATTAAAGCTGTTGTAGGAATAGATACGCATATTATGGAAAAACTGCCGCTTTCCATACCTATCGATATGGAAGGTGAGGACGTTATGATGAAAAAAGAAAGAATGTGCGGACTTTGCCGCGCAGTTCAGAAAAATGACGAAATAAAGCTGACGGATGAACTTACAATTCCGCAGGGAAAACCGACCATTGAAACCCTGCTTAAATCTGATGTAGCTCTTCGTAATAAAGAAATTAAAGTTATTGCCGGCAAAATTGTTGCAAAAGGCGAGCTTTCTATTTGCAGCCTTTATATTTCCGAAGGCGACGGAATGGCAACTTCTGTAGAAAACTGTTTGCCGTTTACCGAAATAATTGATGCGCAGGGAATTTCGGAGGATAATTACAATAACATTGATTTTCAGGTAATAAAAAGCAGTGTTAATGCAATTCCGGATGCAGACGGGGATTTGCGGATGCTTGATTGTGATATAAAATTGGGGGTCAGTATATCTTCAGATGAAAAAGTTAATGAGGATATAATTGCCGATGTGTATTCAACATCAAAAAAGTTGAATATAAACAGCAATAACATAGAGGTTGATACTTTAACAAGCAATATTGATGTATCACATACAATAAAAGAAAATGTAATGCCGACGGAGGGTATACCGCCGATAAGCCATATATATAATGTAGTTGCAAAACCTTACATTTCCACTGGCACATCGCAGTATGGCAAAATTATGCTTGAAGGTGTTATTGATGCATACATTCTTTACATATCTTCAAAAGAAGACAGTCCGGTTTATAACTTCAAAACAGAAGTGCCGTTTTCCATTGTGCTTGATGCACCGGGCGCATTAGCAGGGGATAAGGTGCGCGGTAAAATTACGATAAACCATATCAGTTATAACCTTAATGCAGCAGGCGAAATTGAACTTCGTATGGTGCTTATGGTAAGTGCGGCATCATTTGGGAAAAATACGGTTAATGTAATATCAGATATTTCCGAAGAAGAATTTGACCAGGAGGATAGCCCGTCTATTGTGCTTTATTTCATTCAAAAGGGCGATACCTTGTGGGATATTGCAAAACGCTATCACACAAAGGAAGAATATATACGTAAACTTAACAATTTAGAAGGAGAATATCTTACCGAGGGTATGCAGATATTGATACCAAAAGCATAAAAATAAAGGCTGAAGCTTTGCTTCAGCCTTTGGTGTTTATATTTACTTGCGTCGCCATGTATCAGGTACAAATAGTATTAATACCGGCAGTATTTCAAGCCTGCCGAAAATCATATCTATTGTAAGTACAAGTTTGGAAATAAGTGAAAATGATGAGAAATTCCATGCATCATTTATTGCATCAACGTAAGGTCCAATATTACTGAGTGCCGATATTGTTGCAGTAACGTTTGTTGTAAAACTGTATCCGTCAAGGGAAATAATAAGAACGGACAGAGCTAAAAGTCCGGCATAACACAGAAAATACAGGAATATATTTTTAAGCATCTCGTATTCAACTTTGTGTCCATCTATGGAAATAGTGTTTACTTTTCTTGGATGAATAAGCCTTACAGCTTCTATGCCGATAAATTTCAGCATAATAAGAATACGCGAAATTTTCATACCGCCGCCGGTACTTCCTGCCGATGCACCGAAAAGCATAAGAAGCACAAGAATTGATTTTGAAAATGACGGCCAATCATTAAAATTAACGGTTGTAAAACCCGTTGTTGAAATTATTGCCGCAACCTGAAATGCCGAATGGTGGAACGCTTCATACAGGGTTTCAAATCGGTTGGCAACATTTGCAGTAATAAGAATTATTGCTACAGCAACTATTCCAAGATAAAAACGAAGTTCTTCGTTTTTGAATACCGGCTTTATTTTTTTCAGCAGTATCATATAATATATGCTGAAGTTTACACCGTATAAAAGCATAAATACTGTTATTACGCTTTGAATGTAAGTACTGTAGTCTGCTATACTTGAGTTTTTTACTCCGAATCCACCGGTTCCGGCTGTACCGAAAGCCGTAAGAAGAGAGTCAAACACAGGCATACCGCCCGCACACATAAGCACAAACTGCAAAAGTGTAAGAAAGGCATATATCAGATACAGCAGCTTTGCTGTTGAACCGATTTTTGGCGTTACCTTTTCAACCTGAGGTCCTGGGCTTTCCGCACGCATTAAGTTGACGGTGTAGCTACCGGCAAGAGGAGCGATGGCAAGAATAAATACCAGAACGCCCATTCCGCCTACCCAATGAGTAAAGCTTCGCCAGAAAAGCATTGAGTGACTTAACGTCTCAACATCATCAAGTATGCTTGCACCGGTTGTTGTAAAACCGGACGCCGTTTCAAAAAAGGCATCTATAAAAACCGGAATTTCACGGCTTATATAAAACGGCAGTGCACCTGCAAGACTCATCAGTATCCATGAGGTTGCAACAATGGCAAGTCCCTCTCTTGCATACATTTCAGTTCGTCTGGGATTAAGCCTGCTTAAAGGGATTCCTATAATAAGAAGAAGTGCAATTACAGGCAAAAAGGACAGCCCTGATGATTCGCGGTAAATCAGTGCCGTTATAACGGGGAGCAGCATAAAGGCCGCTTCAAGCATTAAAAGCTTGCCGTTTATTTTCAGAAGAAGTTTATAGTTCATATTCGGCTCTCCTATACGCTATCGGCATGGGCGGGTTTAAGACTTAATATATTTTCAATATCATAAAGCCCCTTGTTTGTTGTTACAATTATAACGGTATCGCCCATTTCAATAGTATCTTTACCACCCGGAATAAATCCTTTGCCTCCACGGTTTATGCAGGCAATAAGAACACCGGAGCGTATCTTAAGCTGTTCAATGGGAACAGAGAGCATATCGGATTGTTCACGGATACGGAATTCAAGAACTTCAACCTTATCGTCAATTATATGATGCAGAGTTTCAACGTTACTGCCTATGGAATTCTGCATAACACGAACGTATTTGATTATATGGTCAGCGGTGATATATTTTGGATATATAACACTGCCGATATCCATAGATTTAAGCATATCATCAAAATCAAAATGTTTGATTTTGGTAAATATTTTTGCGTTTGGAGAATTTTGTGCAGCATATAAGGACATAATTACGTTCTGCTCGTCAAGACCTGTAAGGGTTGCAACGGCATCTGCCTCTTCAATTCCCTCTTCGTGAAGAAGCTCGTTATCCGTTCCGTCCCCGTGAATTATCATTGCATCGGGCAGAAGCTCGCTAAGTTCTTCGCATCTCTTAAGATTTTCTTCGATTATTTTAACGCGTATTCCAACCTGCAGCAGCATTTTTGTAAGATAATAAGTAAGTCTGCCGCCGCCAATAATTATCATATCCCTGATTTTATGCGAGGAAGCACCAATTTTTTTGAAAAATTCGTGAGCGCTGGCTGGAGAAGCAAGGAACGAAATCACGTCGTTGGGCATAAGCTCGGTAGAACCGTTAGGTATAAATACGTCGTTACCGCGCTGGATTGCACATATAAAAATATCGGATTTTATTGTAGATTTTAAGTTTTCAATTTTAACACCGCAAAGAATGTTGCCCGGTGTAATACGGAAGTTAATAACTTCGACCCTGCTTTTTGCAAAGGTTTCAACCTTGATTGCCGACGGGAAACGAAGAGTTCTTGAAATTTCACTTGCTGCTGCAAGTTCCGGATTGATTATCATGCTGAGACCAAGGTCATCTTTAATAAGAGATATTCCGTCTGAATAAATAGGGTTTCGTACTCTGGCAATAGTGTTTGCTGCGCCAAGCTTTTTTGCAATAAGACAAGTAAGAAGATTAAGCTCGTCCGATAAGGTTACGGCAATAAGAAGGTCACAGGTTTTTGCCCCTGCCTCTTCAAGAACGGTGGCACTTCCGCCGTTACCGTGAACACACATTACATCAAGCATATCGCCAACCTGATGAAGTCTTTCACTGTCATTATCTACAATAACAATATCATGGTTTTCGCTTGCAAGCTGCTGGGCTATTGTGCCGCCAACTTTTCCGCAGCCTACTATGATAATATTCATACTGTTACCCCTTTGTCAATCTAATATTTATACATATTGTAACACATTGTTTCAGTATTATCAATAGATTTTGAAAAAATAAAGATTAATTTTTATTTTGCTAATTTCATCACTAACTTAGTCATATAAATAATGAAAGCAGGTGCGTGCACCTGCTTTTTTACCTTAAATTCCTTTGGAACCGCAACGGTTATCTTCGCAATCTTTCGGCGGATAGAACTCGTCATACGGGAATTGGATTTTTTCGAATAATGAACACGGGTCATCATCGTTTGCCGATGTTGATACACATTCCTTATCGGGAATGCAGTAATCGTAGCTGGGAACCATAAGCTGTGCACTGCGCTGTAAACGTACAATAACGAAAATACCTATTGTTACATATACACGCTTGCGGTCATCAAACTGACCCAGCTCGCCACCGAACAGGTTGCAGATGCATTCGGGAATGCGGTTTTTATCATCTTCGCAGTCCGCGTCATGGCGGCGGCATTCCTGATCACAGCATGCGTCAACCAGTTTTGCATCAAGTGCAATCGGGTCAACTACCTCAACAACCGCTTTCGGTAAGTTTGTGCTTTTCGGTTCAAACACATCGGGACCGCCGCGGTACTCGGATGTAAACATATAAGCACTACCCTCTGAACCATATAAAATTACTTTTTTGGTGTATGTTGCAAGTCCGTCAACATAACAGGGTCTTCCCACGTGGCAAAGCTCAATGTTGATTCTGAAATAGAAACAAATATCAACACTGTAATAACCTCGGTTGAACGGCACTTGTTCAACATCTGTTGTAACCCATATAATTTCTGCACGTCTGAATTTTATGGATGTTGCACGGTCTACTCTGTCCTGGTCTTTTTCGCAGAAATAAACGCGCAAATCTTCAAGACACTCTTTATCTTTGCAAATGTCGTAAATCTTTTCAGCCTGAATGCATACGGCGTCTTCCATGCAGCCTACCGGCGCATTGTTTTCAACACTCACAATAAAACCTCCTTAAAAATATGTACCTGATACTCCAAAGTATAGGTTTACTATATAATATGTATAGCGTTGCGAAAATGTGCATATTTTGAGGCTATAAATTTAACGCCGCCACTTGACAAGGGGAGGCAAAACAGGTAAAATATATATGTTTATTTGTGTATGTAGCTCAGTAGGATAGAGCGACCCCCTCCTAAGGGGTAGGCCGAGGGTTCGATTCCTTCCATGCACGCCAAAAAAGCAGATATCCAAAAGGATATCTGTTTTTTTGTGGGAAGGAATCGAACCAGAAATGGGAGCGAGCTTTAGCGAGCGACAAAGGAAGGCTCCGGTGGAGCGTTACGCCATTTCTCCAAGCGAAGCGCGATAAATTCCGGCCGGAGGTGCAAAAAAGAAAAGCACTTGCCGGATGGCAAGTGCTTTTTTATATCAGTCTCTGCAGCCACAGGATGTGTTGCATTTATTTAAGAAATCAAAAACAAGTTTTACTGCTGTAAAAAGAGTTGCCGTGAAAGCAAGACTTAAAAGCGCAACCAGAATTATTGATGCTACGGCAGTTGCCGCAAGTGCAAGCCCTGCAGTAACAAACCCAAGGATAATACTTATAGCTGACAGGATAATAAGGGCGCGCAAATTATCTACCACATTTGAAGGCGTACATCCACGTTTTAAATAAAGGATAAACGCAAAAACAAGCGTAAGGGCAAGAAGCAGAATACTTGTTACATTTATATAAATGACCGATGTGGCCAAAGTGGGAAGAAAACCAAAAGCAAACAGCAGGGTTACAGCAGTGGCAACCACTATGCTGACAAGCGATATAAGCACAAAACCAAGTGCATTTGAAGTGTTGTTCATAAAAAAACCTCCTTTTTATATTGTAGGGAAAAATCCCTGTTATATTATATGAATAAGGAGGATGATTTGGTGAATAAAAAAAGCGCCTTTCGGCGCATTTTCTATTCAAGCATTCCTGCTTTTTCAAGCGTTTCAATAAAAGCTTTTACGTCTGTTTCGGCTTCAGCAGCTGAAACGTCATACTCGGAAAGCATTGCATTTGTAAGGTCCTCAATTGACCGGTCCTTGTTAAGCATTCCGAAAAGCATTGCGCCGGTTTCGTTAAGTGTCATCATTCCGTTGAAATCAGCTGTTTCGCTGCCGATTGGAACAACCACGTTGCTTCCGGCAATTTTTCTGAGTACAAAACTATCTTTTACTTTCATTGATAAATACCTCTTTCGTATTATTATATAATTCGGCGCACAAGATCCACTGCCTCTTTATCTATTGTGCAACCAAGCAGATAAACGGGTGTGCTTGTAACGATTTTTTCTATATTCCCAAGTGTCTGGTTCATAAGGTCTTTGTATGCCGGTCTTGTAACCTCGTGAAGCAGGCGGAATATTGCCTCATCAACACTTATTCGCTGAATTTTGTTTTCGGGCTTCTGCTGAAGAAGAACAACTGCACGAAGCGGTGCTGAAATATTGAAATTTATGTTGGTTTTGCCACTCCACGGCGTACCGTTCACATATGGAACCGATTTGCCAAATGTTATGGCGGGACAATCGTCATTAATCATTTGTGTATTGTCGCCGTAATATTTCATCCATAGAGATGTGTGAGTTGATTTTCCTGTTCCTGACGGAGCTGAAAATATAATTCCCGCCCCGTTATGACAAATACTGGAGGAATGTACTACCATACCATTTCGTTTTAAAATGCAGTAACGAAAAACCTCGCCAAGCATATTGAAACAGCGAACATCAACAGGTGCACCGCCGATATCCTCAATATCGTAAAGTGCGGTATGAACAACAGATGCATCAGCGTTTATTTCAACCTTTGCACACGACTGAGAATCGTTTTCAAATTTATCGTAAAAAATGTATCCTCCGCCGTCGGAAAAATATTCGCGGAATCCGCCTGTTGTTACTATATGTTTATAATCGGGTTTTTGTATTGGGAAAAGGACTTGTTCGTAATACACCGTAACGTCAGGAGTGGGAGCTCCGGATATTTCATATGCTTTCATTCTGTCTTTGAAATACTCGTATTCAAAGCCGGACAGTGCAAATGTAATTCCGGCAATTTTGTAATAATTCATAACATACCTCCTCACCCTGATAATGTAATACATTTATCATACCATATGAAACACTTTCTTGTCAACCGATTTATTTTCGCGAGAAGTTGACTTTATTTTAATAATATGGTACTATTTAGTCATAAAAGGGGGCGTATGTATCTTGAAAAAAACTATTTCTTTGATGATTTGTCTGGCAATGGCAATTTCGCTTGCATCGTGTAAAAAACAGGAGGAGGTTCCGCCGATACCGGTTGAAACTGCGGTAACGCTTACAGCGGTTGGGGACAACCTTATCCATGCACCTATTTATGATCAGGCGCTTCTTGCCGATGGCAGTTACGATTTTGCGCCGGCTTATGCCAATATTGCCTATTACATAAAGGGAGATATAAACATATTAAATCAGGAAACACCAATCGGAGGGGTGGAATTGGGGATTTCATCGTATCCGTGTTTCAACTCTCCCAAGGAACTTGGCAGAGATATGATAAACCTTGGTTTTAATGTGGTAAATCACGCAACAAATCATATTATGGATGCGGGGTCAAAAGGGGTTATAAACTCGCTTGATTTCTGGGCGGCAAATAATATCCCTGTACTTGGTGTTTACAAAGACGGGGAGGACCCGGTTAAGATAATTGAAAAAAACGGACTTAAATTCGGTCTTGTTTCTTTTACATATGGTACAAACGGAATAAGAGTTCCCGAGGGTAAAGGAATTAACGTATGTCATACTGAAGATGCGCTTATTACAGAGCATATTTTAAGAGCAAGAGCAGCGGCTGATATTGTTATTGTAAATATGCACTGGGGCAACGAATATCAGATGAAACCGAATGACGAACAAAAACGTCTTGCCGCTCTTGTGGCAAGCTGTAATGCGGATTTGCTGATAGGGCATCATCCGCATGTTATTCAGCCGGTTGAAGAGATTGTAAGGGCAGACGGCAGAATGATGACAGTTGCATATTCGCTCGGTAATTTTATTTCCTCGCAGGTAGAAACCGAAACAATGCTTGGAGGTATGCTTATGGCGGAATTTAAAGGCGTGCCGGGAAATGCATATCTTTCACAGGTGGCTTTTATGCCGCTCATAACCCATTATGGCGACAGATTTAAAGGTTCAAAAGTATATGCATGGGACGACTATACCGAATATCTTGCGGGGCTTCACGGATGTAAAAATTATGACAGTTCATTCTCGTACAATCGTATAAATGAGATGATAAATGAAACAGTAGATGAAAAATATTTGGTGAATAAAGCATATTTTTTAAATTAATATTGCCAGAGAAAATATTTTTTGGTATAATGATATAAGTGTTTAAAAATACGATGAAAGGCTGATAAGATATATGGAAAATATAAATCCGACTACTCCGCTTGATATTTACGGAATTAACGTATTTAACGATGCGGAAATGAAAAAGAGACTTCCTGCCCCTATATACAGCTCGCTTAAAAATACAATATCAAACTCACTTTCTCTTGATCCGATGATTGCAGAGGCGGTTGCCGGAGCAATGAAAGACTGGGCAATTGAAAAGGGCGCAACTCATTTTACTCATTGGTTTCAGCCAATGACAGGGGTTACTGCTGAAAAACATGATTCTTTCGTTTCCCCCGTAGGAGAAGGGAAAGTAATTATGGAATTTTCCGGTAAAGAGCTTCTTAAAGGGGAATCGGATGCATCGTCATTCCCGTCGGGCGGTCTTCGCGCAACATTTGAAGCAAGGGGATATACTGCGTGGGATTGTACATCACCGGCTTTTGTTAAAGATGGTTCGCTTTATATACCGACAGTTTTCTGTTCGTATACAGGAGAAGCACTTGATAAAAAAACACCGCTTCTGCGTTCAATTGAAGCGCTTAATATACAGGCAATGCGTCTTCTTAAACTGCTTGGAAACACAACGGCAACAAGTGTAAAACCAAATGTTGGTCCTGAACAGGAATATTTTCTTGTTGATAAGGAAATTTATAAAAAACGTAAGGACCTTATTTTTACAGGCCGTACACTTTTTGGGGCAAAACCGCCCAAAGGTCAGGAAATGGAAGACCATTATTACGCAAAACTTCATGCAAGTGTGTCTTCATATATGAAAGACCTTGATGAAGAGCTTTGGAAACTTGGGGTTTCCGCAAAAACAAAACATAACGAGGCTGCACCTGCACAGCATGAGCTTGCGCCGGTGTACGATTCTGCAAATATTGCAACAGACCATAACCAGCTTACAATGGAAATTATGCAGTCAGTTGCGGCAAAACATAACCTTGTATGCCTGCTCCACGAAAAACCGTTTGACGGAGTTAACGGAAGCGGTAAGCACAACAACTGGTCAATAAGTACAGACGATGGCGAAAACCTTATGAATCCGGGCAAAAACCCGCGTGAAAATTATCAGTTTTTACTGTTCTTATGTGCGGTTTTAAAAGCGGTTGACGAATATTCGGATTTGCTGCTGCTTTCAATTTCCACACCGAGCAACGACAGACGACTTGGCGGACACGAGGCTCCGCCGGCAATTGTTTCAATATACCTTGGCGAACTTCTTACAGAAATTCTTGAAGAATATGAAACAGGAGTAAAACCCGGCGAATATGGTACGGGAAGAATGCAGACAGGAGTTTCAACGCTTCCAACATTCAAAAAAGATACTACTGACAGAAACAGAACATCGCCGCTTGCATTTACCGCAAATAAATTTGAGTTCCGTATGGTAGGCTCATCCTCATCAATTGCGTGTCCAAACTATATGTTCAATACAATAGTTGCCGATGCAATTATGTATATTGCGGACAGACTTGAAGAGGCAACTGATAAAGATGCCGAAATTAAAAATATAATTAAAGACATAGTTACAAAACATAAGCGTATAATATTTAACGGTAATAATTATTCAAAAGAATGGGAAGAGGAAGCAAAAAAACGCGGACTTGTAAGTTCGAAATCCACAATAGATATTCTTCCGGCGTTTCTTGACGATAAAAATATTCAGCTTTTCAAAAGGCATAACATTCTTTCTCACGGTGAGGTAGAGGCAAGATGCGAAATTCTTATTGAAAACTATGTAAAGGTTATCAATATTGAAGCGCTTACAATGATTGATATGGCAAAACAGGAAATTCTTCCGGCTGTCATAAAATTCAATAAATTCCTTGCGGAAACAGTGGTGGCAGAAAAAAGGGCAGGAGTAAAAACAAATGCAACCAAAAAACTGCTTGCAAAAACATCGGAGGGAGTGGATGCTCTTTGTGATGCCATTGAAAAACTCGAAGCTGCAAGAGAAAAAGCATCTGTGGCAGGAGAATACTTTGTTAAAGCAGGAGCATTTAAAGAATATGTTCTTCCGGCAATGGAAAATGTCCGTAAAATAGCCGATGAACTTGAAACTGTTGTGGGTAAAAAATACTGGCCGATTCCTACATATGCTGAAATGTTATTTAAAGTATAATTGAAAGGATGATATCAGTGGATAATCTTAAACTTGATTACTCAAGAGCGGTAAGCTCGGAAGAGGTTGATAAAATATGGTATGCTGTTGAGGCGGCACATAATACACTCCACAATAAAACGGGTGCTGGTAATGACTTTTTGGGCTGGCTTGACCTTCCGGAAAGCTATGATAAAGAGGAATATGCTGAAATTAAAAAAGCAGCAGAAAAAATACAGAGCGATTCCGATGCTCTTGTTGTTATCGGTATAGGCGGCTCATACCTTGGGGCAAGAGCGGCAGTTGAAGCACTTAACAATAATTTTTTCAATATTCAAAACAAAGAAGACAGAAAGGTGCCACAGATTTTCTTTGCAGGAAACTCAATTTCTTCGGCATATCTTGCAGATTTAGCACAACTTCTTAAAGATAAAGATTTTTCCATTAATGTAATTTCAAAATCCGGAACAACAACTGAACCGGCAATTGCGTTCCGTGTACTTAAAGGCCTTCTTGAAGAAAAATACGGTACAAAGGAAGCTGCATCAAGAATATATGTAACAACTGACAGAAAAAAAGGTGCACTTAAAGGTCTTGCAGATTCCTGCGGTATGAAAACCTTTGTTGTTCCCGATGATGTGGGCGGCAGATTCAGTATATTTACAGCGGTTGGTCTTTTGCCAATTGCGGTAGCAGGTATTGATACAGATGCAATGCTTAAGGGTGGGCTTGACGCATATAATGAATACAAGCCACTTTCAAAGGATAACGACTGCTACAAATATGCGGCAGTAAGGAACATCCTTTACAATAAAGGTAAAACAACAGAAATAATGGTTAACTACGAACCGAACCTTCATTATTTCTCCGAATGGTTTAAACAGCTTTACGGTGAAAGTGAAGGTAAAGATAATAAAGGTATTTTCCCGGCTGCGGTTGATTTTTCAACAGATCTCCATTCAATGGGTCAGTACATCCAGCAGGGAAGAAGAAATATATTTGAAACTGTACTGAATGTAAAAGCACCGGAACGTGACCTTGAAATCAAGGCAATTGACGAAGATATTGACGGACTTAATTTTCTTGCAGGAAAAACTCTTGATGCAGTAAACAAAAAAGCATTCCTCGGAACACTTGCTGCACATACCGGCGGCGGAGTGCCGAACATCATTCTTAACATCCCAAAGCTTGATGCATATAACTTCGGTAAAATGATTTATTTCTTTAAAAAAGCCTGCGGAATAAGCGGATACATTCTTGGCGTAAATCCGTTTGACCAGCCGGGTGTTGAAGCATATAAGAAAAATATGTTTGCACTTCTTGACAAACCGGGCTCTGATAAGGAATATAAAGCAAATCTTGAAAAAGAACTTGCAGATTTAATGTAAAAAATAACCGCCGGAAACGGCGGTTTTTCTTTTGAGAAAATTTGTCCTAAAAAACAGTTTTATTTTACATAAATATATGATATAATAAAATTAGATAGTTGTCATCACGCAGATAAAAGCTTAAAAGGAGCAAAAGATATGAACGTATTGTTTTTGACGGTATCTACCGGTCGCGGCCATACAAGTTGTGCCCGTGCGCTTGAAGAATATCTTAAAGAAAACGGCGCAAACACATATTTTTTAGATATATATGGCTACATCAAACCGTTTTTAAGCAAAGCGGTTTCAGATATTTATTTGTTTGCTTCGGGTAAAACCCCGAAACTTTACGGTAAGTATTATGATAAAGAGGATATGGGTAAAACAAAATTTGTTGATACTATGTCTAAAGTTAATAAAGTTATCAAAAATAAATTTAAAAAGTTTATTATTAAATATGATATAGATGTTGTTGTATGCACGCATATTTTTTCTGCGCAGATTATGACTTTACTTAAAGACAGTGTTGATACTGTTAATATAGGCATAGTTACGGACTATACACTTCATCCAAAGTGGGAAACAACAGACATTGACTATTATGTAACGGCGGACGAAAGCCTTTCGTATATTGCACAGAAAAAGGGCATAGCAAAAGAAAAACTACTTCCTTTCGGCATTCCTACGGATAAAAAATTTACCGTAAAATGTGATAAATCTACTGCCAGAAAAAAACTGGGATTTACCAAAGAAAAAGTAATTTTTGTTATGATGGGCAGCATGGGATATGGCAATATTGACACCATAATTGATGAGATTGACGGATGTGATATTGATTTTGAAGTTGCGGTTGTCTGCGGTAACAATTCAAAAGCAAAAGAAATGATTCTTGCCAAAAACCTTAAACATAAATTCCACGCATACGGATTTATCAATAATGTTGATGAGTTTATGGATGCGGCAGATTGTATTATAACAAAACCGGGTGGCCTTTCGGTTACGGAAAGTATGGTAAAAAACCTGCCGATGATTCTGGTCGACCCTATTCCGGGACACGAAGACAGAAACGTTGAATTTCTTGTGAATAATGGAGTTGCACTTTATGTGTGGAATCTTTACGGACTTGGCAGTGCAATCAATATTTTTTACAATAATGACATAAGAAGACAGGAGCTTCTGACGGCGCTTTCGCGTGTGGCAAAACCCGGCGCAGTTTCTGATTTGGGAAATTTCATACTGTCGTCAGGAAAGGGAAAGAAACAGAAATGATAATATCGCCTGCAGGACTTGAAATAATTGAAAAGCTTGAAAAGTCGGGGTTCGAGGCGTATTTTGTGGGCGGCTGTGTACGCGATGTGCTTATGGGGAAACACCCCGGAGATATTGATATTACTACAAGTGCCTCGCCGGAAGAGGTTATACATATATTTGAAAAAACCTATCCTACGGGAATTAACCACGGGACGGTAACAGTTGCCGAAAACGGAATTTTGGCAGAGGTTACTACATACAGATGCGAGAAAGGGTACAAGGACTTTCGACATCCCGACGGGGTTGAGTTTGTTTCGGATATCGGAGAGGATTTGTGCAGGCGTGATTTTACCGTAAACGCAATTGCATATAATCCGTCAAAAGGGATTGTCGATAATTTTGGCGGACAAAAAGATGTTGAAAGCAAGGTAATCCGCTGTGTAGGAGAACCGGACAGCAGATTTGCGGAAGATGCGCTCCGGATGGTGCGCGCGGTAAGATTTGCGGCGGTGCTTGGATTTGAAATTGAGCAGAAAACCCTTGATGCGATAAAGAAAAATGCGCATCTTGCGTCAAGCATAAGCAAGGAAAGGATAGCGGTGGAGTTTGAAAAGACCGTGCTAGGGGATTTTCCTGAAAACGCAAAGCTTTGGCAGGAAACGGGGCTTATAAAATACCTTGCTGAAAATAGCAAAGCAATTGATTTTTTGACGTTTAAAAAACTTGCGAACTTGCCGAAAATAGCACCACTTCGGTTTGCTGTAATAATGAATGGCGGAGGTGCGGCAGAGTTCCTGAAGGAACTTCGGTTTTCTAATGAAATTATCAAAACAACGGAAAGTCTTATTGTGGGAATAGGCATTGAAACTCCGATTGAAATTAAAAGGTACATAAATAAAAACGGCATTAAAAATGCAGAATTACTTGTTTATATAAACAGCATAAAATATAAAACGGAGCTTGAAAAGATATTTTCGGAAAAACATCCGATTTTTATTCGCGATCTGAAAATCAACGGAACAGACATTATGGAAATGGGAATAACCGGCAAAAAGACGGGGCAGATTCTTTTACATCTTCTAGAAAAAGTGTGGGAAAATCCGGGGATGAATACAAAAGAAAAATTGATTAAATTGATTGAGGAGGATTTTGCGGAGTGAAAAAACGTACAAAAATTCTTATCATTACAGCTATAGCATTGGTTATTCTTGTGGTTGCAGGATTTTTTATAGGTAAATATTACGTTGTTAATTATGCGTTTGACAGAATTTTTGAAAAGGGAATAGCAGGCATTGCAAACTCTGCCGAAACGGTTTCCGGTACGGAAACAACATCTCCTGAAGAAACTTCTCCACCTGAAGAGAATGAAGATGAACTGAAACCTCCTGAAGAAATGAGTGAAAAAGAAGTTATAAAAGAGGTTATGAAAGATTCGGCACTTATATCAAAAATGAGCACAATGGTGAGTTATAGCGATAGAGAACGTGTTATTGCAATCATCTTATCAAATTTCAGCGCACAGGAAATAAGTCATTATTCAGCAATGGTGGCAAAAGGGATTGATTCGGCAACAAAAAGCGAGCTTATGAGTATTGCAAGAAGCAGACTTACCTCTGCACAGCTAAGCGAATGTATGCAAATTGCATATAAATATGCCGATGAAATTAGACCATATTTAAGAAAAAATTAAAATGCTATTGCCAAGAAAAAATTAATGTGATATAATGTATTTAATTACATGTAAAGTTATACAAGGAGTGATCGATAATGAAAAAAATCATAAGCATTGTATTGGCATTGATGATGGTTTTATCAATGTTTACAGCGGTTTCAGCGGCACCGGTCAGTGACTACATTGATGCAGGTGGATATACAAATCCGTTGCCACTTTCTCTTACAGTGGAAGTTGCTGCAGGAAGAAATGGAAGCGGTACATATGCTGCGGAAGATTTGGCAATAATAAGCTCAGGAGCAGAAGGTGTTGATTATAAAACAACTCTTAATATGGGCCCGATAAGACAGCTTTTCAGTGCAAACACAATTAGAGCAGCATTTGGTGACAATGCAGTAGCACGTGGAGAATTTAGAGGAGCAACAGCTACAACAGCAGTTGACGTTATTATTGCATATCCAGCAGGCGCATCCTTTGCGCTACCGATTACAGCAAACACAACCGGCGCATTAACTTCAGGTGCAGCATTTACTGAGGTTTCAAGAACAGAACCGGAAGCAAATAAGTTGAAAATCAGTTTCTCAGGCACACATACAGTAGGAACACTTGCTGATAATGTGGACACACTGCTTGCTGATATAACATTTACACTTAATGATGTTGTTTCCTATGCATCTGCAGGAACATATCCTGTAACAGTAACACTTGAAGGTTATACAGATATAGCATTTTCATCTTATGCACCTGGAACTTTCAAAGTTAATTACTCAGGAACAGATACACATAATACTGTTTACACAGCATATGTTGCTCCTACACCGGGCGGCAGCTCAGCACCGTCATCATATACAGTAACATTCAACACAAATGGCGGCAGCGAAGTTGCTCCGGTTAAAGTAAAACGCGGAGATAAACTTACAGCTCCTGAAGTAACAAAAGAAGGTTACGTATTTGACGAATGGTATACAGATGCTGAATTTACAATGCCGTTTGATTTTAATACAGCAATCACAAAAAATATAACATTATTTGCTAAGTGGACAGAAGAAATAAAACCGGGTGTTCCTACAGCACCGGCGGATTTTGATAAATTTACTGACCTTGGCGGATACGAATGGGCAGAAACAGCAATCAACTACCTTGCATATAAAGATATAGTAAAAGGTGTTACAGATACAACATACGCACCGGATATGGGCGTAAAACGTGGTGACGTTGCACTTCTTATGGTTCGTATATTCGGTCTTGAATCCGATGCAACAGAAGAATTTGATGACATTGAAGTAGATTACTACAGAGATGCTTGCCGTATCGGTAAAGACCATGGCGTACTTCTTGGTGTAAATGAAGACAATACACTTTACGAACCGGAACGTATCATTTTAAGAGAAGAAATGGCTGCTCTTATTGTTCGTTCACTCGTAACAATGGGACACATTGATGCTCCTACAGATACAGATATAAGCATGTACAAAGATGCTGATGATACAGAAGCATATGCAGTTCCGTACATTGCATATCTAACAAGAATGGGTATTGTTCAGGGTAATCCGGACGGAACATTCAGACCGAAAGATGAAATTAATCGTGCTGAAGCAGCGCAGATTCTTTACAATCTTTACAAACTTGATATCGAAGGACTTCTTGACTAATTAAACAAAGAAAAAGCGTAAGGCTTTAAAAGCCTTACGCTTTTTAAATATGGGACTATGACAAATTGTTTTTTGTCATAAAAGGTCAGATAAACATTTATTTACAGTCGTTGTTTCTGCTGTTGTTGTTAGACTGTTCGTTTCTGTTGTTGCTGTTGTTATTAGACTGTTCGTTTCTGCTGTTTGATGACTGATTGTTTCTGTTGTTTGTCTGATCGTTTCTTTTATCCTGAGCTTTGTTATTGTTATTGTTGTTATTGCTCATTTTCATCACCCGAACTATATTGTGAGCAGTTTTTTGTTTTTTATTCATTTTTAAAATTAATTTTTTTGAAAGGAAATTTTATGATTATACCTGACAGCACATTAAAAATAACACATGAATATATAAAAAAAGCCGTGTCGGAAGGGAATACTGTTATTGACGCCACAATGGGAAACGGTCACGACACACTTTTTCTTGCAAATCTTGTGGGAGAAACAGGAAAAGTTTTTGCATTTGACATACAAAATCAGGCACTTGAAAACACGGCAGCTCTTCTTGAAAAAGAAGGCGTAAGAGAAAGAGCTGTTCTTATAAATGACGGACATCATAATATTGAAAAGTATGTTGATAACCACGTAAATGCCGTTATGTTCAACCTTGGTTATCTTCCCGGCGGCGACCACAGTATTGCAACAAAATTTGAAACCACTGTCAAGGCAATTGAGCAGTCTATGAAACTGCTCTCGCCGGGCGGACTTATTTCAATTGGAGTATATTACGGCGGCGATTCCGGTTTTGAAGAAAAAAACGCGCTTATGGAATGGATAAAAACCATTGATTATAAATCATATACAGTGCTTGTTCTTGATTATGTCAACAGACCGAACTGCCCGCCGATTGCGGTTATGATAGAGAAAAAGTAAAAGAAAAGTATCCGCCGCTATACGCATAACAACGGATACTTTTTAAATGTTTTATCTTATATCATAGCCGGCAGATTTATATAATCTGTTTCGAACACTTTCGCCCATGGCATCGTTATCGGGCGCTTCGCACAAAATTACGTCTGCGCCCATTTTATCAAACTCGCGAAGAGTAGAGAATAAAAGTCTTGCCATATCGGCACTGTCCTGCCATTTTACTGCAAAATCAGCGGAATACTTTGAAGATGCGCGGCAGAAAACAGCTGCTTTTTTGCCGTTCTTTTGTATGGTTTCAAGCTCAGCTTTTATTTTCAATTCCGCGTCACCCTCAAAAACAATAACCTTTGCTTTCGGTGCATAATGCTTATATTTCATACCGGGGCTTTTGGGTTTATACCCTTCGGTATTTTCTTTCATATGCTTTTCGGCTGTTGCATCCGGAAAAAGTTTTTGCAAATCAGGCAGTGTTATTTTACCGGGACGTAAAATAACGGGATTTTCGCCGGTTGTATCAATAACTGTGGATTCAATACCGATATCGGCATCGCCACCGTCAATAATCATATCAACTCTGCCGCTTAAATCTTCAATAACGTGCGCTGCTGTTGTGGGGCTTGGACGTCCCGAAATATTGGCACTTGGTGCTGCAATATATGCACCCGAATATTCAATAAGAGCGCGCGCGGTTTCGGACGACGGAATACGGATTGCAACTGTATCAAGCCCGCCTGTTGCGGCAAGGGGGACAATATCCTTTTTTTTCACAACAACCGTTACGGGACCGGGTGAAAAGGTTTCAAAAATCTTTTTTGCAATTGAGTTTATGTAGCCGATTTTTTCGGCTTTTTCAATACTGTTTGTATGAAGTATCAGCGGATTGTCAGACGGACGACCTTTTGCAATATAAATGTTTTTTATTGCAATTTCGTTAAGCCCGTCGGCACCTATTCCGTATACCGTTTCGGTAGGAAATACCACAAGACCGCCGTTCTTTATTATTTCGCCGGCGGCCTTAAGTCCTGCCGAATCATTCGAAAATATAACTTTAGTTTCCAAATTCTCACCTCATAATTCTGCGCAAAATAGGAAGCTCGCGTTTTATAACATCGGCGCAGTAATTAATCTCATCAATTGTATTATAAACGGAAAAACTGAATCTTATGGCACTGTCAATAGATTTTGAGTCAACACCCATTGCTGTAAGTACGTGTGATGGACTGGGTTTGTTTGACGAGCAAGCCGAGCCGGACGATACCATAATTCCGTTTGATTCAAGTGTGTGCAGGAACACCTCTGAACGTACTCCTTTGAACGAAACATTCAGTACGTGGGATGATGTGTCCTCGCCGTTTATTCTGATATCAGGAATATCCGAAACAGCATTTATAAGTGCGGATTTGAGCATAGCTGTATGTTCATTATCTTTTGCCATATCGGCTTTTTTTACGGCTGCACCAAACCCTGCAATACCGGGCACGTTTTCCGTTCCCGAACGAAAAGCTTTTTCCTGACCGCCGCCAAACATAAGCGGATTTATATGCACGCCTTTTTTGATATAAAGTGCGCCAACACCTTTCGGCCCGTGCACTTTATGGCTGCTTACGGATGCCAAATCAACATTTGCCATAGAAACTTTGCAAAATGCCTGCACTATATCGCTGTGGATAAGTGCATTTGGACTTTTTTTGCGGATAAGGCTTACTGCATCTGTCATAGGCATTATACAGCCTGTTTCGTTATTTATTCCCATTATACTTACAAAAACAGTATCCGGAGTAAGAAGGCTTTCGAGGTGGGAGAGGTCAATTGTGCCGCTTGGCAGCAGATTTACATACTGCACGTCAAATCCCTTTCCGGCAAGCACCTTGAACGGTTCAAGCACGGCGGGATGCTCCGCTTTTGTGGTTATTATGCGGTTGCCTTTAAGATTTGTTTTAAGGCACGCACCGAAAATAGCAGTATTATTACTTTCCGTTCCGCCCGATGTGAAATATATACATTCAGCGGGAACATCAAGCTTTTTTGAAATTTCGCCTCTTGAGTTTTTTACAATGTTTTCGGCATCCATCCCCATAAGATGCAGGGACGACGGATTGCCGTAAGTATCCGTCATTGCCGAAAGTACGGCATCTGCCGCCTCTTTGCATACGAATGTTGTTGCTGCATTGTCAAAATATATTTTCATTCATTTCATCCTTTATAAAAGTTTACAAAAGAATTATATACCATTTTGCCGAAATAATCAAGATAATAATTGATATAGAATTATTGTATTTTAAAAGAGAGGATAAGATGAGTTTTTGACGGGCTGTATCGCGAATAAATGAAAGTTCGTTTACATATCATAAGCAGAAGAAGAAATCTTCCTCTTATTTTTGTTATTGGGAAGTGTAAAAATATTGACTTTAAGATATATTTAAGATATAATATATCTTGGTATACTATTTTAAGGGAAGGTGATAGAATGACTTATAAACAGTGTTACGATCTGTGGCTTTCTTCCGATGCGGTTGACGAGAAAACCAAAGCGGAACTTAGTGCCATTTCAAATGATGAAAAAGAAATTGAAGATAGATTTTATAAAGATTTGGAATTCGGTACTGCAGGACTTCGCGGTATTCTTGGTGCCGGAACAAACAGAATGAATGTATATACGGTTAAAAAGACAACCCAGGGACTTGCAGACTATATTTTAGCTAATTTTCCCGAAGGAAAGCAAATGGGCGTTGCAATCTCTTATGACTCAAGAATAAACTCAGATATATTTGCAAAGGAAGCGGCATGCGTTCTTGCGGCAAACGGCATTAAAGTGTATCTTTCAAACCGCCTTCGTCCCGTGCCGGAACTTTCGTTTGTTGTACGTCACTTTGGCTGTATTGCCGGAATTATGATTACGGCAAGCCACAATCCTCCAAAATATAACGGATATAAAGTATACGGCTCAGACGGCGGACAGCTTCCACCGGAAGATGCGGATAAGGTGCTTGCGATTATTGAAAAAACAGATATTTTTGAAGATGTAAAAACCTGTAGCATAGACGACGGGGTAGCATCCGGGCTTATAAATGTTTTTGGAGATGAAGTGGATGATGTATACTTGTCCGAAGTTAAAAAACAGCAGCTTAATCCCGAAGCAGTTAAAATTGCGGCAGATAAATTTAAAATGATATATACACCTCTTCACGGTAGTGGTAATATTCCTGTTCGCAGAATTCTTGACGAGGTTGGGTTTAAAAATGTATATCTTGTAGAAGAGCAGATTGAACCTGACGGAACTTTCCCTACAGTCAAATCTCCCAATCCGGAAGAAAAAAGTGCGTTTGACCTTGCAATAGAGCTTGCAAAAAAAGAAGATATTGATTTTATCTTTGGTACAGACCCCGACTGCGACAGAATTGGTGTTGTAGTAAGAAAACCGGACGGTGAATATATTGCTCTTACAGGTAATATGGTGGGGGCACTCCTTACGGAATATGTACTTTCATCAAGAAAAGCTGTAAATAACCTGCCCGATAACGGAACTGTAATAAAAACGGTTGTAACAAGCTATATGCCCGATGCAATATGCAGAGCATATGGTGTAGAGGTTATGAATGTGCTTACAGGTTTTAAGTTTATCGGCGAAAAAATAAAAGAATTTGAATTGGCAGGCTCTCATGAATATCTGCTTGGATTTGAAGAGAGCTACGGCTATCTTGTAGGAACACACGCAAGGGATAAGGATGCGGTTGTTGCAGCAATGCTTATTGCTGAAATGGCGGCATTCTACAGCCTTAAAAGGATGTCCCTTTATGATGCTCTTATGGAACTTTATGAAAAATATGGCACATACAGAGAACGTCTTTTATCGATAACACTTGAAGGCATTGAAGGTGTTGAAAAAATAAAACGTATAATGACGGGAATAAGAAATAATCCGCCGAAAATGGTTGCAAAGCATAAGGTTAATTTCCTTACGGATATTTCCTGCAGCACAAGAACAGACCTTAATACGGGAGAAATTACCCCAATAGATTTGCCAAAATCAAACGTGCTCCGATTTGAACTTGATGGTGATGCATGGTTTGCGGCACGTCCGTCGGGTACTGAACCGAAAATAAAGTTTTATTTCGGAACCAAGGCTGACAGTATTGACAAGGCGGAAGAAGACCTTGATGCAATGCTTATGTCTATACAGAATTTAATTGACACAATTGAATAAAGGATGATATAACAATGGAAAAGATAAAAGCTCTTAAAGGCACATATGACATATTGCCGGAAGATGCATATAAATGGGACTATATTGAAAAAACTGCAAAAGAAGTCTGCAGGGATTTCGGATTTGATGAAATAAAAATTCCCGTATTTGAATATACCGACCTTTTTGCAAGAGGCGTAGGTGATACAACTGACGTTGTGCAAAAGGAAATGTACACCTTTACGGATAAAGGCGGCAGAAGCATTACACTTCGCCCCGAAGGTACGGCGGGAACAGTAAGGAGTGTGCTTGAGCATTCACTTCTTGCAGGGGCGCTGCCCATAAAACTGTTTTATCTTATAACCTGCTACAGAAATGAAAAACCTCAGGCAGGCAGATACAGAGAGTTTCGTCAGTTTGGTATTGAAGCATTCGGCAGCAGCGATTTCCGTATAGATGCAGAAATCATATCGCTTGCAATGGAATTCTTTGCAAGGCTCGGACTTAAAGGATTAACCCTTAACATAAACAGTATCGGTTGCCCCGAGTGCAGAGCAAAATATAATAAAGCGCTTAAAGAATTTTTAGCGCAGAAATATGACAATCTTTGCCCGACATGTAAAACAAGGTTTGACAAAAACCCGATGCGTATACTTGACTGTAAAGACCCAAGTTGCGGCGAACTTGTGAAAGATGCACCTGTACTTCTTGATTATATATGCGATGAGTGTCAGGAGCATTTTGCGGGCGTAAAACACACGCTTGATTTGCTTGGTATTGAATATAACATAGATACCGGCATCGTACGAGGACTTGATTACTATACAAAAACGGTGTTTGAAATAAAATCCGATAGCCTTGGTGCACAAAGCACCGTGTGTGGCGGAGGAAGATATGACGGACTTGTTGAGCAGCTTGGCGGACACCCCACACCGGGTATCGGCTTCGGGCTCGGGCTTGAAAGACTGCTTCTTACAATGCAGGCGCAGGGAATTGAAATTCCAGGAAAACCGAAACCGAAAATCTTTGTTTGCGAGCTTGGGGACAAAGCAGTAGATTATGGCGTAAAGATTGTTGCTGATTTAAGAAAAAAAGGTATCAGCGCAGTTCGCGACTGCATGGGCAGAGGACTTAAAGCACAGATGAAATATGCCGACAAAATCGGTGCTGAATATACAATCGTAATCGGTGACAATGAAATTGAAGCCGGCAAATGTGCTCTTAAACATATGGAAAGTGGCGAAAGCCAGGAAATAATACTTAACGAAATAGACAAATACTTAAGAAAAGGATGATAGACATGGATACACTTGCAGGACTTAAAAGAACTCACAGATGTGCGCAGATTTCAGAGGCAGAAATCGGACAGCAGGTTACTGTAATGGGATGGGCAGGAAAAGTAAGAGATATTGGAAGCCTTGTTTTTATAGATTTAAGAGATATAAGCGGCAAAGTTCAGCTTGTTGCTGAAACTCCGGCAGAAATTCTCGAAAAAGCAAAAACCGTTCACCTTGAATATGTAATTGCGGCTGTGGGAACAGTTCGTGCAAGAACAGGCGCAGTTAACGATAAGCTTAAAACAGGTAAAATCGAAATTGAAGTAACAGAGCTTCGCATTCTCAATAAATCCGAAGCACTTCCTGTGCAGATTGAAGACGATACCAACGTTAAGGATGAAATAAGACTTAAATACAGATATCTTGATTTAAGACGTCCTGAACTTCAGAAATGTATGGTAACACGCCACAGAATTACAAAAATTGCAAGGGATTACTATGACCAGAACGGATTTACAGAAATAGAAACTCCTGTTCTTACAAAAAGTACACCGGAAGGCGCAAGAGATTACCTTGTACCCAGCCGTGTTCATCCGGGCAGCTACTATGCACTTCCGCAGTCGCCGCAGCTTTACAAACAGCTGCTTATGATTGCCGGATACGACAGATACATGCAGATTGTAAAATGCTTCCGTGACGAAGACCTTCGTGCAGACAGACAGCCGGAATTCACACAGATTGACCTTGAAATGTCTTTCGTTGAAGTGGACGACGTTATTGCAATGAATGAAGGCTTTATCAAAAAAGTATTCAAAGAAGTGCTTGACGTTGATGTTAAGACACCTTTCCAGAGAATGCCGTATAAAGAGGCTATGGAACGTTTCGGCAGCGATAAACCTGATACACGTTTTGGTATGGAGCTTGTTGATTTGTCAGACGCCCTTAAAGGTTCTGAGTTCAAAGTATTTTCATCAAGTCTTGAAAATGGCGGCAGCGTGCGTGCAATAAATGCAAAAGGTCTTGGCGAAAAATTCTCACGTAAAGAGCTTGATGCACTTGGCGAATTTGTAAAAACCTACAGAGCAAAAGGTCTTGCGTGGATTATCAAAACCGCTGACGGCATAAAATCATCTGTTGCTAAATTCTTAAGTGAAAAAGAACTTGAAGATATATTTGCGCTTACAAACGCTGAAAACGGCGATGGAATATTCATTGTTTCCGATAAAAATGAAATCGTGTTTGATGCACTTGGCGCACTTCGTCTGCATATTGCGAAGAAATTTGATATGCTCGACAAAAATCAGTATAATCTCCTTTGGGTTACTGAATTCCCGCTTTTCGAATACAGCGAGGAAGAAGACAGATATGTTGCAAAACATCATCCGTTCACATCGCCGATGGATGAGGATATTGACCTTCTTGAATCACATCCGGAACAGGCAAGAGCAAAAGCTTACGATATCGTTCTTAACGGTGTTGAGCTTGGCGGCGGCAGCATAAGAATTTTTGACCGCGACCTTCAGCAGAGAATGTTTAACGCACTCGGATTTACAACCGAAGCCGCATGGGACAGATTCGGATTCCTTATGGAAGCGTTCAAATACGGCGCACCTCCGCACGGCGGAATGGCGTATGGTCTTGACAGACTTGTAATGCTTCTTCTCGGTAAAGATTCAATCCGTGATGTTATTGCATTCCCGAAAGTGCAGAACGCATCCGAGCTTATGTCAGGCGCGCCCGATGTTGTTGATGCTAAACAGCTGGACGAGCTTTGCATAAGAAATATCGTAAAAGAAGGTGAATAACATTGGAAACTGTTATTGAAATAAAAGACCTTGTGAAAAAATATGGGGAAAATGAAGCGGTAAAAGGTATATCATTTGAAATCAAGCGAGGCGAGGTTGTTGGTTTCCTTGGACCTAACGGTGCAGGAAAATCCACAACAATGAATATTTTAACAGGTTACCTTTCTTCCACAAGCGGAGAAGTGAAAGTATGCGGCTACAGCATACTTGAAAACCCGAACGAAGTTAAAAAACGTATTGGGTATCTCCCGGAACAGCCTCCGCTTTATTTTGATATGACGGTATATGAATACCTTAGCTTTGTGTATGACTTAAAAGGGGTAAAAGAAGATAAGCAGGCACACATAACAGAAGTTATGGAAATAGTTGATATAGAAAAAGTTTCCGGACGACTTATAAAAAACCTTTCTAAAGGATATAAACAGAGAGTAGGCCTTGCACAGGCACTTATAGGAAGTCCTGAAGTGCTTATACTTGACGAACCTACAGTTGGTCTTGACCCAGGGCAGATTATTGAAATTCGCAGTGTAATCAAAAAACTCGGCGAAAAAAGAACCATCATTTTAAGTACTCATATCTTACAGGAAGTAGCTGCAATATGCGACAGAGTTATTATTATCAATAACGGACAAATTGCGGCAATGGACACTCTTGAAAATCTGTCCGGCGCAGGTACGGGTGAATATCTTATCCGAGCACGCAGCAGTTTCAGCAAAATTAAAGACATTTTTGCAGGAATGGGCAGAATTGAAAATATGGGACATGCCGAATCCGGCACGGTTGATGTAAAAATCACAACCGACACAGTTGCGGATAAAAGGGCGCAGATAATAAATACACTTGTTTCAAATGGTGTTGATGTACTAATGTTCAGACCTGTTGAGCATACACTTGAAGAGGTATTCATAAAAGCTACAGGTTCGGCAGAAACGGAGGCGAGTGAATAATGAAAGCAATTTTCAAAAAAGAACTTCGCAACTATTTCCTTACACCTATAGGATACATATTTATGAGTGCATTTTTTGCACTTTCGGCACTTTATTTTGTGCAAGGAATGGTGTATTATCAGGTAGCATCTGTGGCGTATATTTTAACGCCTCTGAATATGATATGTCTGTTTATCGTGCCTGTAATAACAATGCAGCTTTTTGCGGAAGAGAAAAACAAAAAAACAGACCAGCTTCTTCTTACCGTACCAGTAAACGTATCTGAAATAGTGCTTGGTAAATATTTTGCGGCACTTGCAGTATTTCTTATATCACTTGCAGTTACGTTTGTTTTTCCGTTTATTTTCTTTGCAATAAGCAAACCGATTTTAAGCGAAGTAATAGGCTCATACATTGGATTTATTCTTGTGTGGTCGGTATTTATTGCAATAGGAGTATTTATTTCCTCCTGTACAGAAAGTCAGGTTGTTTCCGCAATACTTACATTTATTGTATTGTTTGTACTCTACAGCTGGGACAGCCTTACATCAGGTGTAAGCATTGTATGGATTAAAAACATTCTTGACTGGTTTTCGGTTTTAAAACGTTTTGAAGATTTCCAGATAGGTCTTCTTAACCTGCCGAATATAGTATATTACGTAAGCGTTGTTTTTGCTACGCTGTTTTTAACAGCCCGAAACATCGAAAAACGCCGTTTTAATTAAGGAGGGATAAATATGAACAGCAAAAACACAAAATTCAAATTTAATTCCCTCGTAGTTACAGCGGTGGTTATTATAGCAGTAATTTTTGTTAACCTTATCGTAACGGCGCTTGCGTCAAAAATAAACTTAAAGCTTGACCTTACACGCTCGCAGAAATTTGAAATAACCGAGCAGACACAAACGGTTATGAAACAGCTTGATAAAGTTATTAATGTAAAAGTTGTTGGCAAAAAAGACGAGATTAACCTTGAGGTTGCAGAATATCTTGATAGATACAGCGCAATGAACAATAACTTCAAGGTAACTTATATTGATGTTGAAAAAAATCAGTCTGTTTTATATACGTACATTGCCAAAGGTGAAAATCTCCGTATGGGCGACGTAGTTCTTGAATATGCCGACAGATACAAAATAGTATCCGCATCATCGCTTTATACACAGTCTGTTTCGACTGTTCCTGGTGAAAATAAATATAATTTTGACCTTGAAATGAAGCTCACAAATGCGGTTGTAACATTAACGGGGACAGTAGAAGAATCTGCCATATATATTCTTGAAGGACACAGTGAAGCTATTCTTTCATATCTTAACACCCTTCTAGGTGAACAGGGATATAAAACACAGACAATCAACATATTAAACAGCGACATTCCTGCCGACGCAATGACACTTATTTCCTGCGTTCCTGCGGCTGACTATACTATAGAGGAATGTGAAAAGATAAATGCATTTTTGCAAGGTGGCGGCAACTTTATGTTAATTTCCACTGCAGGCGTGCCCGAGCTTCCAAGACTTGACGCTTATCTTGCAGAATGGGGAATAATCAAAACATCGGATATTGTTGTTGAGCACGATGCCAACAAAATGTATAACGGAATTCCGTTTGCAATTATGGCAGATGCAGGGCAGCACGAAATTACAGCAAGTGTTATTTCACAGAAGACACCTGTTTTGTTCAGTGAAAGCGTTGGATATGATGTCCAAAAATCAAATGCGCAGAACGCAGTGCCCACAGTTCTTATAAATTCAAGCGAAAAATCTGTCGGCAAAGCAAACCTTAATGCCACAACAGCCGAATATGAGGAAGGGGACGATATGGGTCCTGTCGGTATGATGGTAATTTCCGAAAAAGAAAACAGCAAGGTAATGGTAATAGGTTCAGCATCTGCAGTTGAAATTTCAGCACAGTATCCGGGTAACGCACAGCTTATTTCTTCTTCGGTATCATATCTTACTGATAACGGCGGCAGTCTTAAAATTGCACCTAAAGTAGTAACCGAAGGTAAAATAACAAACCTTACAAAAACAGGAATAAACGTTCTTTACTATTCTCTTGTATTTGCTTTCCCGGCAATAATTCTTGCTATAGGAATAGTAATATGGCTTAAGAGGAGATACTTATAATGTGGTTTAAGGACAAGTTAACGCGCAACATTATAATAAGTGTAGCGGTAATTGCACTTCTTGCAGGTGCATATATATGGGTTATAAATATTCCCGAAAACACTCCGGATACGCAAACGGTTGAAAAGACTTCTTCCATATCTGTATATAATATGAATGTATCGGACGTTGAAAAAATTTATGTTAAAAATCCACAGGCAGAATATACTATTTTAAACTCAAACAGCGGATGCAGTATTAAAGGTTATGAAAACATAGAGTTTTCAGCGGATACACTGGCAAATGCCATAGTTTCTTTTGCAAATCCGCTTGCTGAAAGGGAAATAGACGCTTCCGAACTTTCGGAATACGGCGTTGATAATCCTACTGCGGTTGTAACGGTTTATGGCAGCAAAGCAGAAAACACAATTTGTATAGGTAACAAAATGGTCGGGGGCGAAGGGTATTTTATTCTTCATAAAGAATCAGGCAAGGTGTATCTTATGCCAAGCGGACGCATAGCAATGTATATGCGCACAGTAAACGACTACAGACCTAATGTGGTTGCATCAGCAGATATTACAAGCATAACAAAACTTAATATAACAAAAAGCGGAACACCTCTTGTAAGTATCAGAAGACTTAACGAGGATGAAAAAAATAAATTTTCAATGTTCACATCATATGTTATGACATATCCTAAGTATGCATCCGTACAGAGTGGGGCACTTGATGAACTTGCAGTAAATATGAATATGATTACGGTAATGCAGTATGTTGAAGATAACCCGAAGAACCTTGCAAAATACGGTCTTTCAAGTCCAAAATATGTGCTTGAAATTGAAACCGACGGCGGCAGTTATACCGTTTCATACGGAAACAAAACCGAAACCGGCGGTGTATATGCAATGGTAAATGGCAAAAACTTTGTTTTTGAACAAAGTACAGAGGTTTACAACGCTCTTGAAACTTTGCAGGTGCTTCGACTTATGGAAAGATATGCTCATATAATTGATATGTTTGAGGTTTCCGAAATTACAGTTTCCGGCGGCGGCAGCACCCATACATTTATTTTAACGGGTAATGACCAGAACAAAAAAGTAACTGTAGACGGCAAAGCGGCAAATTTTGAAAAATTCAAAACCACATACCAGTCAATTATAGGTATTGAAGTAAGCGGATTTGCAGAAAATATAAACGGCGGAACAGAAATAGCAAAAATAGAGTTTAAATATTATGACGGAAACATCGTTACTGCACGTTACATTACACATAACGAACGTAACTATGCGCTTGAACGTAACGGAGTAATTCAGTCTATGGTGCTTAAAGAAAATATAAACGCAATGCTCGAAACAGTAAACGACTTTGCGGCAAATCCGAATTAGGAGGGAAAGATATGAAAAAATCAGTAAAAATAATTATAGCTGTTGCTCTCGTTGTTGTAATTCTTATTGCACTTCTTGCAGGTACCTATAACGGTCTTGTAAATGCACAGGCTAATGCAGAGGCTGCATTTTCAAATGTAGAAACACAGCTCCAGCGCAGGTTTGACCTTGTTCCAAATCTTGTGGAAACAGTTAAAGGGGCAGCCGCACACGAACAGAACATTATAAATTCTGTAACAGAAGCAAGAGCAAAATATGTAGGTGCAGGCTCGGTAAGTGAAAAAGCACAGGCGGCAGGCGAATTTTCATCTGCACTTTCAAGACTTATGGTGGTTGTTGAAAATTACCCGACAATAACATCAACACAAAGCTACATCGCACTCCAGGATGAACTTGCAGGAACAGAAAACAGAATTAACATTGCACGTCAGGATTATAATGCGGCAGCAACCGAATATAACAAAAAAATAAGAACTTTCCCCAATGTTATTTTTGCGGGAATGTTCGGATTTGAACAGATGTCTCTTTTTGAAGCGACAAGCGGTGCTGAAACTGCTCCGCAGGTGAGCTTTCAATGATTAAGCGGTTTTTGCAGTCTTTATTGTTTGTATGTATTCTTTCGGTATGTGTTTCGGCAGAAATTCCATCTCCCGGAACGAACTATGCCAATGACTATGCCAATGTGCTTTCTCCGACGGTAGAAGAGCATATAAACGAAACAAGCAGAAAATACAGCGGCGACGGTACGCAGGTTGTAGTTGTTACTGTAACAAGCCTTGACGGAATGGATATTGAAACCTATGCAAACAGGCTTTTCCGTTCGTGGGGAATAGGCGATAAAGACAAGGACAACGGACTTTTGATTTTGCTATCAACCGGCGATCGCGAAATCCGCATCGAAGTCGGACGCGGGCTTGAAGGTACGTTCAACGATGCCAAATGCGGCAGGCTTATGGATATTTACGCAATCCCGCATCTTAAAGAAAATGATTTTGATGCGGGCATAAAAGCCCTTTACGATGCAGTAATTGCCGGAATTGAAGACCCTGTTTTTCTTGAAGAAATGGAAGAAGAGGATGAGGGCGGAATCGGTGATATTATCACTTTGATAGTGGTTATAATACTGTATCTTATCGTAATTGGCGGCCGTGGCGGTCGTATTGGTGGATTCAGATTTTACGGTTTCCCCGGTGGCTTTGGTCGCGGCGGCGGTTTCGGTGGTGGTTCGTCAGGCGGCTCTTTCGGTGGCTTTGGTGGCGGTTCATCCGGTGGAGGAGGCTCATCCCGAGGGTTTTAAATGAATAAATATAAATCCGCAGAGTATTGCAACTCTGCGGATTTTGTGTTATAATCGGTATACATAAATCGTTCAGGAAAATTAGCGCGGATTATGTTGAAAGCCTGATGTGTGGTGGCAAATGATTTGAATGTATTACTGAAAGTAAGGAGAGGTAAATATGGAAAAGCTTATAAAAAGAATTAATGAACTTGCAAAAAAATCAAAAGAGCAGGGCCTTAATGATGAAGAAAAAGCCGAGCAGGCACAGCTCCGTCAGGAGTATATAAGAAGGTTCCGTCAGGGCATGGAAAATACGCTCTCGAATGTTTATATAATGGATGAAAAAGGGAATAAAAGAAAAGTTGAAAAGAAGAAATAATCATACAGGTGATTTTATGAAAGATAAGGTTTGCATTATAACGGGAGCAGGGGGTGGAATTGGCTCGGCAATAGCTGAGGCTCTTTTTGCCTGTGGAGTCAGGCTTGTTTTAATGGGACGAAATGAAGAAAAACTGAAAAAAACAGCAAAGGGCAGGGAATGTCTGATTCTTCCCGGAGACCTTTGTAATGATGATTACATAAAGGAAACGATAGAAAAAACCATTCAGGTTTACGGAGGCATTGATTTGTTGATTAACAATGCCGGCGTTGCACAGTCAAAAGCTTTTGAAGAAATTTCTATGGAAGAATATGATATGATTATGGCTACTAACGCAAGAGCACCGTTTCTTATGTGCAAAAAAGCACTTCCGTATCTGCAGGAGTCTTCTTGCGGAACAATTATCAACATTGCTTCCGTAACGGCGCATCATGGATATGCACTGCAAAGTGCATATGCCGCATCTAAGCATGCACTTCTTGGTTTCAGTAAAGCACTTAGCAAAGAATATTACAAAAAGGGTGTAAGAGTTCACGTTATAAGTCCCGGAGCGGTGTTTACAGATATGGTCAAAATCTCCCGTCCTGATTTAACCGGGGAGGGAATGGTTCTTCCGGAGGATATTGCGGAGACTGTTTTATATCTTATCAAAATGCGTGGCAGCGCCTCGGTTACAGATGAAATTCAGCTCCACAGAGAAACTAAAGAACCATTTATGTAATAACTGAAAAATTATGTGTTGCAATCAAAAATCAACGGTGATATAATTAAATAAGTATAAGCAGGTAGAATATTTTTATTTTATAGGAGCGGCTCATGAGAGAACTGTCATTTGAAGAAATAAAAAAATATGAATTGGATATTTTAAAGGAAGTAGCCGAGTTTTGCGACAAAAACAATCTGAGATATTTCCTTGCTTTTGGAACATTGATAGGTGCAGTCAGACATAAGGGATTTATTCCATGGGATGATGATATTGATATACAGATGCCCAGAGAGGACTATAATAAGTTTATACAAACATTTGAAAGCGAAAACTATAAGCTTGTACAACCCTACGATAAACAGGCAAAACATACAATAGCAAAGGTTATTGATAAAAGAACATTAAAGATTGAGAAATCCATTAAATATAAAAAAGGCGAAGAATTAGGAATAGATGTTGATATTTTCCCGATTGACGGACAACCATATGAGGAAAAAGAATTTTTGAAATATTTCAATAAAAAGCACTTGCTATATAAAATGTTCTCTTATATTGTTATTGATGTTAAAGCATACTCCATAAGAGGAAAACTTGCGTTTGGTATTCCGATTTTAATAAGCAAGTGTATAGGCAAAAACCTTATAATGAAACGTATTGATAAAATATCTGCCAGATATCCCTATGAGGAAAATGATTATGTGGGCAGTACGTCCAGCTTGTATGAGGGTGTTGAAAACAGAACACTAAAACAATGGTACGATGGAACGGCAGAAGTGGATTTTGAAGGATACAAATTTAAAGCTCCTGTAGGATATTGTGAGATTTTAACACAGCTATATGGAAATTATATGCAACTTCCACCTGAAGAACAAAGAGTAACGCACCATTCTAATCACTGCTATTTAAAATATTAATAATGAAAAGTCGCAGGCTAAAGATTCAATTTTTGATATTATTGATAAAAAAATGAATTTTTATTGACAAAAAATGATACATATAGTATAATAATGTACAATAGTAAAGACAAACAATTAAAAAATGAAAACGCTGTTGTTAAAAGAATACTATGCTTATACAATAAGCTAAAAAATAAGCTGTGAGGGAAATACAATGCTAACGAAAAAACAATTTAATGTACTGGATTGTATTTATGAAAATGAGAATATAAAATCACAAAAAAAAATTTCGGAATTATTAAAAATTTCTATAGGTGCTGTTAATAAGACATACAGAGAATTAGATGACCTTGGGTATGTAAATAAATTTACAATTACAGAAAAAGGATATGAGGCACTGGAACCGTATGCGGTTAAGAGAGCCGTTTTCCTTGCTGCCGGTATGGGAGAAAGAATGATTCCGATTACACTTAATACTCCTAAACCTCTTGTGCGTGTGCACGGAACAAGAATTATCGACCGATTAATTGATGCATCCCTTGCTGTCGGCATAAAAGAAATTTATATAGTAAGAGGATATCTGGGTGAGCTTTTTGACCAGTTGCTTATAAAATATCCAATGATAAAATTTATAGATAATCCGCTTTATAATCAAGGGAATAATATTCTGTCAGCGGTAGCAGCCGGAAACGCAATAGTTAATGCATATGTGCTGGAATCAGACCTTCTGTTGATGAATCCTAAATTAATTAAAAAATATCATTATTCATCAAATGTTTTGGGTATACCTATAGAATATAGCGACGATTGGTGCCTCCATTCACAAAAATGTACAGTTACCGGGGTTAGTATTGGAGGAGAACATTGTCATCAACTTGCAGGCATTACTTATTGGAACGAATATGACGGAAAAAGGCTTGTTGAGCATTATAAACAGGTAAGTAATATGCCCGGTGGAAAGGAATGTTTTATAGAGTCTGTACATTTTGATAAATTTGTTGATGAATATAGTGTAGAAATAAGAGAATGTACAATGGAAGACGTTGTTGAAATTGATACATTTAAAGAATTGCAGGAAATAGATTCTGTATATAAAGTAAAATAAACAAACAGGCAGAACTTTGGGTTCTGCCTGTTTGTTTTACAGATATGGTCTTACATCTATTGTAAGCTGATGTTCAAGGTCGATAAGACGGCGGGTTAAATCCTTTGCATAGGGCTCTGCGGCTTTATACTGATTGAGATAACGTGAAAGTGATTTTACGCCCATATTACACCCGTCTGTAATAAGGTCGGCTACAGTTGAATCATCACCCATGGCGGTCATCATAACGTTTGTTTTAAGCCACGACATTGTTTTTGCCATTGGATTTGGTTCTTTTCCGGCAAGGTCCATTTTGTTCAGGATTTCGTGTAGCTCGCTGCCGATTTTCTGATGTTCTTCTTTGTTATTTGTAAGAATTTCCTTTAGTTTGGTATCATTTACATCGTCAAGCACATTTGCTATTGAATCAACACCCATTTTAACTCCGGCATTACATTCTTTCAGGATATTTGCTGTATCTTCATTTGCCAAATTTATCATCTCCTTTTTGCGTTAGTATATCCTTAAAACAGACGGGCTATACTTGCAAAAAGGAAACAAATCAAAAAGCCTATTACAGTTGGAATGGCAAATGCGGCAAATGTCCATTTGAAACTTCCGGTTTCTTTTTTTACGGATAAAAGTGTGGTTGTGCACGGCCAATGAACAAGGGTGAACAGCATTGTAGAAACGGCGGTTATCCACGTCCATCCGTTTGAAATAAGTAAGTTTTTAAGTTCAATTAAATTGTCAAACGGAGTCAGAGTACCGGTTGCCATATAAGACATTATTATAATAGGAATTACAATTTCGTTTGCGGGCATACCAAGTATGAACGCAAGCAGGATTACGCCGTCAAGCCCCATAAGTCTGCCGAGGGGATCTAGAAATGTGTGTATATGTGCAAGAATTGAGGTTCCGCCCACGGATACATTTGCAAGAAACCATATTACAAGTCCGGCAGGTGTGGCAATTGCAACGGCTCTGCCAAGAACGAATATTGTGCGGTCAAGGAGAGAACGTACAATTACGCTGCCTATTTGCGGACGGCGGAACGGCGGCAGTTCAAGAGTAAAGGATGATGGCTGACCTTTCAGGATGGTTTTTGAAAGAAGGAGCGACACTAAAAAGGTAAGCAGTATTCCTGTTACTATTATTGCAAGCAGTATCAGGCTTGAGTAAAGAGAGCTTCCGCTGAAAAACATTGTAATTACTGCAATAAGAATGGGGAATCTGCCATTACAGGGCACGAACGAGTTGGTTATCATTGCAATAAGGCGCTCGCGCGGGGAATCTATAATACGGCATCCCACAACACCTGCGGCGTTGCATCCGAATCCCATACACATTGTAAGTGCCTGTTTGCCGCAGGCACAGCATTTCTTGAAATATTTATCAAGATTAAACGCTATGCGGGGGAGAAGCCCCAAATCTTCCGCTAATGTGAAAAGCGGGAAGAATATTGCCATTGGCGGCAACATTACGGATACAATCCAGGCAAGCGTGCGGTATACACCCGCAGAGAGCATATTGCATATTGCAGGTGGAATTTTAAAGAGCGAAAGGAAAGTAAATATATAGCTTTCCGCACCCATAAGCAAATCCGAAAGAAGCTCGGACGGATAGTTTGCACCGGTTATGGTAATCCAGAAAATTATGCCGAGCATTATAAGCATTACAGGAAATGCGGTGTATTTGCCTGTCAGTATTTTGTCTATTTTGCGGTCGCGCGCATTATAAGACGGGTTTGAATACGAAACCACGTTTTTGCATATATTTTCGGCGATTTCTACAATAGAAGAAACAACTATGTCGCTAAAACGTTCTTCGGTTATTTTATTTTCTTTAAGAAGTGCATCTGCCTTTTTAAGTGCCGATTTTACATCAGCATCTTCTGTAATATTAAACTTTATGTATGAATTATACGAGTTTATAAGAGAGGTGTCGTTTCCAAGCAGGCGAAGAGCAAGCCAGCGAGGACTTATTTTTGTGCCGACTCTGGTTTCAATAGCAGTTTCTACAATGGATATTGCATTTTCAATAATGTCTGGATATTTAACCTTAAGTGCAGAAGAATTCGAATGGACGGCAGACTCTATTGCCCTAAGTAGTTTATTTACACCGCGTCCGCTGCGTGCAGATGTTGGCACTACCGGAACACCAAGGCGGTCCGAAAGCGCGGCAAGGTCAAGGGATATGCCTTTTTTAACGGCTTCATCCATAAGATTTACACATACAATACTGCGGGGCTGCAGTTCAAGCGTCTGCAGTACGAGATTTAAGTTTCGCTCGAGGGTGCAGGCATCGCATACAATAACCACTGCATCGGGCTCGCCGAAGCATATAAAGTCACGGGCAGTTTCCTCCTCGGCTGAATGGGGGATAAGTGAGTATGTACCGGGGATATCGGCAAAAATAAAGTTGCAGTTTCCTGAACTGCAAGTACCTACAGCGTTTGTAACGGTTTTGCCGGGCCAGTTACCCGTATGCTGATGCATACCCGTAAGCTTATTGAAAATGGTACTTTTACCTACATTTGGATTTCCTGCCAGTGCAACCGTAATATCACCGGGGTGTTTTTTTGTTATGTGCAAATCTGTTCCTATAGAATTAATTCCTGTTGAAGAGTTTGTAAGTCCCATATAATCACATCCTTTAAAAAAACGCCCGAACGTTAAATTCGGGCGTGTGTATATTTAATTGCATACCAGTATATTTCCGGCATCCTCGGAGCGCAGTGCAATCACAGCTCCGCGGATTAAATATGCTGTCATATCCCCGTACGGACTTTTCTGCAAGCATTGTATTCGCGTACCGGCAGTTATGCCGATATCCTGCAGACGGCGGCGCATTTCTCCGCCGCATATAAGACTGTGCACGGTTGCACTTTTGTTTGCAGAAAGCCTGGACAGGGGGTAAAGAAAATCCATAATCTCACCCCATATTTCTTTTCCTACTAGCTATTATATGAGATATGGATACGGATGGTTACATTTGAAGAAATTTCATTTTGCGCCAGTTGATAAACCCGTAAATATCATTTATAAGGAACATTACAAAGCATATTATCATTGGGATATAAGACGGGTTTTCGGCACTTGCCATAATCCAAAGTGAAATAAGCACAATATCATTTGCGGCATAAGCAAGAGCATAGTATTCGCTCCGGCGTGCAACAAGATAACAGGCAAGAAAGCTTGTTGTTATGGAAATGGTGCTCATTGCAAGATTTGGTGTATTTAAAATTGCAAGCACAAAGTAAAATATAAGGGTTACAAATGCGGTAAGAATAAACATAAATATGGTTTCTCTGCAACTGATGACGTTTACTTTTACTTCGCTTTCGTTATAAGGATTTTTAAGCCATGTAATAAGGGACCAAACAGCCATTGGAAGTGTCATACACGCATAGGTTATCATTTCACCCCAGTATCGGAATGTAAAGGATACAATTGTGTACATAATGGCAAAAATAATTGAAAGCACCTGACTTATAACGTTACCTTTTGCGGCAAAGATAAGGCAGGTTGCACCTATTACCGAGGCAATGGCGGAAAAAATACCGCCGCTTCCCGAAACAAAAATGGAAGCCATTGAAGCTGCTACAGAGCAAAGCCACAGGATAAGTTCAAATTTTGTAAGTGTTTTGAATGATGATTTAACAAAATTAAATAATTTCATATGTGCTCCTTTTTAATGAATAAAGGCATCCACAGCATATCTTCTAAGACCTAATGATATGCTATAGATGCCTTATATTTGCATCTACTACCCGGTGGCAGCTTATTATTGCATGGTACGTGATACTGAAACAACTCCGGCTACGCCCATCATTTTACGGATTACCTCTTCAAGCTGTTTGGAAGAATGAATTTCCACCATGATTGTAATGGTTGCATCAAAATCCTTTCCTGTACGTGCATTGAAGTTGTGTGTTGATATTTTAAGGTTTGAAAGTACACTCATAAGGTCAAGCAACAGGCCATTGCGGTCGTCTGCAAGTACCGTAAGCTCTGCCATATATGAAGCAGATGCTTGGGACTTCTCCCATTTAACCTCAATAAGTCTGTCGCTTTCGCCCTGACCGATAAAGTTGTTTTTTACGTTTACACAGTCAGCGCGGTGTACGGAAACACCTCTGCCACGTGTGATATAGCCAATGATTTCATCACCGGGAACAGGACTGCAGCAACGTGAAAGACGGACAAGACAGTTTTCTATACCTTCAACAATAATACCGTTGCTGGAGGTATGGTATTTTGAAACGCCGCCTGATTCGGAAGAAGGCAATTCTTCAAGAGATTTACGGTATGCTTCACGAAGTTTGTTTACAATTGATTTTACGGGAACGGCGCCGTACCCGATTGCAGCATACAAATCGTCAAGTGTCTGGAACGTATGACGTTGTATTTCCTTTTTCATTATTTCTTCATCATATAACTGATGATATGAATATCCCGATTTTTTAATTTCTTTTTCAAAAAGGTCTTTACCTCTTATAATATTTTCTTCGCGGCGTTCGCGTTTAAACCATTGGTTGATTTTGCTTCTAGCACTTGAAGTTTTAACAATTTTAAGCCAGTCACGGCTTGGACCGTGAACGGAACTTGATGTTATTATCTGTACAATATCGCCGTTTTGCAGTTTGTAATACAAGGGTACAAGACGTCCGTTGATTTTTGCACCCATCATCTGAGAACCGATGGCGCTGTGGATGGAATATGCAAAGTCAATCGGGCAGCTGCCTGCCGGCAGAGAAATTACGTCACCTTTCGGGGTGAATACAAATACCGAATCGGTAAACATATCAGTTTTAAACGCACGCATAAACTCTTCGTCGTCGGTAATATCGCCCTGAAGTTCAAGCATCTGACGAAGCCATGTAAATTTGGATTCGTCTTTGCCGGCATCCGAAACGCCGGATTTGTATTTCCAGTGTGCGGCGATACCGTATTCAGCAATTTTATGCATTTCGGCGGTACGTATCTGTATTTCAAACGGTACACCCTCCGTGCCTATAACCGTTGTGTGAAGTGACTGATACATATTGGGTTTAGGCATTGCAATATAATCTTTGATTCTGCCGGGAATAGGTTTATATAAATCGTGAATTGCACCAAGAACGGCGTAACATTCACGCACACTGTCAACAATTACGCGCACGGCAAAAATATCGTAAATTTCGTCAAGTAACTTGCCTTGCATATAGGTCTTTTTATATATACTGTAAGGGTGTTTTACCCTGCCGTTTATTTTTCCTTTTATATCTATTTCGTCAAGTTTATATGAAACAGAGCTGATGATTTTTTCAATGAAATAGCTGTTGTTTTTCATTTTTTCATCAAGAGCTTCTTCAATTTCTTTGTATGAAACAGGGTCAAGAAATTTAAGGGAGAGGTCTTCAAGCTCAACTTTAATTCTAAACATACCAAGACGGTGTGCAATAGGAGCAAAAACCTCTATTGTTTCTTTTGCTTTCTGGCGGCGTTTATGGTCGGGCATAACCTCAATTGTACGCATATTATGAAGTCTGTCGGCAAGTTTAATAAGGATAACACGCAGGTCTTTTGCGGTTGCCATAAACATTTTGCGCAGGTTTTCAACCTGTGCTTCTTCCTGCGAAAGAAATTTGATTTTACCAAGCTTGGTTACGCCTTCAACCATATCGGCAATTTCGGCGCCAAAAGCCGCCACAATATCTTCATGTGTGGTGTCGGTATCTTCAATTACGTCATGCAAAATACCTGCGGCAATAGTGTCGCAGTCAAGAAGCATAACAGTTATTATTTCAGCAACTTCAAGAGGATGGCATATATAATCCTCGCCGGAAACACGCTTTTGTCCTTCGTGGGCAGCTTTTGCAAATTCGTATGCGCGTTTTACGGTGTTGATATCGCCTTTCGGCTGTGCCGCTGTTATTATTTCAAGAAGTGTAGAAAAAAGTACGGTCGGGTCTTTCATATGAATTCCTTTCTATGCCTGAAGCTTGCGAAAAAGCGGTGAATCGGTAAGATTAACTTTTCTGCCCATTTCAAGCATGTATATGCCTATTACATCATCTTCGGATGTATATGTAATCAGCCGCAGCTGAACAAATATTTCAAGGGCATTTACAAATTTTTCCCTGTCAAAGGGGATGCCGGTCTGTTTTTCAATAATCCGTGCATGAAGAGATGCGGATTTTGAAGTATTAAGATTTGATTTGATATATTTAAAAACAAGTCTTAATTCATCCTGTGTAAATTTCTGGTCTGCGGGCGGTTTTTCCGACGGTTTTACCGCTGACAGCATCAGTTGGGGATAGATTCTTCCGTTCCATTCGTTAACGGAAAGAGTACCTGCAACATCAACCGTGTCGCCGGGTTCAAAATAATGCGAAAGCTCGCTTTTATTAAAAGCAACTGCTGTTACGGATGTACCGCCGCAGTTAAGCTGCAGACGCATATGTTTATTACCTTCACCCATAGGAGTAAGCGATGCAAGATAAGCATTTTTAAATGCGAAAATAGGATGCGGATTTGAATTTCCGAAAGGTTCAAGAATTTCAAGTGAATTTATTGTTTCCGGAGTAAACAGTTCCGGCGGAAAATCAAATTCAATATTCATAACCGGAAGCATACTTTTTAAATCCATATGCTTATCGGCATAATCGTTAAGCCTTTTGAAAAGCTCCGGGATTTTTTCTTCTGCAATAGTAAGTCCTGCGGCAAACTCGTGACCGCCAAACTTATCGTACAAATCCTCACAGCTTTTCATTGCCTGATAAAGATTAAAATCACCTGCACTGCGGGCACTTCCTTTGGCGGTGCCGTCCTCACAGGTCATAAGAATACACGGACGGTTATATCGGTCGGCAACCTTTGATGCGGCAATACCAAGCACGCCTGCCTGCCATTCAGGGTCGGCAAGAACATAGATTTTTTTATCTTTATACATAGGTTTATTATCTATACGTGCGCAGGCAGCTTTTTCAATACTGCTTTCAGTATTGCGGCGCTGATTGTTAAGCGTTTCAAGTTCGGCACAAAGCTCACTCTGCCGTGCGTGATTATCGGAAATAAGAAGTTCCGCTGCAATATACGGACTTGCCATTCTGCCGGCGGCGTTTATTCGCGGTGCAATTGAAAATCCAATAGAGGAGGAATCCTTTTTTCTGTCCGATATACCGGCAGATTCCATTAAAAGCGCAAGCCCCGCATTTGGATTAGAATTTATTTTATCAAGCCCTGATGATACAATAGCGCGGTTTTCACCTGTAAGCTCCATCATATCGGCTACTGTACCGAGTGCAACAAGGTCTGAAAATTTGTTTAAAATAAGGTTATGGTTTCCCGATTCAAGTGCCGTAAGAAGTTTGAATGCAACACCTACGCCTGCAAGTGATTTAAACGGATAGGTGCAGTCGGGACGCTGTGGGTTTACTGTTATAGTATCCGGAAGCTTGCCTGTGCAAAGGTGATGGTCTGTTACAATTATATCCATACCGAGAGATTTGGAGGTTTCTACCTCTTCGGCAGCTGTAATACCGGTATCTACCGTAATAATTAAGTTTGTGCCGGATTCGGCTATTTTATGAAGAGCCTCTTCCGAAAGGCCGTAGCCCTCATCTTCTCTGTCAGGAATATAATAGTCACAAGGGGCACCTTTTTCGCGAAGATAAAGAAAAACTATAGAAGTTGCAGTGATGCCGTCAACATCATAGTCACCATAAACGGTTATTTTTTCTTTACAAAGAAGGGCACGTTTGATGCGGCTTACCGCCCTGTCCATATCTTTAAGCAGGAAAGGGTCATGTAGAAGAGAGGCATCTTTATTTAAAAATGAAGAGACCTTTTCTTCCGTATCAATACCGCGATTAAGAAGTATTGCCGCAACAACTGCATTTAATTTGCAGACGGCGGCAAGTGCCTGCGCCTCGGGTGATGAGGGCGAATACGGTTTGTATTTAAAATTATATTCCACACATTTCATATACTTATCGTCTTTCTATTTAAGATAGTCTGAAGTCCTAATAAGTCCGTCAAACCTTGTTTGACGGAGGGCTTCATACAAAATTATGTTAACCGAGTTAGCGAGATTGAGTGAACGCGCAGTTTCACGCATCGGAATACGGATGCATCTGTCAAGGTTATCTTTAAGAAGCTCTTCGGGTAACCCCTTTGTTTCTTTGCCAAAGAAAAGATAATCCCCATCTTTAAAATAAACGTCTGCATAGCATCTGTCAGATTTTGTACTGCAGAGCCAGAACGAAATATCCGGATGCTTCTCAAAAAAATCGTCAAGATTTTCGTAGTAGGTTATGGTAAGCTCATTCCAGTAATCAAGGCCTGCACGTTTAAGATGTTTATCATCAACGGAAAAGCCCATCGGTTTTATTATATGCAAATGGCTTCCTGTTGCACTACAGGTACGTGCTATATTACCTGTATTCTGCGGTATTTCGGGTTCTGTAAGTACAATGTTTAACATAATTAACCTTCTTCTAATGCCTTTAAAATTCCTTTAGCTATTGCTTTTGCGGCAATAAGTTGATTTTTTTCTTTTTTGATATATTCAATGTCCTCTCTGTTGCTCATATAAAGAACTTCTGCAAGAACAGCAGTCATTTTTGTATTGCGAAGAACATATAACTCATCTTCGGAACGTATTCCCTGACTGCTTTTACCGATTGCCTGAACCATCTGTTGCTGAATTTTCCATGCAACGTCTTTGGAACTTTGTATGCCGCCGGAAGCGGTGTCCTTATCGGCACTGTAAAGGGTCAGAATTCCGCTTGTTGACGGGTCGTTATGTGAATTGTTATGAATACTCACAAAGAGTGTTGCACCAAGCTTGTTGGCATATGAGGTTCGCTGACCGAGAGCCATAGCGGTATCGCTGGTTCTTGTCATATATACTTCTATACCTTCGTCCTTGAGGATGTCGTATACATATTTTGCAATACCAAGATTTATATCCTTTTCGTTTGCATAAATACTGCCGTCTTCATTATAGGCAATGGCACCGGGGTCACTTCCGCCGTGGCCGGGGTCAATTACAACAATGGGTTTGCCGTCAAATCCGTTGATGGGGACAGCGTCCTTATTTGGAACAATTTCCTCATCTTCCTTATCGGTATTCGGTTTTTCGTCTTCCTCTTCCTCGACGGCGGGTGCTTTCGGCAGAGTTATCCTTATTGTAAGCTTTTGCTTGGTTATTGACTGTGTTGCCGTATATTTGAGGGGCTCGTCCATATCAATTACAAGCTTGAAATAATTGTCGTGATTTGCCATACGAATCTGCGAAACGCCGTTTGTACGTACAGGCAGATTTTTGTCATAGTATTCACAGCCTTCAAGCTCAAAAACAAGTCTTGTCGGATTTGAAACATAGTAGTCTGTATAGTCGGAAAGTGGCTCGGAAAACACAGCGGAAACAGTAAGTATATCTGCGGTTGAACTTATATTAAGCGAAGTAATTTTGTTTTTCTCCGGCTCTTTCGGCGGAGTTGAAATATAGACATCACGTTCTTTGTCGTCCCATTTTACGATATAACCGAGTTTTTCTGCAACAAAACGTACAGGAAACATAGTGCGGCTTTCGGCAATAATCGGGGCACAGTCCATTTTGACCTTTTCTCCGTTTACAGTGGCAACATCCGAACCGATTTTCAGTTTGATTGTCAAATCGTCAAGATTTACTGTAGCCTGCTTGATGGTATCGTTCCATTGAAGTGATGCACCAAGTGGTTCGAAAAGTGCCCTTGCGGGAACAAGAACCCTGTCATTCACAATAACAGGCGCTACGTCACATTTAAGTTCGGAATCGTTCAAATATAATAAAATATCAGCTGCAGCGGAAACATTAACGAGCGATAAGGACAAAACAAAGGCTGTCAGTATTGATATTATTTTGCGCATTAAAAAATCACATCCTTATTAATGCTTTATTCTACATAAACAGATTCATTCCCTTTTGCATCACGAAAAAGTAACATTACTGTAATAAAAAAGAGAACTTTGTGAAAAATTAGCACGAACAGCCGGCAAGATAGCCTGTTGAAAATGCTATCTGCAGATTATAACCGCCCGTATAGGCACTTACATCAATAACCTCGCCCGCAAAATAAAGTCCGGGCACAAGCTTTGATTCCATTGTGGAGGGGTTTATTTCTTTAACGTTTATGCCGCCTGCGGTAATTATTGCTTCGTCTATGGGGCGTAAGGCTTTTACTGTAAGGCGCATATTTTTAAGTAGATTACAAATGGTATGACGCGCAGGCTTCGTTATTTCATTGACTTTTTGGCGCGGGTCTATTCCCGAAAGAGAAACAAAGACGGGAATCATTTTTGCAGGAAGAAGGTCGTCAAGTGCATTTATAAAATCGCGGTTGATATATTTGGAAAAATCTTTAAGCAGCCTTGCGTCAAGAGTTTTTTCGTCAAGTGCGGGTTTTAAATCTATTTCAATTACATAATCTTTTGCAAGGTCTTTTATATGACAGCTTGCGGAAAGGCACAGCGGTCCCGAAATACCGAAATGTGTAAACAACATTTCGCCCTGGTCGGAGAATAAGGACTTGTCCTCGCATTTTAAGGTGAGCTTTACGTTTTTAAGGGAAAGTCCCTGCATTTCTGCAGGCCAGCTTTCCTTTGTTTCAATAGGAACAAGTGCCGCGCGGGGAGGGGTTATTCTGTGTCCGAGCGATTTTGCCATACGGTATCCGTCGCCTGTAGAGCCGGTAAGGGGATAGGAAAGTCCGCCTGTTGCAATAATAACACTTTTTGCGGTAATTTCTTTGCCTGATTTAAGACGTACACCGACTATGCATCCGTTTTCAGTTAAAACTTCTGAAACTTCACCGCAGGCAAATTTGCATCCGCCGTCAAGCACCTTTTTATACATTGCTTCTGCAACGTCCACCGCCTTATCCGACTGCGGAAAAACTCTGCCGCCGCGCTCAGTTTTAAGCGGCACACCAATACTTTCAAAAAAGGTTACTGTGTCGTCCGAATCAAATGCGGAGAGGGCACTGAACAGAAATCTGCCGTTTTCGTTTATGTTTCTCATAATCGACTGCGAGTCCGCCACGTTGGTTACGTTACATCTGCCTTTTCCGGTGATGCGAAGTTTCCTACCTGCCATTTTATTTTTTTCAATCAAAAGTACGGATTTGCCAAGGTCTGATGCCGCAGAAGCAGCCATCATTCCGGCAGGTCCCGCACCTATAATTATACAGTCATACATAGCCTTACCTCTAAAAAAATAAATACACAAAAATTGTATCATATTTTACTGCATTCTGTCAAACGTGTTTTTGTGGAAATTAAAATAATTATTTTATGTATTGATTATATTACAAAATTGTGATAGAATTTGTAATATAATATAATTCTTTGCAAAGAATATGTTAGTTTCTTAATTCAATACATTCACACAGAGTGTTGATTATGTCGTAAATGCACATAAGCAAGGCATAATTGCTGTAAAGGGAATGGGGTGAGAATCCCCTGCGATTAACTGTCGGTGTGTGCATCGAAATTTTTGTATCCGTTATCGAAAGATAGTCATTGGGAAACTGAGAAGGCAGGGTATAAAAATGCAGACTTTTTGTCTATATGATGCGAGTCACAAGACCTGCTTTGATGTTATCTCGTAAGTGCTTGTTTGCATAGAGATAATGTTTTCAGTTGTGATTCAACTGAATTGTGATTAATCACAGAAAAACTCAGCTGTGGTAATTTTAAAAAATTACCACAGCTTTTTTATTTACTGCGAAAGGAAAATTATTGTGAATGAATTTAAAACATATCATCCGATTGTAAATTTAGTGTACTTTATATTTGCAATTGGGTTTTCCTGCTTTTTTATGCATCCGGTATGTCTTGGTATTTCGCTTTTGTCGGGATTCATATATTCCGTGATACTGAAAGGGAAAAAGCAGGTCAAAACAAACTTAATATATATGCTTCCAATGCTTTTGATGATGGCACTTATCAATCCTGCATTTAACCATGAGGGCGTTACCATTCTGATGTATTTTCCAAACGGAAATCCCCTTACACTTGAATCAATAGTTTACGGACTTTGTGCTGCAGCTATGATTATAAGCGTCATTTGTCATTTTTCTTGTTATAATGAGATTATGACAAGCGATAAGATTGTCTATTTGTTCGGCAAAATTTTTCCCGCAATGTCGCTTATAATCACTATGACGTTCCGCTTTGTACCGAAGTTTGTTTCGCAGCTTAAAGTAGTGCTAAACGCACAAAGGTGTATGGGGCGTGATATAAGTAGCGGCAGTATTATAAAGCGAGCAAGGAACGGACTTAATATATTGGGGGTTATGACAACGTGGGCACTTGAGAATGCCATTGAAACCGCAGACAGTATGAAATCCCGTGGGTATGGAATGCCGGGGAGAACGGCTTTTTCAATATTTACATTTGATAAGCGAGATAAAACAGCGCTTATTTGCATTTTGCTTTTGGGTATATATACGCTTGTGGGCAATTTAATGGGCGGAATGTATTTTCGTTACTTTCCCTCAATGAAAGCGGCAGACATTTCGCCGTTTGGTATAAGCTTATTTGTGTCGTACTTACTACTTATGGTATATCCTATTATAATTGAAATTTGGGAGGTGAGAAAATGGAAAGCTTCAAGGTCGAAAATTTAAGTTTCCGATATCCGAACAGAAAGGATAAGGCCCTTGAAAATATAAATTTCACGATTAATCAGGGTGAGTTTGTTTTGTTGTGCGGCAAATCGGGATGCGGAAAGACTACTCTTTTAAGACTGCTGAAATCAACACTTGCACCATTCGGAGAGATAAGCGGAAATATTTATTTCGGCGGTAAAATCCTTGCAAACTGTGATGCCAAAGAACAAGCATCAGGTATTGGCTTTGTAATGCAGAATCCTGATAATCAGATTGTAACCGATAAGGTGTGGCACGAGCTTGCATTTGGTCTTGAAAGTCTTGGGTACAAGCAGAATGAAATAAGAGCAAGAGTATCCGAAATGTCATCATTCTTTGGAATACAGAACTGGTTTTATAAAAATGTAACAGAGCTTTCGGGCGGTCAAAAACAATTATTAAACCTTGCATCTGTTATGGCTATCGGTCCGTCTGTCTTGATTCTTGACGAGCCTACAAGCCAGCTTGACCCAATTGCCGCAGGTGAATTTTTAAAAACCCTTGAAAGAATCAACCGTGAGCTTGGAGTGACCGTTATTCTTACCGAGCATCGTCTTGAAGATGCTTTCCCGATTGCAGATAGAGTTATAGTTATGGATGAGGGTAAAATCATTGCAGATGAAGTGCCAAATGAGGTTGGCAGAATTCTCAAAACAAAAAATCACGATATATATAAAGCGCTTCCAACGCCTATGAAAGTTCACGGAAACGTTGAAAATTCCCTGCCTTGCCCATTAACCGTCAGAGAAGGCAGAAAGTGGCTTGAAGAATATTCAAAGGAAAACACTTTAAATCCTGATATAATTCCTAAAGATATTATACAAGACAATAAAGATACCGTTATTGAAGTTAAAGATGCCTGGTTCAGATACGAAAAGAATTTGCCTGATGCAGTAAAAGGATTTAATTTAAGTGTGGGTAAAGGTGAGTTGTTCTGTTTAGTCGGCGGTAACGGCACTGGTAAAACAACGGCACTTTCGCTTGTATCGGGTATTAACACACCATACAGAGGAAGTGTGGCGATAAAAGGACAAAACATTTCTAAAATCAAGAATTTGTATGACGGACTTTTGGGTGTTCTTCCGCAGAATCCGCAGAGCATATTTGTTAAAAAGACGGTTTATCTTGACTTGATGGAGATTTTATCAGAAAAGAACCTCACAAAGAAAGAAAAAGAACAAAAACTGAAAGAAATTTGTGTGCTTTGCAGAATTGAAAATCTTTTAGATAGCCATCCTTACGATTTATCAGGCGGTGAACAGCAAAGAGCCGCACTTGCTAAAATACTCCTTATGGAGCCTGAGATACTGCTTCTTGACGAGCCTACAAAAGGTATGGATGCACATTTCAAAGAAGAATTTGCGGAAATTATTACGGACTTGAAAATAAACGGTGTAGCAACTCTTATGGTATCTCACGACATAGAATTTTGCGCGGAATATGCCGACAGATGCGGTCTTGTATTTGACGGCAAGTTAACATCTGTTGATACGCCGAGAGAATTTTTCAAAGGCAAGAATTTCTACACTACATCTGCAAACCGTATGGCACGAACCACTCTTCCCGATGCGGTTTTGACAGAAGATATTATCCTTGCTTGCGGCGGTAATGTAGAAAAGAGAAAAAGAAAAGTTTGCAAAACAGAGCTAAATAAGGCCCGAAACGAAAATAAACCGCAAAAAGAAAAGATAAAAAAACTGACTCCGGCAAGAATTATAATCGGAAGTATATTTGCTTTGCTTTTCGTATTAATATCAATTTCCTTTTTGGTAGGTGCAGATATACTTGGCATTGGGAAATTTGGTTTATTTAATGTTGAAATTATACAGATAATCAATATAGCTATTGCCTGTTTCTGCTTTTTGCCGCAAAGAAATATTGAAATAGAAGAAATACAAGTTCGGGTGTCAGACAGAAAACTGACAAAACGAACCCTGTGGGCAACATTCTTGATACTGCTTTTAATACCGCTTACAATTTATATCGGTATTTTCTACTTGGGTGACAGAAAGTATTACTTTATAAGCTTACTCATCATCCTTGAAACAATGATACCTTTTTGTATGGTGTTTGAAGGGAGAAAGCCAAAAGCAAGAGAGCTTATAGTGATAAGTGTTTTATGTGCCATTGCAGTTGCAGGAAGAAGCGCATTTTTTATGCTTCCTCAGTTTAAACCTGTTGTCGCACTTATAGTCATTACAGGTGTGTGTTTCGGCGGAGAAACGGGATTTTTGGTCGGTGCAGTTACCGGATTTGTTTCAAACTTTTTCTTTGGAGAAGGTCCGTGGACACCGTGGCAAATGTTTGCCTTTGGAATTATTGGCTTTATTGCCGGAATACTTTTCAAAAAGGGATTTTTAAGAAAGACAAAAGAATCTCTTTGTATCTTCGGATTCTTAGCAACCTTTATTATCTATGGTGGCATTATGAACCCGGCATCAATCATTATGTGGCAAAGTAAAATCACTTGGGAAATGATACTATCAGCATACATTGTGGGAATGCCTTTTGACTTAATTCACGCACTTTCGACTGCCTTTTTTCTTTGGCTGATATCTGAGCCTATGATAGATAAGCTTGAACGAATAAAAATCAAATATGGGTTAGTCGAAAGATAATGATGTGCAACTAAACAATAAGAAGATATCAAAAAGACGGAATGTGGATGAAATATTTCCGCCTTTTTGGCAAAAAAACAGACCCGCTTTTGGCGGGTCTGTTTTAAGGGGTTTGCAGTCTGTTTACCAGACTATAGTATGTACCTTCTGCAAAGGAGTAAAAAAGCGAAACCAAATAAAATTTGGGGATATTCTATTCAGTTTCTATGATATAGGGGTGATTATTTATCACACTTATATAATAACACTATTTTATGAATAAATTATGAACTGATTGTAAAAAATACATTACTAATTGTGAATAAAATGTAAAATCCTGCGGCATTTAGCCGCAGGATGTCAAAACAGCGTTACTATATACGAAAGAATCGGGATTGTAAGAAGAGAAAGCAGTGTTGAAATAAACACCACCGAGCTGCAGTGAAATGCGTCTTTACCGGCGTTTTCGGCAAGCATAACACCGTTTACTGCTGTGGGCATACCGAGTATTAAAACCGGAACTCCAAGCGCCATTCCGCGAATACCCACAAGCCACAGGGCAATAAGAGTTATCATCGGGAAAAGAATCAGGCGCATTGCTGAAATGAAATACGTGCTTAAGGACGTGAACATTGTTGTTATCTTTTTGCCGGCAAGCACAAATCCCATAAGCATCATCGAAAGCGGTATCGCGCTGGAATAGATTATATATCCCTGGTCAACTACAATTTTCGGAATTGCAACCCTTGCGTATACAAGCCCGAAACCGAGTATGATGGATATGGTTATCGGTGAAACAAGTGTACTGAAACGAGGGAGCCGCTCATCTCTTATTATTATATCGCCAAGAACGTTTACAAGTAGGTAGTATGGAAGAATGAAAAGGATAAGTGTTGAAAAAGCTTCGGCGCCGTAAACCGCTTCAACAATTGGAATACCCATAAAAGCAAAGTTGGGGAATGCCATTGTAAATGCATATACACCTTTTTTTGACTTGCCTTTATCCATTACTTTTGCAATTATATATGCAAGTACGCAGCTTACAATGATTATAACAAAAGAAGTAATAAGCTGCAGCTTTTGTGCGGCTATTATTTCTGGTGTTATGTTTTGTGTCATAACATACAAAATAAGAACAGGTATAAAAAAGTGCATAAGCACCGATGAAAATACCGCTGCCGAGTTTTTCGGAACGGCATTTGTTTTACGAAGTATATATCCGCATATTATAAAAAAGAAAAGCAGAAGTGTTGCCGAAAGTGCGGAAATAAAAGTATGGTTCATATTCATTCTCCTTTGGGTTAGTATACACACATTATAACATATGTATTCACGGATTTCCATAGGGAATTGACAAAAAAATATAAATTTGGTAAAATTATTTTATAAGAGTAAAAAACGGAGGATTTGCGCTTGATACTTATAAAAAACGGATATATTAATACCATGGAGGGTATAATATACGAAAACGGATATATTATTATAGAAAACGGAAAAATAAAACAGGTTGGAGATATGGCGGATTTTGCCGGCGGCGAATTTGACGAAGTTTATGATGCAGAAGGATGCTATGTTATGCCGGGTATTGTAGACGGGCACAGCCATATCGGTATGGAAGAGGATTCGATTGGATTTGCGGGAGACGATATCAATGAGGATACCGACCCGATACTTCCGCATCTTCGTGCAATTGATGCAATAAATCCGAACGACAAGTGTTTCCGTGAGGGGATTGAAGCAGGTGTTACGACCTCTGTTACCGGTCCGGGTAGCGCTAATCCAATTGGAGGACAGTTTGCGGCAATAAAAATGCAGGGCAAATGTGTTGACGATATGATTATAAAAGCACCGGTTGCAATTAAAGCAGCATTTGGTGAAAATACAAAACAGACATATAAAGAAAAAGGGAATATGCCCGTAACAAGAATGGGTGCGGCGGCACTTATCCGCGAGGCGCTTTTTAAAGCAAAACGTTATATGGAAAAATCGGACGGGTTTGATATGAAAAGCGAGTCACTTATACCTGTGCTTAAAAAAGAAATTCCGCTTAAGGTGCATGCGCACAGACTTGATGATATGGCTACGGCACTGCGTATCGCAAAGGAATTTGATATAAATATTACATTTGACCATGCAACAGAAGGCCATCTCAATACAGAGTTTATTAAAAATGCGGGTTGCCCTGTATTTATAGGCCCGATAATAACCGACAGAAATAAGCCTGAACTTGTAAATAAAGACGATGCGGCGGCGGGAATTCTTGAAAAAAGCGGTATCCGCACAGCGCTTATTACCGACCATCCTGAAATTCCGTGTCAGTACATAGCACTTCAGGCGGCGGTTGCTGTTAAAAACGGTATGAGCGTTCAGTCGGCTCTCGAGGCTATTACAATTGTGCCGGCAGATGCGTGTGGCATTGGAGAACGTGTAGGTTCTTTAAAAGCAGGGAAAGACGCCGATATTGCAGTATTTACATCGGTGCCGACGGACACAATGTCGAAAACTGTTTATGTGTTTATAGATGGAAAATGTGTGTTATCTCGGTCAAAAAATGTGTAAAGTGGGCGCGCTTTTTTAGCAAAAACATATAAAAAATTAAAAACTCTTGACTAATTTGATTTATTTATATATAATGTATGTATTAATCGGCATTTTAAAGGAGAGTTAAATATATGTATTCAAGAGATGTAACTGTTAATAATCAGGTTGGGCTTCATGCCAGACCGGCTACATTTTTTATCCAGAAAGCAAATACTTTTGAATCCAGTGTGTGGGTTGAAAAAGAAGAAAGAAAAGTAAATGCAAAAAGTCTTCTTGGTGTGCTTTCACTAGGTATTGTGCAGGGAACATCAATTACTGTTCTTGCAAATGGTCCGGATGAAAAAGAAGCTGTTGATGGACTTATTGAGTTGATTGAATCAAATTTCAGCGAATAATATCAGAAAAAATAAAGGTTGTGTGCGGGATTTTTAACAGCTTCGCAGACAACCTTTTTTTAATGAATAGAGGTTAAGATGAATAATATAAAAGAAAAACTTAAAAATCTGCCGCTACTCCCCGGCGTTTATATTATGAAATCTGCTGACGGCGAAGTTATTTATGTAGGTAAATCAAAACTGCTTAAAAACCGTGTAAGTCAGTATTTCCATAGTAATAAAGTTTCGGGGAAAGTACGGGCGATGGTGGATAATATTGCCGATTTTGAATATATTGTTACCGCTACCGAAACTGAAGCTTTGGTGCTGGAATGTAATCTTATTAAAAAGTATAAACCATTTTATAATATTCTCCTTAAAGATAGTAAACAATATCCCTATATAAAGGTTTCGGTGCAAAATGAATACCCCAAAATATCATTTGTGCGAAAGATAGCAAACGACGGGGCAAAATACTATGGCCCTTATACCGGCGGTAGTGCAAGAGAAACAATTGATGTTGTGCGAAAGGTATTTAAGGTTCCGTCGTGTAACAGAGTGTTCCCAAGAGATATCGGCAAGGACAGACCGTGCCTTAATTATCATATAAACAACTGCTCTGCTCCGTGTAGCGGAAGAATTTCAAAAGAAGAATACAAGGAAGTTTTTAGGAACATCTGCGAGTTTCTTGATGGAAAAACGGGCGAGATTGAGCGGCAGCTTAAGGCTGAAATGAAAATATATTCCGAAAATCTTGAATTTGAAAAAGCGGCGCAGGTGCGTGATAAACTAACCAGTATTGCCGCGCTTAAAGAAAAACAGAACATTATTATTCCCGGCGGCGGCGACAGAGATGTTATTGCGGCGGCGTTTGACGGCAGTAATGCCGATTTACAGGTCTTCAATATACGTGGCGGTAAACTTATTGGAAGAAAGGAAGTTCATATTTCCTATCTTTTGTCGGAAACCCCGCAGGAAGTATTTGCAAAGTTTCTCGTTCAGTACTATATGGATGCGGAATTTATTCCTGCTGAAATTCTTATAAATACCGAGCCGGATGATAAAGAGTCTATCATGGAATTTCTTGCAGAAAAAGCAGGAAAAAAGGTGGAACTTCGTGTTCCGCAAAGAGGACCGGGGCGCGATCTTATTAAAATGGCGGCAGATAATGCGGTGCGCTCGCTTGATGAGCGCACGGGACTGTTTGCGAAAAAAGAAGAAGAAAACCGGCCGGCACTTGAAGAACTTTCGTCTGCGCTTGGATTTTCTATGCCGATAAGAAGAATTGAGGCGTATGATATATCCAATACAGCGGGACATAATTCTGTTGGTGCTATGGCTGTTCTTTTAAATGGCGTGCCGGAAAGCAGTTTGTACAGATTTTTCAAAATAAAAACTGTTGTTGGCGCAAACGACTATGCTTCTATTACTGAAGTTATTGAAAGACGTCTTAAACATGGCGATGATGAGGGATTTGGCTCACTTCCGGGTGTGATTTTTGTTGATGGTGGATTGGGACATTGCAATGCTGCACTTGCAGCTATGGAAGCGGCAGGAAAGAGAGTGCCGGTCTTTGGCATGGTAAAGGATAATTTTCATAAAACACGTGCGCTTATTACGCCCGACGGGGAAATTATAGAACTTTCGGACAAGGCATTTTCACTTGTAGCGTCACTTCAGGAAGAAGTGCACAGAATTGCAATTTCGTATCACCGAAAGCTTGAAAATAAAGAAATGTCACGTTCGGCACTTGATGAAATCTCCGGAATAGGTCCAAAGAAAAAAAGAATGCTGCTTCGTGCGTTCGGTAGTGTGAAAAATATAAAAAGTGCGTCGGTCAGCGATTTGGCAGCTTGCGGCATAGGTGTAAAATCCGCCGAAATTGTATATAAGTATTTTAATGAATAAAAATACAAGAAATCGTTGACTTTTTTTGAATTTTGTATATAATGTAATATAGGTGAATTTTTGCATTTTGCTTTATGCAGGAGGTAAATATGTGGACTGTTGTATATATTTCTCAGAATGAAGATGTGGCAAAAGAAATAAAACAGCTCCTTGAAGATTCGCAGATCCTGGTTATGATGCGCAGTGTCGGCGAAGAGGAAGAGCAAAAATCTTTTGAAATCCTTGTTCCTGAAACTGAAGTTGAGCAGGCTCATACTATAATAATTAACAATAATTGATCGTAGCGGGGGATAAAGATGTTTAACAAGAAAATAGGAGTTTTAACAAGCGGCGGAGATGCACCGGGAATGAATAATGCCATAGCGGCAATTGTTAAAACCTGTAAATACAACAATGCAGGAGTAGTGGGCGTTAATTACGGTTACAGAGGACTTCTTAACGGAGATATTTTTGATATTGATAATATGAATACTGATGATATCATAAACCGAGGAGGTACTATTCTTGGGAGTGCAAGGTGTCTTGAATTCAAAGACCCTGAAAATGTAAAGAAAGCTGTTGAAGTTGCAAAGCAGCATGGCATCGGAGGCATGATAGTAATCGGTGGCGACGGTTCGTTTCGAGGTGCAAGAGATTTAAGTCTTGCAGGACTTCCTACAATCGGTATTCCGGCAACTATTGATAACGATATTTCATGTACCGAATATACAATAGGTTATGATACAGCCCTTAACACGGTTATTGACTGTGTTGATAAAATTAATGATACAATGCGTTCGCATAACAGAAGTGCATTTGTTGAGGTTATGGGTAATAAAGCGGGATATCTTGCAGTTGAAGTTGCCATTGCCTGCGGTGCAGATGCGGTTCTTGTTGCAGAACAGAATTTTGATATTGAAAAGAATATTGTTGATGTTATTGCAAGAAAATATGAAGAAAAGAAACACTTTATTGTTATTGTAGCAGAAGGTGTTGAAAAAGTAAGCGGTAAATCAACAAAGAAAATTATGAACGAAACCGTTGAAATGATTGATAAAAAATACGGCATTCAGCTTGATGCAAAACTTACTGTTTTAGGACACATTCAGCGAGGTGGTAAACCAACATATAAAGATAGAATTGCGGCAAGCAGAATGGGTTCTGATGCAGTTAAACTTCTTATCAACGGAATAGGCAACAGGGTTGTTGCTCTTAAACATGGTAAAATTGTTGATTACGATATTCTTGAAGGTCTTGAAATGAAAAAAAGCATTGAGGACGAGCTCCTTATGCTTTCAAAAATTATTTGCGAGAAATAATAATATAATAATGAAAGGACGGAGAAATCCGTCCTTTATTCATTCTCAAATACGAGAAGTTCATCTATTGAACATTCCAGAAGATAACACATTGCTTCTAAATTTTCGTATTGCACTGATTTAGTTTCATTGTTTATCATTTTATTGAAATTCTGATAACTCATTCCAAGTTGTTTATATAACCAGTATTTTGTCTTTCCTTTTTTCTCCAATAAAGAAATAGCATTTAACTTAAGCATATATATCCACTCCTTATCCAATTTATACATATAATATTATTACATTATATAATACAAATGTCAATATCCTTCAAAAGCTCCGCTTTTTTATGTGTAATAAGTATGCCGAAAGCATAATAGAATAAAAAGTATATATTATGCACAAATATATACTTATTATATAGGATATTTTTGCTATGAATGTAAAAAGTGGTAAAAATGCGAGTAAACGAGAGTATTTTGGATATAACTTTAAATAATGAGCAAAACAGGGGCTTGAATATATCCCTTAAAAATAGTAATATATTCTATGTGGTTAGCACTCAACAACCTTGTGTGCTAATAACCGGAAATTTAAGGAGGAATTAAATATGAAATTAAAACCATTAGCTGACAGAGTTGTTGTTAAAATGACTGAAGCTGAAGAAACAACAAAAAGCGGTATCGTTCTTGCAAGCGCCGCTAAAGAACAGCCTCAGATAGCTGAAATTATAGAAGTAGGTCCGGGCGGAATGGTAGACGGAAACGAAATCAAAATGGAAGTATCCGTTGGACAGAAAGTAATCATCAGCAAATATGCCGGAACAGAAGTTAAACTCGGCAAAGATGAATATATCATAGTTAAACAGGGCGACATTCTCGCTATTGTGGAATAATAAAGGAGATGTTTTAAATGGCAAAACAGATTATCTATGCTGAAGAAGCAAGACGTGCTCTTGAAAAAGGTGTTAACATTCTTGCTGATACAGTAAAAATCACACTTGGACCTAAAGGAAGAAATGTAGTTCTTGATAAAAAATTCGGTGCACCGCTTATCACTAACGATGGTGTAACAATTGCAAAAGAAATTGAACTTGAAGATGCATTTGAAAATATGGGTGCACAGCTTGTTAAAGAAGTTGCAACAAAAACAAACGACGTTGCCGGCGACGGTACAACAACAGCAACACTTCTTGCACAGGCTTTTGTTCGTGAAGGACTTAAAAACCTTGCAGCAGGTGCAAACCCGATGATTCTTAGAAAAGGTATTTCAAAAGCTGTTGAAGCAGCAGTTGAAAACATCAAAAAGAACAGCCAGAAGGTTAAAGGTAAAGAAGATATTGCAAGAGTAGCTGCAATTTCTGCTGCTGATGAAGTTGTTGGCAACCTCATTGCAGATGCAATGGAAAAGGTTGGTAACGACGGTGTTATCACAGTTGAAGAATCCAAAACAGCTGAAACATATTCAGACGTTGTTGAAGGTATGCAGTTTGACAGAGGATATATTTCTCCGTACATGGTAACAGATACAGATAAAATGGAAGCTGTTATTGATGATGCATACATCCTCATCACAGATAAGAAAATTGCTAACGTACAGGATATTCTCCCGGTTCTTGAACAGATTGTTCAGCAGGGCAAAAAACTTGTTATCGTAGCTGAAGATATTGAAGGCGAAGCACTCACAACTCTCGTACTCAACAAACTCCGCGGAACATTCGTTTGTGTAGGTGTTAAAGCTCCGGGATTTGGCGACAGAAGAAAAGCAATGCTTGAAGATATTGCAATTCTTACGGGCGGTCAGGTAATCAGCGACGAAGTAGGTCTTGAACTTAAAGAAGCAACTCTTGACCAGCTCGGCAGAGCAAAACAGGTTAAAGTTCAGAAAGAAACTACAATTATCGTTGACGGTCAGGGCGATGCTGACGCTATCAAAAACCGCGTATCTCAGATTAAAGCTCAGATTGAAGAAACAACTTCTGAATTTGATAAAGAAAAACTCCAGGAAAGACTTGCAAAACTTTCCGGTGGTGTTGCAGTAATCAAAGTTGGTGCTGCTACAGAAACAGAAATGAAAGAAATGAAACTTCGTATTGAAGATGCTCTTGCAGCTACACGTGCAGCAGTTGAAGAAGGTATTGTTGCAGGTGGCGGTACAGCATACATCAACTCAATCGATGCAGTAAAAGCACTTCTTGATACAACAACAGGCGATGAAAAAACAGGTGTTGCACTTGTTGTAAAAGCTCTTGAAGAGCCTGTAAGACAGATTGCTCACAACGCAGGTCTTGATGGTGCAGTTATCGTTGAAAAAATCAAAACATCCGGTAAAATCGGTTACGGCTTCAACGCTCTTACTGAAGAATATATGGATATGATTGAAAATGGTATCGTTGACCCGGCAAAAGTAACACGTAGCGCTCTCCAGAACGCATCTTCAGTTGCATCAATGGTTCTCACAACAGAAAGCCTTGTTGCAGACATTAAAGAAGAAGCTCCTGCAGCTCCGGCAATGCCAGGCGGTATGGGCGGCGGAATGGGAATGTATTAATCCGGCGATATAAAAAGCATATAAAAAAGCCTGCACAAATGTGCAGGCTTTTTTGTATCATTTTTTCTTTTTGAATACTACAAAATGCTGTGAAAACCAACTGAACACAAAGAAAATGCATTCTGTCAGTATTTTTGCCAAAAATTCGTCCATATGACAGGTGTGAACAAAGAAGCTCAGTACAAACGTACTCAAGACAAGAATAACAGCAACAAGTGCAAAATAACGGCCTACCGATTTTGCAGTATTACCCTTGCTTTTAAATACAAGCTTTTTGTTTACTGTAAAATTAAACACGGAACTGAAAATTCTTGCACCGATATGCGAAACCTGCAGTTGCCCGGTAAATATAAAGAACAGTGTATAAAGGGCATAGTCCACAAGAAATGATAATAAAGATGATGCCGAAAATTTCAGTATTTCTTTATATATCTTGATAGAATCACGAAGCGGATTAAAATGCGAAGCGGAATTATTATCAAGATATATAGTCGGGATTTCGGTTTCAATAATCGGAATATCATTTCTTGTGCAGTCTAGAAGAACGTTGATTTCATATTCGTACCTGTCGCCGCCTATGGAATTCATAAACGGAATAAGACCTGCGGAAAATGCACGAAGTCCTGTCTGCGTATCGTGTACCTTAATACCGGTTGAAAGCTGATAAACCAGTCTTGTAAGTGTATTTCCGAACTGACTGCGAAACGGAACATTTTCGGCAAGCTTACGGCTACCCAGAATAAGAGCACCGGGGTTTTCCGCTGCCATTTTGCATATTTTTATAGCATCTTCTGTGCGGTGCTGGCCGTCAGAATCCATTGTAACAATAACGGCATCCTCGCCAAAATGTTCTTCTATATATGTATATCCTGTTTTAAGTGCGCGCCCTTTTCCCATATTAACCTCATGGGCAATAACGGGAGCATATTCTTTTGCTTTTTCAAAAATATCGGCAAATTCACTGCCGCTTCCGTCGTCAATAACAACGGGAATAAGCGGAGTATCCTTTATTTCTTCAAGCATATCTATAAGAAGCTCGGACGGCTTGTATGCAGGAATTAAAGCAATAAAACTATTTGTCATATTTTATCTCCTGATTTAAAAGTAAAACTATATATGTATATTATACCACAGCTTTGACAAAATGCAATGTTTATTTTCATAAATTTTCCGGTTTAAATAAATTACCACCGTTGACGGGTTTTTCCTTTTGTGGTATAATATATCCATTATTGAATAAAGGAAATGAACTTATGAATAAAATGCTTACGCTTTTTACAACCTTTTTTAAAATAGGTGCATTCACGTTTGGTGGCGGCTATGCAATGATACCGCTTATCCAGCGTGAAGTGGTTGAAAAACATGGCTGGATGACAGACGACGATATCCTTGATATTATAGCCATTGCGGAAACAACCCCCGGCCCGATTGCAATAAACAGCGCCACCTTTGTCGGCACTAAAGTTGCCGGATTTTTCGGTTCGGCAATGGCAACACTCGGTGTTGTACTTCCGTCGTTTATAATAATAACACTTATTTCTTATATACTTGAACTGTTCCAAAGCGTACAGGCGGTTCAGTTTGCCTTTAACGGAATTCGTGCAGGCGTTATCGCCCTTGTATTTAAAGCACTTATTTCTATGTACAAACAATGCCCGAAAGACCTTGCAGCATATATAGTTATGGCATTTGCATTGCTTGCTGCAGTATTTATTGACATAAGCGTAATATATGTGCTTATTGCCTGCGCAGGCATCGGTCTTGTGTGGTTCTTTGTTTCACTTCGGAGGGCTGAAAAATGATATTTCTTGACCTCTTTTTAACGTTTTTCAAAATAGGAATAACAACCTTTGGCGGCGGCTATGCCATGATACCGCTTATTCAGTCCGAGGTAGTTGCAAAAGGATGGCTTTCCGAAACGGCGCTTGTTAATTTTATAGCCGTAAGTGAAAGTACACCGGGTCCGTTTGCGGTAAACATTGCCACCTACGTCGGCAGGGTAACGGCGGGAATTTTTGGTGCGCTTTGCGCAACACTTGGCGTTGTACTTCCGTCGTTTATCATTATACTGATAGTTGCAAAATTCTATAAAAAATTCAAAGAAAGCAAAACAGTAAAAGGTGCTATGACAGGACTTCGTCCGGCGGTAATCGGCCTTATCGGTGCAGCGCTTATTTCAATGCTGGCCACAGTATTTTTCCCTCTCGGCTTTTCACTTAAGGCACTTTTAACCTGGGACGCGGCGGCATCTGTAATAATACTTGCACTTGCACTTTATCTTGGAATGGCAAAAAAACTAAGCCCCATTATAATAATACTTATTTCGGCAGTGCTGGGAATTGTATCGGGATATCTTCAAATGATTTTGGTTTAGATGGAGAAAAATATGAACGAAATTGAAAATAAAAAATACTGCTGCTGTTTTACGGGTCACCGCCCTGAAAAACTGCGTCTGCCCGAGCAGGAGGTAAAACGCCTGCTTAAAAAAGCAATTATGCAGGCGGTAATGGACGGCTATACAACATTTATTACCGGAATGGCACGAGGGCTTGATATCTGGGCGGCGGAAACAGTGCTTGAACTTAAAAAAGCAAACGATATTTCGCTTATAGCGGTTTCGCCCTACTACGGATTTGAAAAGCACTGGGACGCAGTAAATAAACAAAAATATTATGATATAATTGATGCCGCAGACGGCGTAAAGTTCATACAAAGCGAATATTCAAAAGCGTCGTTTCATATAAGAAATGCGTATATGGTGGATAATTCCACCTGCGTAATTGCCGCATACAACGGCGCGTCCGGCGGCACAAAAAACACCGTAGAATACGCCCGTAAAAAAGGACTTGAAATAATCAATATACTATAAAAAGGCAGTTCAATTGAACTGCCTTTTTAGTTTGAATTATCAAAAGAATTTACAAAAATTCGCACTTTGTTATCATTTACTGAAATAAATCCGCCGGAACACCTTGCGGTTATTTCTTCATTTTCGGTTTTTATAACAATAGGCCCGTTTTCAATGGTGGTCATATAATTTGCATGGTTATTCATAATGCATATATCACCAACTACACTCCTTGCGGTTACGCTTATAATTTTATCGTCAAAAGCCACACCGTCTGGAGTACATACCTGCAGGGAAAGAGTATCCATATCATTCACCCCGCTTTGCTTTTTCGGTAGCTTCGTCAATAGTGCCTACAAACAAAAATGCCGATTCTGGCAATGTGTCGCAATTGCCGTCTAAAATTTCTTTAAATCCGTGCACGGTTTCTTTGAGAGAAACATATTTACCCTGCATACCGGTAAACTGCTCGGCAACGGAAAATGGCTGGGATAAAAAGCGCTGGATTTTTCTTGCCCTGCTGACCGAAAGTTTATCTTCTTCGGAAAGCTCGTCCATACCCATAATTGCAATAATATCCTGAAGCTCTTTATATCGCTGTAAAATCTGCTGTACCCTCATTGCAACCTCATAATGCTCAATACCTACAATTTCGGGGGAGAGCATTCGGGATGTGGATTCAAGCGGGTCAACGGCAGGATAAATACCAAGCGATGCAATTTGCCGAGATAAAACGGTTGTTGCATCAAGATGCGCAAACGTGGTTGCAGGAGCAGGGTCGGTCAGGTCGTCGGCAGGCACATATACCGCCTGTACAGATGTGATAGAACCTTTTCGTGTAGATGTAATACGCTCCTGAAGAGCACCCATTTCGGTAGCAAGTGTGGGTTGATATCCAACGGCGGACGGCATTCGTCCGAGAAGAGCGGAAACCTCGCTTCCTGCTTGCGTAAAACGGAAGATATTATCTATAAATAAAAGAACATCCTGATTTTCTTCGTCACGGAAATATTCCGCCATTGTAAGACCAGAAAGGGCAACGCGCATTCGTGCCCCCGGCGGCTCGTTCATTTGTCCATAAACAAGAGCGGTTTTATTTATAACGCCGGACGCTTTCATTTCGTTGTAAAGGTCATTACCCTCACGGGTACGCTCGCCAACACCGGTAAATACGGAAAGTCCGCCGTGCTGTTTTGCAACATTGTTTATAAGCTCCATGATAAGAACGGTTTTACCGACACCCGCACCACCAAAAAGTCCGATTTTACCGCCTTTTGCATAGGGTGCAATAAGGTCAATAACCTTAATTCCCGTTTCAAGAATTTCATTTCCGGAAGTCTGTTCGGCAAAAGAGGGAGGCTTTCTGTGTATCGGCATAAGTTTCGGATTTTCCGGTGCCGGCATATTATCAATCGGTTCGCCAAGAAGGTTGAATATTCTTCCAAGAGTCTTTTTGCCTACAGGTACTTTTATTACATCTTTTGTGTCAAAGGCATCAATTCCTCGTGAAAGTCCGTCTGTAGAACTCATGGCAATACACCGCACAACATCGCCGCCAAGCTGCATAGCAACCTCGCATACAATTGTTTTGTCATTATGTTTTATATGCACGGCATTTTGCAAATTCGGCAGTTTTCCTTTGGGGAACTTAATATCAACCACAGGTCCCATTATTTGAACAATTTTGCCGATATTTTCTTCACTCATTTGTTAGGCTCCTTTTTTTATAATGCATCTGCACCAGCAACAATTTCATTAAGCTCCTGCGTAATAATCGACTGGCGTGCACGGTTGTATTCAAGGCGCATATTTTCAATCATTTCAGCACCGTTTTTATTAGCCACACTCATAGCATTTCTGCGTGCAGCGTGTTCTGCGGCAATGCTTTCGCATACGCTGCAGTAAATATAAGTGGATAAATACCACAAAACTATCGTTTCCATCACTTCTTCGGCAGACGGTTCGTATATTGTAAGCTCCTTTTGCTTTTCTGTTTCTTCAATTGGGAGTAGCCTTTCAATAACAGGCTCCTGCACAAAGGCAGATGTGAATTTATTATAAGCTATATATACACTTCCGATTTCACCGGACGAGAACATATCCTTTAGCATCATTGCAATATCACAGGATTTTTTGTTTGAAAATCCTACGGCAGAACTATATTTGCCGGATTTGTAATATTCCCCCGCTTTTTTGCCTATGGTAACAACAGTAAATTCGCTTTTACCTGAATGTTTTGCAACCGCGCGGAAAAGATTATTGTTAAATCCGCCGGCAAGCCCTCGGTCGCCGGAAATTACAATGTAAGCGCTTTTTTCATCAGTATTGTTCGTAAAGAAAACAGACTCTCCCACGCCGTAATCCTTGCTGGCCGCGCACACGGCATCCGTAAGTATACTACGGACAATGCCCGTTTCTTCGGCACGCGCCTTTGCTTTTTGCAATTTTGAGGATGAAACAAGCTCCATTGCGCGTGTTATCTGCATGGTATTTTCAATGCTTTTTATTCGGGTTTTAATTGATTTAGCAGATGAAGTTGCCATTATCTACACCTCACCTGTAAAAATATCCGTAAATTCGCCTATAGCTTTCCGTAAGCATTCTTCTGTTTCTTTTGAAAGGTCACCGGTTTTAGCGATATTATCTATAATATTACTGTGTTTGTCCGCGATATATTCAAAAAGTCCTTTTTCAAATGCACGTATATCTTCTGTATTTATATTATCAAGAAGATTATTTGTAGCCGCATATAAAATAATAACCTGCAGTTCGACTGAAATTGGGGAGCCGGCAGCTTGTTTTAACACCTCAACAATCCGCTCTCCCTGTGCAATGCGGCGCTTTGTATCTTCATCAAGGTCGGACCCGAACTGCGAAAAAGCCTTAAGCTCGCGGTATTGCGCATAAGCAAGCTTAAGTGTTTCGGAAACCTTTTTCATGGCTTTAATCTGTGCATTTCCGCCAACGCGGGAAACTGAAATTCCGGGATTAACGGCAGGGCGAACACCGCTGTTAAACAGTTCGCTTTCAAGGAAAATCTGCCCGTCGGTAATGGAAATTACGTTGGTTGGAATGTATGCCGATACATCACCTGCCTGCGTTTCTATAACAGGAAGAGCAGTAAGTGACCCACCGCCATGTTCGGGGCTAAGCCTCGCCGCACGTTCAAGAAGTCTTGCATGCAAATAAAAAACATCCCCGGGATATGCCTCTCGTCCAGGCGGGCGTCGTATCAGAAGAGAAAGTGCGCGGTATGCGGTAGCATGTTTTGAAAGGTCGTCATATATGATAAGAACATCCTTGCCTTTGTGCATAAAATATTCGCCTATACTGCATCCTGCATAGGGGGCAATATATTGCAGTGGCGCGCTTTCAGATGCACCTGCCGATACAATAATTGTGTAGTCCATAGCACCGCTTTTGTAAAGCGTATCGGTAAGAGAGGAGACGGTAGAGTTTTTTTGTCCTATGGCAACATAAATGCAGATAACGTCGCTACGCTTCTGATTGATTATCGTATCAGTTATAATGGTGGTTTTCCCGGTTTGTCTGTCGCCTATAATAAGTTCACGCTGACCGCGTCCGATCGGCACCATAGAATCTATGGCTTTAATTCCTGTCTGAAGAGGAATGCTTACAGATTTTCTTTCAATTATACCGGGGGCATCAGATTCAATGGGAAGATAGACCTCTGCGTCAATATCGCCTCGTCCGTCAATCGGTTCACCAAGCGCATTTATAACGCGGCCTATCATGTTTTCGCCTGCAGGTACGGACACAACCTTGCCGGTTCGCCGTACAACATCACCCTCGTTTATATTTTTGTCGCTTCCAAGAATAACAACGCTAGCACAGGTTTCTTCAAGGTTAAGTGCCATTCCCATGCTGCCGTCAGAAAATTCAAGCATTTCGCCCGACATACAGTTATAAAGTCCATGAACATTTGCAATTCCGTCACCTACACTGATTACATATCCGGTTTCGCTTTCGTTTATTTGTGAAGAATATGTCCGTATTCTGTCTTTTATGATTTTGCTTATATCATCTGCGTTAATAGCCATATTTTTTCTCCTTATGCAAATCATATTTTACTTTTTCAAGCCGCCCACGCAGGCTTACGTCTGTCAATGAATCGGGAAACTTTAAGATAATGCCGCCAAGTATGGATGGGTCAACTACGTTTGTAAGACTTATTTTTGTGCCACGCCTTTTCTGTAAAGAATTAATAAGCCTTTCTTTTTCGTCATCTGTCATAGGAATAACCGTAACGGCAGTTACATGCTCAATACCATGTATTTTGTTATACTGATTATTGTAGGCATAAATACATTTTAAAAACAAATGCACAGCGCGTTTTTCGGCAAGAATATAGAGAAGGTTTAAAATATATTCATGAACACCGGAAAAGCAGTCGGAGATAACCTTTTGCCGTAGTTCAAACGCTATTCCAGGACAGTCAAGCAGCAGGGTTATTTCTGGATTTTTTGAAAAAGCTTTTCCAATTTCCGAAAGCTCATCTTTGATTAAATCTTCAATAGTATTTTCACGGGCAAGGTCATACAAAGCCTTTCCGTAGTTGAGTGGGTCCGTCATGATGCCTCACCTATGGAATCAATAAATTCATCAATCATTTTGTGGTGCTCGGTTTCGTCCACATCACGTTCAACAATTTTGGATGCAAGCGAAACTGCCATGCCTGAAATGTCATTTTTAAGTTTGTTAAAAGCATTTTTCTTTTCAAGCTCAATATTTTCTTCGGCGCGTTTGATAATCTGCTCGGCTTTAAAACGGGCATCTTTTATAATTTTTTCTTCGTCTTGTTGTGCCTTTTTTACGGCGCCTTCAATAATCTGTTCGGCTGTATTTTTTGCATCAGCAAGCTTTGCCGTATATTCCGATTTTAGATTTGCCGCTTCCTCTTTTGTGGTATTTGCGTTATCGTAAATATCGTTTACTTCCTGCTCGCGTTTATTCAGTATATCTGTAACGGGTTTAAAGAGCAGTTTTTTCATCAGTAAAAACAGTATTAACAGATTGCCCCATGTAAAAATAAGTGTCCATAAATCAATAGTTACAAAAGAAAGATAATTTTCCATATAAATACCCTCATCCTGCAATAAGGTTAACAAGAGGGTTTGCATAAATCAAAATAAGTGCAATAACAAGAGAATAAATACCTGTTGATTCTGCTACAGCACAGCCAAGCAGCATAGTGGTTGTAACGTCGCCCTTACATTCCGGCTGTCTGCCTATTGCTTCAAGTGCACGGCTTACCGCAATACCCTGACCGATACCCGGTCCTATACCTGCAATCATAGCTATACCCGCACCTATTGCGGATGCACCAAGTACAATTGCCCGTGTTATTAAAGTTATATCCATATTAATATCCTCCTGAAATATTGAAATTTTGTTATTCTGTTGCCCCGGCAACAAAAACCATTGTGAGCATACAGAAAATATATGCTTGCAGCACACCGGTAAACAAATCAAAATAAATTGATAAAAATGCCGGAATGCCAAGTTGTAAAACCGGAATGGGAATAATCTTAATTACCATAGAGCTTAACCCTGCAAGCGCCATATAAATAAGTGATGTAATTACCACGCCGGAAGCTATATTACCGAAATGACGAAATGCCATTGAAACAGGGTTTGCAATTTCACTTATTATATTAAGTGGTGCTATAACGGGTGTCGGCTCAAAAAAGCTTTTAAGATATTTACCGATACCTCTTTTTTTAATTCTAAAAGTTTGTACCATAACAAAAGTAACAATCGCCCAAGCAAGAGTTACACTAAGGTCGGCGGTTATGGGACGCATACCGATAAGAGCACAAAGACTTCCAAATGCCGAAAGGGTAATAAGCGTGCCGATATACGGCGCAAAGTTAAGATTTTTTTTGCCCATTACTTCGCTAACCATATTATACAGTTTTGATACAATAAACTCTGCAATAACCTGCCGCCTGCTATCCGGCTTATCCTTAAGGCCGTGGCCAAGATATGCACATACGGCTGTAATTACCGCCATCAAAATCCACATATTGACAATCGTTTCAGTAATGTGAATGCCGCCGGGAAGGCGGTAGTAAATTTCAGGACCCTGAATGTTCATTTTTTCCATCCCTCATATGAATAATCATAATAACAATACGTTCAAAAACAAACGGCAGAATAACCGCAATATAGTTGAAAAAAGGAAATTTTATTGACACAGCAACCGTAACGGCAATAAGGATTATGCGGAGTAGATACGAAATGTTCATAAACAGTTTGGCGTCTGCCGCATTTTCTTTATTTATAACGTGTGTAACGGAAAGCGCAAGAAAAAAGTAGTTCAAAAGGGTAACTGCCGTGCCAAGTATTGCGCCGTATAAAACAGACGAATCAATCCTGTCAAAAACGGCAAAAACAATCACCATAACAGCGCTCAGGACAGACACTCCTATGCACATACGAATAACTTCTTTTCTCAACCCGATATCAAGCATTTCTCTATGCTCCTTTTTGTTATTTACGCTTATTATTACCGCCATTTACAAAAAAATACGGTCTGCATCACATGATGCAGACCGTAAGTGCTGTATTATTGAATTATACGTTAAATCTGAATAAAACAACGTCGCCGTCGTTCATAACATATTCTTTGCCTTCAAGACGTACAAGTCCTTTTTCTTTTGCCGCAGCAATAGAACCGTTTTCAATAAGTGTATCGTAATGGATAACTTCCGCACGGATAAATCCGCGTTCAAAATCAGTATGGATTTTTCCTGCCGCCTGCGGTGCTTTTGTGCCGTTTTTGATTGTCCATGCACGAACTTCAGGCTCACCTGCAGTTAAGAAACTGATAAGACCGAGAAGCTTGTAGCTTGCTTTTATAAGTCTGTCAAGACCAGATTCTTCAAGGCCCATATCTTGCAGGAACATAAGCTTGTCCTCGTCATCAAGCTGGGAAATTTCTTCTTCAATTCTTGCGGAAATAGGAAGAACTTCGGCGCCTTCGGCCGCTGCCATTTCTTTAAGGCGGTTTACATATGCGTTGTTTTCAATTCCATTTGCAAAATCATCTTCAGAAACATTTGCCGCATATATAATGGATTTTCTTGTAAGCAGCGAAAGGTCTTTTATAAGGTCAGCCTCATCATCGGAAAGCTCTACGCTTCTTGCAGGCTTGCCGCTTTCGAGCGCAGCCATTATTTTATTTAAAACATCAAGTTCTTTTGCATATTTCTTGTCGCCGGATTTTGTCATTTTACCGGTACGTTCAATTCTTTTTTCAAGTGTTTCCATATCGGCAAAAATAAGCTCATAGTTTATTGTTTCAATATCGCGCATCGGGTCAATAGAGCCGTCAACGTGAACGATATTGCTGTCATCAAAACAACGCACAACGTGAATGATTGCGTCAACCTCTCTGATGTGGGAAAGGAACTTGTTCCCAAGACCTTCGCCTCGGCTTGCACCTTTTACAAGACCTGCAATATCAACAAACTCAATTACCGCGTGGGTAACTTTTTTGGGGTTGTATATTTTTGCAAGCTCGTCAAGACGGCTGTCGGGCACGTTAACCATTCCAACGTTCGGCTCGATTGTGCAGAACGGATAGTTTGCCGATTCCGCACCTGCTTTTGTAATTGCATTAAAAAGTGTACTTTTACCAACGTTAGGCAATCCTATTATACCAAGTTTCATTATTTGCATCTCCTTATAGCTCAAGGCTTCAGAACAAGTCTGACACCGGTTTTCTTAAATGTTACAACATCTCATTATATCACAGTACTTATTAATAGTCAATTATTCCGTGTGTTTTTATTTTAAAAAATGTAACATAATCATGCATATGGCTTGACTTTACTGTATTGTGGAGATATAATAAGTTGATATTATTGATGAACTTTAAGGTGAATATAATGACTAAACAAAAAAATTACAAAAAAACCCTGATAGCTTGTTATCTCGGGTTTGTTACACAGGCTATATCTTCTAATTTTGCGCCACTCTTATTTTTAACATTTAAAAGTACATACGGAATTTCACTTGAAAAGATTGCGTTGATTCCATTTGTGTTCTATATAACACAGCTGCTTGTCGATCTTGCGGCAACCAAATTCGCCGACAAAATCGGATATCGCACCTGTGTTGTTACTTCTCAGGTGGTATCATCGGTTGGACTCATGTTGATGGCAATTTTACCGGATGTTCTTCCTGTGCCGTTTATCGGACTTTTGATTTCGGTAGTGCTTTATGCAATTGGTAGCGGTCTTGTTGAGGTTCTGGTAAGCCCTATTGTTGAGGCGTGCCCCTTTGAAAATAAAGACGGTATGATGAGCCTTTTGCACTCGTTTTTCTGCTGGGGCTCAATGGGCGTTGTTTTGGGGTCTACTCTCTTTTTTGCGGCGTTTGGCTTGGAAAATTGGAAAATACTTACTTTTATCTGGGCACTTGTGCCGTTATACAACACATTCAATTTTATCAGCTGTCCTATAGAACGTCTGGTTGAAGATGGCAAAAGTATGGGAATTAAACAGCTGCTGAAAACACCTGTATTTTGTTTAATGATACTGCTTATGGTATGCGCAGGTGCATCCGAAGCAACTATGACTCAATGGACATCGGCATTTGCTGAATCTGCTATTGGAATTTCAAAAACAATTGGTGATATAGCAGGTCCGTGTTTGTTTGCAATGTTTATGGGTATAGCACGTATGCTGTACGGAAAGTTCAGCGAAAAACTGGATTTGAATAAAGCAATGCTTGTTTGTGCAATAGCGTGCACTATTTGCTATTTGTTGGCGTCACTATCCACATTACCGATTCTCGGACTTGCAGGTTGCGCACTTTGCGGTTTGGCTGTGGGAATTATGTGGCCGGGAACTATCAGCATATCATCACAGAAATGTCCAAGAGGAGGAACTGCAATGTTTGCATTCCTGGCATTAGCAGGCGATTTAGGCGCGGCAGTAAGTCCTACTATGGTGGGAAGCCTTTCCGAAATGGCAGGCGGCAATCTAAAAATAGGACTGCTCGTAGCTACAATTTTTCCGGTCATTCTTGTATGTGGATTGCTGATTTTAAAGCTAAAATTCGGTAAAACAACAAGAGAAGAATAATAAATTTCAATTTATTGAATACAACAGCAGATATATAAAAATAAGGGGCAGTCTAAACTGCCCCTTATTTTTATGTACATTAAATTGCATAATGTCAATAAATGACCAAATTAGCAATAGATTTTTTAAATATTTTATGTTATAATATAAAAGTAAGTATAATTCGGAGGTGTCGTAATGAACGCAAATGTTTTAATTGTTGATGATGATTACAACATATGTGAGCTTTTGCGTCTGTATCTTGAAAAAGAGGGGTTTCGGGTACAGAGTGCCGCTAGCGGCAGCGTTGCCCTTGAAAAAATAGGTGTGGCAATGCCGGATATTGTGCTTCTTGACATAATGCTTCCGGGAATGGATGGAATGCAGGTGTGCAGGGAAATTCGCAAAACCAGTGATGTACCGATAATAATGCTTACTGCAAAGGATGATACTATTGATAAGGTGCTGGGGCTTGAACTCGGCGCGGATGATTATGTTGCAAAACCGTTTGACCCGCGTGAGCTTATTGCAAGAATAAAAGCTGTACTCCGCCGATACGAAACAAAACATTCCGATGTAAAATCAGTAAATTATAATAACTTAAGCATAAATCTTACAACTTACGAACTTATTCTGGGTGGAAAAAAGGTGGAAACTCCGCCGAAAGAACTTGAACTTATTTATTTCCTGGCATCAAACCCGAATAAAGTATTCACAAGAGAACAGCTTCTTGACGAAATATGGGGATATGAATTTTTCGGCGATTCAAGAACAGTAGATGTTCATATAAAACGTCTGCGTGAAAAACTGGAAGGTTTTGAAAAAGGCTGGGAACTTAAAACGGTGTGGGGTGTAGGCTATAAATTTGAAGTAAAATCCGGTGAATGAATATGAATAAAACAGAGAAAAAACTGTTCCGGCAGTATATGTCAATAGTGGTGTCGATTGTTCTGACGGTATGTATAGTTCTGGCGTTTGTGGCATCGTTTATGCTTAAAGGAAATGGCAGAATGCGTCTTGAAAAAACGGTGGACAAGGTGATTTCAACGTTTGTTGCGGCGCAGGAAGATGAGCAGGCTGCAAAAAGTCTTACAGATAATCTTGTGCAGATTTTAAGTGAGGTCGGCACAACGGAAATAATAATGTTTGACAGCCACGGACAGGCAAGAATAGCATCCGAAGGGTATCGGGACTTTGTTTCAAGGGAAGAGGTGCGCTTGTCAATAGACAGGATAATAGCAGGCGAGACGGTATTTTTTGAAACAAAATCAGATTTTTTATATGAAAATATTGCAATTGGCAAGCCAATAGTGTATAATAAGATTATAATAGGCGGAGTGTTGTGCGTTATATCGGGCGAATTTATTTCCGATATAATGGTAGAAATTCTTAATTACGCCGCACTTTTCGGTTTAGTGCTGTTTGTTGTTTGCATATTTATAGCAAGGGCACTTGCAAAAAGGCAGTCACGTCCCGTAAATATGCTAAAAGACGCAATAAGCCTTGTGTCGGCAGGAAACTTTGAAAAATTTGTTCCTCTTGAACTTAAAGGCGATTTGGAAGATGTGTCTGCGGATTTCAATAAAATGGCAGAAACCATTATGCATCAGGAGCAAACCAATAAAGAATTTATAGGAAATATTTCGCACGAAATAAGAACACCGCTTACAATAATAACAGGTTTTTTGCAGGGTATTATCGACGGAACGGTTCCCGAAGAAAAGAAAAGCGAGTATATGGGCGTTGTTATAGATGAAACAAAACGCCTGACAAGACTTGTTAATGAACTGCTTGAAATAGTGCGGCTTGAGTCTTCGGCAAATCCGGTTAAACTGCAGAATTTTGATATTAACAGCCTTATTAAACAGGTTATTATAAAATTTGAAAAAAACATTGAAAATAAAAATCTTAATGTTAATTTCAACCGTGAGGAAAGCATATGCATGGTAAGTGCCGATAAAGACGGTATAGAGCGTGTACTGACAAACCTTACGGATAATGCGGTTAAATTTGTCGAGGTAGGGGGATATATAAAAATATCAACCGTAACTTCAGGCGGTAAAATTCAAGTGGCAGTAGAAAACTCCGGCGAGGGAATTTCTTCCGAAGAATTGAATAACATATGGAACAGGTTCCATAAAACCGATAAATCAAGAAGCGCTGATAAGCTCGGTGTCGGGCTTGGATTATATATTGTAAAAAACATAATTAATCAGCATGGTGAGCATATAACAGCACAAAGTGTCCCCGGACGTTACACAAGGTTTGTGTTTACCTTATCCAGAGAAAGGAGCTTAAAAAATGGCAATAAAGATTAATACTGATAGAGGAGATATTAAAATTTCAAACAACGTTCTGATAAAAATTATTGCAAACGTTGCAACAAGCTGCTACGGTGTTGTAGGTCTTACACCTGCAGGCGGCGGAAAGGTGCTTGACCCGAACAATATTTCCAGTCTGGCTAAAGGGGTTAAAGTAAAAGCTGAAGCTAAAAAGCTTGTTATTGACCTTCATATAGCAACAATGTACGGTATGAATATGAGCACAATAAGCAAAAGTATAAGAAGCAGTGTTAAATATCAGATAGAACATTTCATGGGTATAGAAATCGGAGCATTTAACATTCATGTTCAGACAGTCCAGATTGACGAATAAAGGGAGGAAAGAATAATGAAAATTACAGGAGAGATTTTTTCCCGTATGATTATTTCCGCCGCGAACAATCTTGGAAATAGCAAGGAAGAAGTAGACAGACTTAATGTATTCCCGGTACCTGATGGCGATACCGGTAAAAATATGTATCTTACAATGTCGGGTGCGGCAAATGCCGTTAAAGAAAATGCAGACCCCGATTTTAAAGCGGTTGCAAACAAGGTAGCTTCTGCAACACTTAAATCCGCAAGAGGAAACTCGGGCGTTATTCTTTCACAGCTTTTCAGAGGTCTTGCAAAAGGTATTGAAACTTTTGAAAATCTTGACGGAAAAGCACTTGCAGCAGGTCTTGAAAAAGCATCTGCAACAGCATATAAAGCTGTAATGAAACCAACCGAAGGAACAATCCTTACAGTTGCAAGAGCGTGTGCGCAGTCTGCGGTAGAAGCAGCCAATAATACAGACGACCTTGTGGAAGTTGCTAAGGCGGCTCTTGAAGGTGGAAAAACAGCACTTGATAAAACTCCGGATATGCTTCCAAAACTTAAAGAAGCAGGCGTTGTTGATGCCGGCGGTATGGGATGGATTTGCATATTTGAAGGTATGGTCAAGGTTATGGAAACCGGCGTTATGGTAGAATACACAGCCGAAGAAACCGGCTCTTCTTCCGGTCTGGAAATGATGATAGAGGAAGAAGAAATTACATTTGGCTACTGTACCGAATTTATAATTGAAAAAAGTGATTTCAAAGCTTCTGTAAACGAATTTAGAAATACAATTTCACCGCTTGGTGACTGTATGCTTGTAATTGAAGATTTTGACGTTGTTAAGGTGCACATACATACCGATAATCCGGGTCTTGTGCTTCAGGCGGCTCTTAAAATCGGTAGCCTTATCAACATTAAGATAGACAATATGCGCCAGCAGCATAATAATACAATTGCGGCGCAGGAAAAAGCTCCTCGAAAAGATTTTGCAATAATTGCAGTTTCTGCCGGAGAAGGATTTTCCAACATATTCAAACAGCTTGGCGTTACAGATATAATCGAAGGCGGACAGACAATGAACCCCAGCGCAGGTGATATTGCCGACGCAGTAAATAAAGCAAATGCCGACACGGTTTATGTTCTTCCTAACAACAGTAACATTATTCTTGCAGCTGAACAGGCAAGGGATATTGTGGATTGCAGTATCGAAATAATCCCAACAAAAACTGTTCCGCAGGGAATAAGCGCAGTAATTGCATTCAATCCCGAAGCTTCTGTGGAAGATAACGTACGCAATATGAAAGACAGCGCAGAGTGTGTAAACACAGGTCTTGTAACATATGCCGTACGTGACAGCGAAGCAAACGGTATTATCATTAAAGAAGGAAACATCATCGGTCTTTCTGACAAAACAATAGTAACTGCAGGTGAGGATATAAACGAGGCAGTTCTTAATGTGTGTAACAATATTACTGATGAAGATACAGGCGTAATAACACTTTATTACGGCAGCGACATTTCGGAAGATGATGCAAACGAGCTTTTCGCACAGCTTGAAGAAAAGTATGACGACTGCGACGTAATTCTTCAGTATGGCGGTCAGCCGGTATATTACTATATGGTATCTGCCGAATAATACGGGTGATTTTATGAAACTTCTTGCCGCAACGGGCAATAAACACAAAATTAAAGAAATTTCAAGAATTCTGTCGCCAATGGGATATGAGGTTATAACCCCTGCCGAAATGGGAATAGATATTGACCCCGAAGAAACAGGCTTGAGCTTTCTTGAAAATGCAACAATAAAAGCAAAGGCGTTTGCCACACTTGCGGACATTCCTGTTCTTGCGGACGATTCGGGTCTTGAAGTTGATGCACTCGGCGGCGAGCCGGGTATATATTCTTCAAGATATGCTGAAGGCACCGACGCGGACAGAGTTGCTAAACTTCTTAAAAATATGGAGGGGCAAAAAGACCGCAGCGCACGTTTCGTGTGTGAGGTTGTAATGATTTTTCCGGACGGAAAAACTGTCAGCGCAAAGGGAGAGTGTAAGGGTACTATTGCTGCTGCACCTGCCGGAGATGGCGGCTTTGGATATGACCCAGTATTTTATATGGAATCTTTCGGCAAAACCATGGCAGAGCTTACGGAAGATGAAAAAAACTCCGTAAGCCATAGGGGAAACGCCCTTGAAAATTTAAGAAAAAAACTGACATAAAAAAGATGCCTTTCGGGTGTTTCTCTAAGGGATGTTTAGTGAAATACTTGTAATGGTGCGGAAGTTGGGTGAACAGTTTAGGCTGTTCACCCTTTTCCTTTGCTTTAAATTGCGCAAGTATTTCCTATGTGAGTGAAATATATATCGATTTGCTGTGTGGCGCTTTTCGACCGTTTTTCACTTCGTTCATGTATAACAATTTTGGATACAAAGGTCAACAGAATTTCAGGTGTTAGCTCTTGTATATGCACATATTTTTTTGCCAGTGCAATGAACTTGTCCGTATTCGTTACCGAAGATTTAATTGCTTCGATTTCATCTTCCAACTCAGGTATCCGTAATTCAACATCCTTTTGCTCTGATGTGTAGCCGCCCGATAGCATATGGAATTGGTCATCTGTAATTCGCCCCAACACGTTATCTTCGTACAGTCGTTTGAACAAAGATTCCAACTCATTCTTTCGTTTTTTGAGTCTTCCAAGCTCTGCTGATTTTGCCGATAATTCTTTTCGGCTTTCGGCAGAGGTTTTTTGATTTATGAACTCTGCGAACTCTTTAGTCTTTGTTCTGGCATAGTATGTAATTCTCCTGATTTCTTCAAGGATAATTTCATCCAGAACGACCTCTCGTATCGAATGAGGTGTACATTGTTCTTCGCCTTTGTGTTTTCGATACCTGCTGCAGATGAAATGAAATGCAGAAGATTGTAGAGTTTTACCTCTTACAAAGTAAAGCTTTTGTCCGCAATCTGCACAATGCAGAAGACCGCTGTACTTATTAATTCCATCCATCGAATCTCTTCTGCGTTTACCTTCACGAACTCTGCGAACAATTTCCCAAGTATCCATATCAATAATTGCTTCATGAGTACCTTCAACCCGAAGCCATTCTTCTTCAGGTCTTTGTATTTTGTGCTTGTTCTTATATGAAACTGTTGTTGCTTTGAGGTTTATCGTATTTCCAATATACACCTCATTGTCAAGAATCCCTGCAACTGTTCTATCGTTCCATCCGTAAGGTTCGGTTACATCTGTGATAGCACCATACTTGCCGGTTTTCTCATAGCTATATATTGAAGGTTTAAGGATTTTTCTCTCTTTCAGGTTATGGGCAATATATGTCGGGCCGAGTCCGCTTGCACATAATCTGTAGATTTCTCTTACAACAGGTGCTGTTTCTTCATCAATTACAAGCTTGATAGATTTCTTGGAACCAATCGGTGTGCTTTCATCTCTTTTGTAACCATATGGCACTTGGGAGCTTACTCGTTCACCACGCTCTGCTTTAGCTCTAAAAACTGCACGAACCTTCTTTGATGTTTCCTTTGGATGCCATTCATTAAACAGATTCATAATCGGAGCCATATCATTGCTCTCAACATTATTTGAATCATAATTATCCTGCACGGCAATAAATCGAACATTGTGTTTGGGAAAGATGATATCGGTGTACATTCCTACCTGAAGATAGTTTCTGCCGAGTCTTGATAAATCCTTTGTTATAAAGTTCTTAACTCGACCTTCTTCTATTAACTTCATCCCTTCCTGAAACGCAGGTCGATCGAAGTTTGTTCCTGAATAACCATCATCAATTAAAAATCTGGTATTTTCAAAGCAATTGTCTTGAGCAACTTTTAAGATAATTTTCTTCTGATTCTCAATACTGTTGCTATCGCCTTCAAGGGCATCCTCTCGTGATAATCTGCAATATAATAGTGTTAAATCATAATCTTGGTTTGACATAGTTCTTAACCTCCTTCAAAGTCAAACCGATTGAGAGTATTGTGAGTAGATATTTCACAACCACACAATACCCTAAACCGATTGAAAAGTCCAGACTTTTAGGAGACTTTGTCCATATTATCCTGAATATCTATTGTTATCAGTCTTCGTATGTGATCCTCAACCTTTTTCTTTGAGTTCATATCAAAGATTGAATTTACAATATAATTCATATTGCCGACATGAGTTTTCCTTGTTTTTACTATTTTGTTATTTGAGATAGTATATGTATATCTCCGTTTAACCGCTATAGCAACCGCAGGATTAAACTCTCTATCTATATCTATAGCAAAGTCTTCATTAAAGTCGATAGGTATTTTTTTCTTATTCATAAAAGTTCTCCTCTCGGGTTAATGATTAATATTAAATACTTTTATTGCCTTAATGAATTTCCTTTCTATAGATTTTTGACCGCCTTTTAAAATATAGGCAATAAGCGCGTATTCACCAACCTTTGCACTTGCCTCCGGTTACATTTCCTAAGCCTCGGCCCTGCTCGACCATAACCTCGTATTTGCAAACAGTTAAATCGCTCGTCCTCAAAAGAGAAGTCTTGGCGCTCGCTGTGTTGTATAACTCACCGTGCAAGCTATTAAATTTTCAAGGTTCAATTCATCTTTCACTTTATCTTGCGAGAGGTTCTTCTCGCTTGAAAAGTTTTTCTTGACATTACTTTGTTTTAATTGTATAATTAAATTAAAGTTATCAAATAAAAACAAATGTAATCTCTTGAACAATTTTATTCTAACATGAATTAATCATTTTGTCAAGCGATTAAAAATAAAAATATTTAATCAGTTGGATTTAAGAAAGGAAATACTATGAGCTTTGATATTATTTTTAAGAAAAGATTTGTTTCGTTGTCAATTGGAAATTCATTAACAGATGAAATCCTCGGCAATTTCACTTGTAAAATCGCCGCAGGAGAATGGGATAGTTTTATTTCTCTTGGACTGATAGATAAGCCTGATGAAAATCTTTCTGATCTTGCTAATATTATTTTAGGACATTGTTTTAAAACAAAGATTCAGGCAACAAAAATATCTGCTTATGCTGAAATAGTAGAGAAATATGGTTCTGAAACTGATACATATGTTATCAGAAGAACTATCATTCCACCTGCAAAGAAAAGAATGAATCCTGAAATTGCAGATGTATATACAACAGATTCTTTAAAGGATTTAATCTTCCTTGAGATGCTTTATGCAGCCGAACAGAATATGCATATATCAAGGTGTAAAAATTGCCTTAAGTATTTTGCATCAGCATACTCTGGTGCTGATTATTGCGATCGTGTTAATCCAGAGGGCAAGACCTGTAAATGGACTGGCTCAAAGAAAACATACGCTTCAAACATAAAAGCAGATGAAAACTTGGTTTTATACGAGAAAATTTATCAGTCTCTGCAATATAAGAGACGCAGAACAACGGATGCTGAGATGTTGGAAAAGTTGAATTTTAATATTATTCTATTGACCAAATGCAGAGCAAAATATAAGAGTGGCGAACATTCTGCCGATAAGTTTTTGGAGAAAATAGAAGAAATTAAAAACAGATTTTAATTATTAAAAATTTCAAAGGCATTGCATTTGCTTAAAAGCTTTTGCAATGCCTTTAATATTGCCCTTATTTTGCATAAAAAAACAGATGGAGTACAATTACCCTATCTGCTTGAGTTTGGTCTTTGAACCGTTTTAATTTTCTTTGCAACTCGACCTCATAATTGATTATATAACAGTAAAAGGATAGGCGGGTTTTGCCTATCCTCTCGTAATTTTATTCCATTGTGCCGATCATTTTATTTATATCGCCGTCCGAGTCTACTATGACAGTTTTTGTTTTTGCAGGTGCTACATAGCCGAAGCCTTCTATGTAGGCTTTATTTTTTTCTTGTATGATTTCGTTCCTTTTTACAGTTTCCTCATCGGTGAGGTAGCAGGTGTCCTTTGCCATGATTTCGTCCTTTGGATTTATGGGTTCTTCAGGATTCTTTTCCCATTTCGCATACAAGACATCCGGCTTTATGAATTTGAATGTTGTTACCTGATTCTGCTTTGTTCTCGGATCGGTGAACCATCCCTTGAATGTGTAACCATATTTTGTTGGGACATAACATTCGAGGCTGATGCTCTCGCCGTATCTTTTTGTTATTGGCCTGATAAAACTTCCTCCATCAGATGCGAATTGTAAGGTTACATTTCCTGCGATTCCAAGTTCGTTGTCAAAGGTCACTCGGTATTTACTGAGCCACCAAGGTTTTGTAGTTGCCGATGCCGTTGTTGATAGCAGCATAGTCACTGCCAATGCCGTACATAATACTTTTTTCTTCATAAGCTTTCATCTCCTAAATTTGTATTTACCTTTCGGCAACACAAACATACCACAGAAGATGGCATAAGTCTACGAAGTTTTTTTAAGTCCTTTTCTTTGATTAATGTGGACCATATTATGATATGGCTATCTTTCGACCAATCCGTATTTAACTTTAATTCTTTCGAGCTTATCAATCATAGACCCGGATATAAACCAAAGGAAAAATGCTGTTCCGAGTGCATGGATTAAATCAAATGGTATTCCCATGATATAGGCAGACTTAATCATATCCCATGTAATTTTGCTCTGCCACATAATAACAGATGCAGGGTTCATGATTCCGCCGTATATTGCAAGTGTTGCAACAAATCCAAATATGCAAAGGGATGCTTTTGTCTTCCGTAAGAATCCCTTTTTGAAAAGTATTCCTGCGATAAAACCTATAATACCAAAAGCAAACATCTGCCACGGTGTCCACGGACCTTGTCCAAAGAAAAAGTTTGAAATAAATCCGGTAACTGCTCCTACCAAAAATCCCGTTTCGCCACCAAAGCATACCCCTGCAATTATAACAAGTGCAACAACGGGTTTAAATTGAGGAAGCATAAAGAATGCCGCCCTGCCTGCAACGGCAATAGCACATAATACGCTTACTACAATAAGCTCTCTTGCTTTTGGTTTTCTCGACTCAAATACCATCAGAAACGGTATCATCGTTTCGAGAATGATAAGTAAGCTTATAAAATAATACTTTCTGTCACCCAAGAAGAAAACACCGATATAAATAGTAAGCGGTATTAAAAGCAGTATCAGGAAAGTTGCTACAAGGGTTCTTTTTGTCAGTTTTCTGTCTGATTTAGGAACTTGTATTACTTCGATTCCAATATCCCTTTGTGGAAAGAAGCAGAAACAAGCAATTGCAATTTCAATTATTGCAATTATCTGTAAAGTATCAAGACCTAAAAAGCCTGACTTTGAAAATCCCAATATATCAATGTCAGTTATAAAGGATAATGATGTCAGCGCAAAAAGCAAGGTAAAGATACTGCCGATAATAATTCTTGCAGGAGTCAACTTTTGTACTTTCTCTTTTTGAGGTTTTATTTCATTTTGAGCCTTATGTAATTCTATGTGTCGTGATTTTCGTTCTCTCTTTTCAACATTACCACCGCATGCAAGAATAATATCTTCTGCTAAAACTGCATCAGGAAGGCAAGTTCTTGCCATGCGGTTTGCGGATGTTGTATAGAAATTCTTACCTTTGAAGAACTCTCTTGGTGTGTCAACAGATGTTATACTTCCGTCAAAGACAAGAGCACATCTGTCGGCATATTCTGCACAGAATTCTATATCGTGGGATACCATAAGAGTGGTGACTCCGTTTGATTTCAAATCCATCAGAATATCCGCAAATTCTTCTTTAAAATGTGCATCCATTCCTTTTGTCGGTTCATCAAGAAGCAGTATTTCAGGCTCCATAAGAAGTATTTTGGCAAGAGCTGCACGTTGTTGTTCGCCGCCTGATAAATCGTAAGGATGGCTATCCAAAAGATTTTCTATTCTGCAAAGAACAGAGATGCTTTGTACCTTTTGTTCTTTTTCTTCCTTTGTGAGTTTCTTGTCAGAGAGTATTTCCATTAAATCAAGATATACCGTTTTCTTTACAAACACACTTTGCGGATTCTGAGGAAGAACACCGAGCAGTCCGTCATATAAGCTTTTTATTTTAGAAATACTTTGTCCTTTTATCAGGACGTTGCCTCGGTATGGCGTATTAAGTCCTGATATGAGTGAAAGTGCAGTTGTCTTTCCGGTTCCATTACCACCCACAAGACAGAATATTTCACCTTTATTTACACATAAATTAAATCCCTTGAGGGCATCAGGCAATTCCTTTTCATATCTGAACCAAGCATCCTTGATTTCAATTACCGTATCAGCGCTATCCTGTACCTTATCTTTCGAAATAATATCGGTGTTCAATGTATTCTCTTTTGAAAATTCTTCAAGCCACACTCTGCCGTCTCTGACAGTCAAGGGACACCTTAGAGTATTTTTCACTTCGCCGTGAACTCGCATAGGAGTCGGAAGTGCTTTATACATATCGTGATTTTGGGCTTTAAGAATGCTGCCGACTTTTTCGGGGGTACTGTCTGCAATGATTTTTCCACCATCCATAACAATAACTCTGTCTGCCATCGGGAAAGCATCTTCCAAGCGATGCTCGGTGAGAATCACGGTTGTGCCAAGCTCGCGATTTATCTTTTCAAGTGTTTTTAAAAATTCTCCTGCGGCGATCGGATCAAGCTGACTTGTAGGCTCATCAAGAATTAGCACATCAGGCTGCATAGCCATAACGGATGCAAGATTTAATAATTGTTTTTGACCGCCCGAAAGTTCTGTCACTTTCTTATAAAACCAAGTCTGTATGCCAAAGAATGATGCCATTTCAGAAACTCTTGTCCTGATTTCAGTTTGTTTGTATCCAAGGCTTTCAAGTCCAAATGCAAGCTCGTGCCATACCTTATCCGTTACAATCTGATTGTCGGGATTCTGCATTACAAAACCAATGCCTGATGCTTGTTCTTTGGTATCGTAGTCCGCAAGAGGTTTGCCGTTAAAACAGATATTTCCACTTATTTCGCCGTGTGGTGCAAGCGTTGATTTTAATAATCTTAAAAGCGTAGTTTTACCGCATCCCGATTTACCGCAAAGCAAAACAAACTCACCTTGATTAACAGTAAAGTTTATATCATCAAGTGCCTTATCCGTCCTGTTTGGATAAGTAAAACTTAAATTTTCGATCTTAAAGCTTTCCATT